>JAITLM010000207.1 GCA_031277885.1 Microbacterium sp.
GTTGCCATTGAACGTTCCGGCGAGCATCACTGGTCCTCCCGCGGAGGAGAAGTTGCTCATCACCTCGCGGGAGCCCGCGAGGCCCGCCACGCCGATACCGTTCCCCATCGCCTTGCCGAACGTCGTCAGGTCTGGGGTCACGCCGCACAGTTCCTGATACCCGCCGAGCGCGTGCCGGAACCCGGTGATCACCTCGTCGAAGATGAGCAGCGCGCCGTGGGTGCGCGTGATCTCGCGCAGTCCTTCGAGGAAGGACTGTTCCGGGAGCAGTGCTCCGACATTGTGTGGCACTGGCTCGAGGATCACGGCGGCGATGTCGTCTCCATACTGGGCGAACAGCTGTCGGACCGAGTCGAGGTCGTTGAACTCCGCGACGAGAGTGTGGCTCAACGCGTCCTCGAGGATCCCTGCAGAGCTCGGGTCCCAGCCGTATGCCCGTTCTGGGGTCGAGATCACGTTGCGTGCCACGGCGTCGAAAGAGCCGTGGAAGCAGCCTTGGAACTTGACTAGGAATCGTCTCCCGGTCGTCCCCCGGGCCAGTCGCACGGCTTGTAGTACGGACTCGGATCCGCTCATCGTGGTGATCATCATTTCCGCGGAGGGGATGGCATCGACTACAAGCTCCGCGAGCTTGAGCTCGAGCTCCGTGATACCGAGGCCGACCAGACCCGCGCCTCGGGTTGCTTCAGTGACTGCTGAGGCGACCCGCTCATCCCCATGGCCGAGAAGGATCGCGCCGAACGCCGCGTGGTAGTCGAGGTAGTCCTTGCCTGCGACGTCCGTGACGGTCGCACCTTTCGCGCCCGTGAACGCCCAGGGTGACCCGATGGCGCGGGTAGCGGAGTTGACACCCCCTGGGATGATCTGCTCAGCTCGGGCCGCGATACTGCGAGGGCTTGCCGGCGGGTTCATCGTTGTACTCGCTTTCCTGGTGTCGTGAGTCCGAGCAACGCGAGAGTGTCGCGATGCAGGATGGATGCGATGGTTTCCTCATGGACGTACGGCAGTGTGCCGGCGCGCATCGAGGCGATTCCGTTCAGGCGCGTGATCGCGTCGTCTGGTGTCCAGAGGGGGTAGTCCGAGCCGAAGAGGAGCTTGTCGACCGTGCCCCATTCCTGGGCGTGCACGAGCGCCAGATAGGCGTCCATCGGCCGCGATGGCACGCCTGAGACGTCGGCGTAAACGCGTGCGTTCTTCCGCAGCACAACGTTCGCATCGCGTTGCCAGGGGTGTCCCATGTGGGCCATCACCTGTACGAGGTCGGGGTGCCGGCGCGCAACCTCGTCGATGACGAGCGGCTGGCTGACCGCGAGGCTGCCGATTGGACTGGGCGTGGCGCCCATGTGCCACAGCGCCACCATCCCGTTGCGGGTCATGATCCGGTAGAACTCGTCGAACTCGGGTGCGAGCGGATCGAACAGAGCCAGAACCGGATAGAGCTTTACGCCTTGCAGGCCGAGCTCGATTGCCTCCTCCAACTGGCCCCGCCAGTCAGGATCCGAGGGATCGATCGCTGCGAACCCGATCGTCGGAGTGGTCACCGTGGCTACGAAATCGGCGACGAAAGCATTGGGCGTGCGTACCCCAGCAGTGGTGGCCGCCATACCGAAGGTGACAGCCACATCGATGCCGACCATGGCCGCGTCAAACGTTTCGGGAGTGACGACCGGATACGGCGCGCCGTACGCACCTTCCCAATGCTCCTCGTGCTCAGTACCCCAGTGTTCAGGGAGGTGGCAATGCGTGTGGAGATCGATGATCATGCGAGTGCCAGCCTGTCGCGCACGGTCTGAAGGGCACCGCTCAGACGTGGAAGCTCGGCGATCGCCGCCGCCGCCTCGTTCAAGACATGCAGCACACGCGCCTCGTCACCAGCTCCGAGTTCACCCGCCGGCCCGGACACACTCAACGAGATCGCGAGTTCATCAGCCGTCGGAACGAGAATCGCCATACATCTCACTCCACGATTGCGTTCCTGATCATCGATCGCGGTCCCCCGCTCGCGTATCCGAACAAGCTCGCGGTCCAAGGAAGTGCGATCGGTGATCGTAGCGTCAGTGAAACGTTCATAGGGTTCACTCAACGGCACGTGCTCGTCGACGTCCTCGGGATCAAGCGCAGAGAGCAGCATCTTGCCGAGGCCCGTGCAGTAGGTGTGATCAAGGAACCCTCCTGCTGCGATTCGAAGTGCCCGTGCAGGCTCCTCGACAGCAAGGTGCAGCACCGCCCGTCCTTGCAGCACACCAAGGTTCGTGGTGAAACCCAGCTCGTCAGCGAGGGCCTTCATCGTCGGGGCAGTGAGCTGTGACAGGTCGGCCGGGCCGAGCGACTCGGTCAGTGCGTACAGGCTCGGCCCCAGCGTGAACATGGGCGGTTGCCCCACGCGGGTAACGAAGCCCTCACGCTCCATGACGGCCAGAAGGCGCACCACTGTCGGTTTCGGAAGGTCAAGGGCGCGCGACAGTGCGGCAAGCGACATCGGCTGCGGTTCGGCACCGAGAACCCGCAGCGCAGCCAATCCTCGGGTCAATCCCTGCGAGTGATACGACGTGGAATTCAGTTCCATGTGAGAGACCCTGACGTGGAGCATCGTTCCATGTCAAGGATTTCTTTGTTGTTGACATGGAACGGCGAACGCTGATTTCGTGACGTCACCGAAGGCGAGCAAACGCCCGCCACCGATGTGAGGAGCAGTCGATGAGGAAGATCGCGTCAACGATCGCCAGCCTGAGCGTGGCCGCCCTGCTTGCGCTCGGGGCCGCCAGCCCCGCTTTCGCCGACCTGGATCACACGACCTGGGCCAATGCCGGCAACAACGCCGTGGTCGCACGCGACTGCGACGGACAGCCCGGGGTGCAGTGCCGCGCCTACTTCCCTGATCTCGTCGTCGGCAACCAGGGCGAGCTGATCCTCGTCTACCGGTGGGCGTCTTCCCACGTCGGCAGCAGAGGCGACATCCGGATGAAGAAGAGCACGGACGGGGGCGCGACGTGGTCGGGCGAGCAGGTGATCGCCACCGGCAGCGCAGACCTCCGCGACCCTTCGATCACACGTCTGTCGACCGGCCGTCTCATCCTGTCCTACTTCGCCTACGACCAGACGGCGTCCGCCGTCATCGGCACGCAGACCCGCACGAGCGACAACGAGGGAGCTTCGTGGGCCGCCCCGGTGGACGTTCCCTCCACGCTCCCCCATGCCGCGACGACGGCGAAGATCATCGAGATACGTGGTACCGGCGAGTTGCTGATCCCGCTTTACGGAAAACAGGGCTCGAACCCGAACAACTCGATCGTCATCGTCCGCTCCACAGACAAGGGAGCATCGTGGAGCGGCAACCAGAAAACAATCGCATCAGGTTCCGGCGCGACCGACTGGACCGAGCCCGCGATCGCAGAGCTCGAAGACGGCCACCTCCGAGTGATCGCCCGCACCAACGCCAATGGATTCCAGTACGACTCCTATGACGGCACCTACATGACCACATGGACACCGACTCAGGATCTCGGCGTGCCGATGCACGCCCCAGAGCTCTTCCGGATCCCGGGGACCAACAAGGTCGTGAACCTGTGGAGCCAGCCCTCCGGCTCAAGCCGCCCCGTCATGGTGAAGATGCGGTACCTGGACCAGTACTGGGGGGCGACGCTGCCGGAAACCCTCTACCAGCCGTTCAAGGACGTCTGGGACGCCGGCTATTCGGGCACCGCTCTGGTCGGCTCCTCCCTCGTGAGCGCCGTGTACGACTCGTCCGTCTCCGGTCTCTTCATCCAGCGATACGACGTCGCAGACATCGAGGGCTCCTACACCCCGAAACTCGACCTGATGGCCGAGTACAACGCCGGAACGGTATCGATCAACACCGACATGACGGCGACGGATCCCGCGCATCCGGAGATGAAGCCCACGGGCGCCATCGATGGAAGCACGGCATACTTCAACACCGCTGCGAAAGGCTCACCCGCTCCCGCCTACTACACGATCGATCTGAAGACCATCCGGCAGATCGGCAAGATCGGGATCTCCCTCAAGCCGCAGTATCCCGTGGACGGCCAGTACTATCCGGAATCGGCGACAGTCTCCACGTCAACCGATGGCACGAACTGGACGACCGTGCAGTCCTACACCACGGCGAACACCACCCATCTCGACGCGAAGCTCCTAGGCGGAACGATTCCCGTCCGGTACATCCGAATCAATGTCACCGCTTCCGCAGGATGGGCGACCCTCAACGAAGTGGCACTCTACGGGTTCGCTCCCTACGGGTACGGACACTCACAGCCGTAGGCGGCCAACAGGTTCCGACGATTGGCCTTAGGACGCGCCAATGCACACACCGCAGCTCGTCGTCCGTCAGCGCCAACTCGTGAAATCTGCGCCTTGCCGCGATGCCTCCCCTAAGGGGGTGCCGCGGCACCCAGTTCACTCGCCTAGCGTGGAAGTATGACGATCGAGATCCAGCCCGTCGACGCCTTCGACGCCGCCGCCGTGGACGCCTGGTGGGATGCGTATGCCGCAGCCCGCCGCGCCGATCTCGGCGAGGATGCGACGGTCTGGTCTCGCGAGGAGAGCCGCACCGAGCTGCAGCAG
>JAITLM010000006.1 GCA_031277885.1 Microbacterium sp.
TCGGCCCGGTGCGCCAGGCTCACGGTGCGCGTCAGCTTCGGCGCAGCCAGGGGCACCGCGCGCAGGCCGGGTCGGTCGAGCGCGACCATGGCGGGGACGACCGCGACACCCACCCCGCGCTCGACGAAGCGCAGCACGGTGTCCATCTCCGGTCCTTCCACGACGACCTCCGCGGTGAGGCCGGCCCCGGCGATGGCGGCATCGGTCGCGGCGCGCAGCTCGTAGCTGCGCGGGAACGCGATGAGCGGCAGGTCCGCGACCGCCGCGAGCGCGATGGCCCGACCGTGGCTCACGGGAGACTGGGCGGCCGAGGAGATCACCACGAGGTCCTCCTCGAGCAGCGGGGTGCGGCTGAGGCTCACGGGCGACGCCGCCGCCGCATCCGAGGATGCGAGCAGCGCGAGATCCAGCACCCCCTCGGCGAGCGCGGCGACGAGGCCCCGCGAGCCGCGCTCGGTGATCTCCAGCTCGATCCCGGGATGCGCGGCCCGGAATGCGCCGACGACCTCGGGAACGATGCTCGCGCACAGCGACGGCGGGGCGCCGAGACGCACCCGTCCGCGGCGCAGGCCTGCGATCTCGGCCATCTCCCGCCGCACGGACGCGGCGTCCGCGAGCATGCGGCGCGCGTACGGCAGCAGCACCTCGCCCGCCGCGGTGAGCGAGATGTGCCCGCGTGCGCGATGGAAGAGCTCGGATCCGAGCTCCCGCTCGAGCGTCGAGATCTGCCGGCTCAGCGAGGGCTGCGCGAGATGCAGTTCCTCGGCGGCCCGGGTGAAGTTGCCCAGGCGGGCGATCTCGACGAATCCGCGGAGCTGCTCGAGGTTCATGACCATAGCCTAGACGCATTCACTCCAGCCGGATTATGCATTGGAGTAATCACCGGCGGATTCCTAGCGTGGAACCCATGACTGAGAACACCACCCGCGAGCGCCTCGTCTCCACGACCGTGCTCGTGATCGGCACCGGCGGATCCGGCCTGCGCGCGGCCATCGAGGTCGCAGAGCAGGGCGTCGACGTGCTGGCCGTCGGCAAACGCCCGCGCCACGACGCGCACACCTCCCTCGCGGCCGGCGGCATCAATGCAGCCCTCGGCACGATGGACCCGCAGGACAGCTGGCAGCAGCACGCGGCCGACACGATCAAGGAGAGCTACTTCCTCGCCGACCCGCGCACGGTCGAGATCGTCACCCGCGGCGCGGAGGAGGGCATCCGCGACCTCGAGCGCTACGGCATGGGCTTCGCCCGCGAGGACGACGGCCGCATCTCGCAGCGCTTCTTCGGCGCACACACCTTCCGCCGCACCGCCTTCGCCGGCGACTACACGGGCCTGGAGATCCAGCGCGCGCTCGTCGACCGCGCGGAGCAGCTCGAGATCCCGATCCTCGACACCGTCTACATCACCCGCCTGCTGGTCGACGACGTCCCGGCCCCCGACGGCGGCACGGTCCCCCGGATCTTCGGCGCCTACGGCTTCGACCTCGTGGACGGCACCCGGTACCTCATCCACGCCGACGCCGTGATCCTCGCCGCGGGCGGCCACAACCGCATCTGGCGGCGCACCTCGTCCCGCCGCGACGAGAACACCGGCGACTCCTTCCGCCTCGCCGTCGAGGCGGGCGGGCGGATCCGCGACCCCGAACTCGTGCAGTTCCACCCCTCCGGCATCATCGAGCCGGAGAGCGAAGCGGGCACGCTGGTGTCCGAGGCCGCACGCGGGGAGGGCGGGATCCTGCGCAACGCGCTCGGCGAGCGGTTCATGCAGAAGTACGACCCGGAGCGGATGGAGCTGTCCACCCGCGACCGCGTGGCACTGGCGGCGTACACCGAGATCGCCGAGGGCCGCGGCACCCCGAACGGCGGCGTCTGGCTGGACGTCTCGCACCTGCCCCGCGAGACGATCATGACCCGCCTGCCCCGCGTCTATCAGACCCTGCTCGAGCTGCAGATGCTCGACATCACGAAGGATCCGATCGAGATCGCGCCGACCGCGCACTACTCGATGGGCGGCGTCTGGGTGCGCCCGGAGGACCACCGCACCGACGTGGACGGCCTGTACGCGATCGGCGAGGCCTCCTCAGGTCTGCACGGCGCGAACCGGCTGGGCGGCAACTCGCTCATCGAACTGCTCGTCTTCGGGCGGATCACGGGTCGCGCCGCGGTCGCGCACGCCTACGGGCTCGACGCGCAGCACCGCTCGACCGAGGCCGTCCGTCGCGCACGGGCCGAGATCGACGACCTGCTGGCCGCCGACGGCCCGGAGAACGTGCGTGCCCTGCAGCGCGCGATCCGCGACACCATGACCGCGCACGCGGGCGTGGTCCGCGACGAGGACGGCCTGCGCGCAGGACTCGCCGAGCTCGACGCGATCGAGGAACGGATGACGCGGATCGGGATCCATCCCGACATCGCGGGCTTCCAGGACCTCGCGCACGCCTTCGACCTGCGCTCCTCCGCCCTCGCCGCGCGCGCGACGGTCGAGGCGGCGCTCGAGCGCCGGGAGACCCGAGGCTGCCACAACCGCAGCGACTACCCCGAGATGGATCCGGCACTGCAGGTCAACCTCGTCTGGTCGCCGTCCACGGGCGTCGTGCGCGAGGAGATCCCGCCGATCCCGGCCGACATCGACGCGCTGATCCGCGAGGTCGACACCGCGGGCAAGCTCGTCGAATAGCACGCGACGGCGCACCGTCCGCGGGCCGGGCGGCGGGGATCTCCCCCGCCGCCCGGCCCGCGGTGGTAGAGTGCCTCAACGGATCGTATACAAAGTCGTCGATCCACCCCTGCATCTTCCCGAGGTGATCAGCCGTGGCAGCCATTCCCGTCGCTCCCGCAGAGTCCGTCTCGACGCTCGTCGCGCGCAACATCAGCGAGTTCCGCTCCGCCGTGTCCGACTCCTTCGTGCCGCTGCAGGTCAGCGGCGAGGGCGCCGAGCCGTTCCGAGGCCTGATCCGCGGCGCCTCCGTCGACGAGGTGCACGTGACCGACCTGCGCGCGTCGCGCCACGTGGTCGAGCGCACGCCAGAGCTCATCGCGCGCGGCGACCGGTCGTACTTCAAGGTGAGCCTGATGCTCGCCGGCACGGGACTGCTCATCCAGGACGACCGGGAGGCCGTGCTCACCCCCGGTGATCTCGCCGTCTACGACACCGACCGCCCGTACTCGCTCGTGTTCGACGAGGACTTCCGCACCATGGTCGTCATGTTCCCGAAGCACCTGCTGAGCCTGCCCCCGGAGATGGTCGGCCAGCTCACCGCCGTGCGGATCTCGGGTCAGGAGGGACTGGGCGGCATGGTCGTGCCGTACCTGCGCCAGCTCGCCACGAACCTCGATCAGCTCGCCGGTGCCACCGGCGCGCGTCTCGCGCACAGCGCGCTCGACCTCGTCTCGACGGTGTTCACGCGCGAGCTCGGCCTCGATGAGGCGGCGGCCGATCCGCACCGCGCGCTCATGCAGCGGATCCGCGGCCACATCGACCGCAATCTGGCCTCGACCGATCTCGGCCCCACGTCGATCGCGGCCGCGCACTTCATCTCCACGCGGCACCTGCACGGCCTGTTCCAGGAGCAGGGCACGACCGTGTCGACCTGGATCCGCACCCGCCGACTCGAGCAGTGCCGTCGCGATCTGCTGGATCCGATCCTCGCCGACCGCCCGGTCGCCGCGATCGCCGCACGCTGGGGCTTCGTCGACGCCGCGCACTTCAGCCGCGCGTTCAAGACCGCCTACGGCGTCTCCCCGAGCGAGTACCGCGCCACGCACTGAGTGCACCCGCGCTGCCCGCTGCCCTACCCGCGAGACTCCATCTCCGCGACGAGACTGCGCTCCTGAACCGCAGTCTCGTCGCCCAGTTGGAGTCTCGCGGATCGTCAGGCCGGCACGTAGCGCAGTTCGAGGACGCCGCTGGGGTAGGGCGTGCTCTGCACGAGCCGCAGCCGCACCGGCGCATCCTGCTCCGGGAACAGGGTGGTGCCCGTCCCGGCCGCCGCGGGCAGCACCCAGAGGCGGTACTCGTCGACGACGCCGGCGGCGATCAGGGCCCGCTGGAACGAGTCCCCCGCGATCGCGAAGAGGTCCTTGCCCGGCTCGGCCTTGAGCCGGGCGATCTCCTCCGCGAGGTCGCCCGCGGCGATGCTCGCCTCGCCCCACTCGTCGACCGCGTCGAGGGTGCGCGAGAAGACCACCTTCGGGATCGCGTTCATCGGAGCGGCGGAGGGATGCTCTGCCACCGGCCAGAACCCCTTCATCGCGTCATAGGACGCCCGGCCCATGAGGAAGGCGCCCGCCTCCCACAGCTGCCGGACGTACTCCTCCTCCTGCGCCACGTCGTCGATCGACTCCATCACCCCGCGCATGCCGTTCGCCGCATCGACGCTCCTGCCGTCGATCGACACGTAGTAGCTCAGGATCAGCTTCCGCCTGCTCTCGGTCATGAGAGCAGTCTGATCCGATTACTTGTTTTTTACAAGTAGAACTTCGAAGGTTCAGGCCTTGCCCCTGGGGGCACGCCGGTTGACTCTCGGCGCGGGATCGGATCCGGATCGTTGAGGCCGTTCCGGCGCCGGAACAGCATGGTTCCACGCCCCGCAGTCCGGCGGGGTCAGGGTCGAAGGAGTCCCAGAGTGTCCGATGATGTGACGATTGCCGATCCGCCCTCCGCGCCCGAGGACGGGTTCGACGAATGGCGCACCTATGACGAGTTCGCCGCCGGGATCGACACCTACCGCCTGCCGAACATCGACCTCGGCGGCACCACGCTGAACCTCTCGCTGGACGGCGGAGAGACGCTCTCCCTCGAGTTCAGCGCCTCGATCGGTCCCGAGGCCGGACAGGTGACCTGGTCGGGTCTCGGCGCCTCCGGCACGGATCCCTACGACGCGGTCGCGGTGCGCGACGACGTCGTCTTCGTGAACCTGCCGCTCGCCTCGCGTGAGCGCGAAGCGCTCACCGTCGTCTACTCCACGACCACGCACCGCGCCACCGTGGTCCGCTCGCGCATCGCCGCGGAGGCCGTCGAAGGCACCCCGCAGGTCGGCCAGGAGTTCTGGTCCGCCACGACCGGCGCCGGCGCACCCGCGGGCGAGGTTCCAGGGCCCAGCCGCGACCTCATCGGCAAGCGCAACATCTACCGGTACAGCCCGCATCACCTGTACGAGCACGTCTACGTCTCCAGCCAGCGCTACGCCTGGCAGTGCCTCGAGGGCGTGCAGCGCGGGCACGGCGACATGGACCTCTCGACGGTGTGGAAGTTCGCCGACGGCCTCTACCTGTTCTGCTTCCGCGAGTTCCGGATCGCGGTCGCGAGCGTCTGGCTGCACGACCTCGGCTACCAGTTGATGACGACCGGGATCTTCCTCGGCCTGAACGGCGAGGGCGCCTCCGAGCACTCCCGCGGCGGCGGCCACATCTACCCGCTCGGCGCGGTCGCCTACCCCGACGCCCAGCCCGTCTGACCTCCGCCGACCACCATGAGCCGCGTCCCGCACGGCGGCCTCGCGGTATCCGTCGACCCTGCGACCCCAGAGGAGCACCCGTCATGACCAATGCCGACATCATCCGAGCCCACTACGACGCGAGCGACCGCGGCGACGTCGACGGCATGCTCGCGCCGCTCCGCCATGACGTGCGCTGGACCGAGGCGGCGGGCTTCCCGTACGCCGGCACGTACGTCGGACCCGACGCCGTGGTGGAGAACGTGTTCTCCCGCCTCCAGGACGACTGGGACGACTACACCCTCGCCGTGGACGAGGTCGTCGACGGCGGCGACACCGTGATCGGGATCGGCACCTATTCCGGGACCTACAAGCGCACGGGGCGGTTCTTCGCCGCCCGCGTCGCGCACGTCTGGCGGCTCGAGGGCGGAGAAGTCGTGGCTTTCGAGCAGTTCACCGACACGGAGATGGTCTCCCGCGCGACCCGCGACTGACCGCCGCACCGCGACCGCCCGCCGCCACCGACACCACAGACCTGCACGACACCACAGACCTGCACCGCACCAGACCTGCACCACACCGCGGGGTACGCCCCGCACCCGAGAAGACAGGAATCACATGAACAAGCGCATCACCGCCGCAGCAGCGCTGCTCGCCGCGGGCATGCTGGCCCTGGCCGGCTGCTCCGGCGACGGCGGCTCCGGATCCGGCTCCTCCGATCCGATCGTCGTCGGATCCGTCAACACCATCTCCGGGCCCGCCACGTTCCCCGAGGCCTCCCAGGCGGCCAAGGCCGTGTTCGACAAGTTCAACGCCGACGGCGGCCTGAACGGACGCAAGATCGACTACAAGGCGCTCGACGACAAGGGCGACCCCGCCACCGCGACCGCGAACGCCCGCGAGATCGTCGGATCCGACAACGCCGTCGCGATGATCGGCTCCGCGAGCCTCATCGAATGCGACCTGAACAAGAAGTACTACGAGCAGGAGGGCATCCTCTCGATCCCGGGCATCGGCGTCGACACGGGCTGCTTCGACAGCAAGGCCATCTCTCCGGCCAACGTCGGCCCGTACAACGACATGACGCTGACGCTGCTGTACGGATCCGAGCAGCTCAAGCTCGACAACATCTGCGTGCTGCTGGAGATCGCCGGATCCACCCGCCCGACCTACCAGGCCGCGATCGACAAGTGGACCCAGATCACCGGCAAGAAGCCGCTCTACGTCGACGACACCGTGCCCTACGGCGCGAGCGACTACACGCCCTACATCGTCAAGGCCAAGCAGGCGGGCTGCAAGGCCCTCGCGATCAACCCGGTCGAGCCCGACGCGATCGGCCAGGTCAAGGCCGCCAACGCGCAGGGCTGGAACGACGTGACCTGGCTGTACCTGACGAGCGTCTACAGCGAGAACTTCGCGAAGGCGATCGACAACGCCGGAGCCGGCATCTACGTCCCCGCCGAGTTCTACCCGTTCACCGAGGAGAACGACGTCAACAAGGACTGGCGCGACCTGATGACGAAGAACAACATCCCGCTGACCTCGTTCAGCCAGGGCGGATACCTCGCCGCGACGTACTTCATCGAGGCGCTGAAGTCCGTCAAGGGCGACATCACCCGGGAATCCGTGTCCGCGGCGATCAAGAGCATGCCCGCCGTGCAGAACAAGATGATCGGCGACCCGTACAAGTTCGGGACCATCCCCACCGCGGGCTGGCCCATCGAGCTCAAGAGCGGCACGCACGCCTGGCAGAAGATCGCGGACGACTGGTACCGGATCCCCAAGAAGTAGGACCGGCCCCTCCGGGGGCGTCGAGCGAGGGCGCCGCGGCGTCCTCGCTCGACGGCCCCGGGCCGAGACGAAGGAAGAAGCACCATGCTCGAAGGAGCCCTGGCGGGGCTCGCGGCCGGCGGCCTGTACGCCGTGCTCGGGGTCTGCCTCACCCTCATGGCCCGGCTGGTCCGGGTCGTCAACTTCGCCCAGGCGGCGACCGGCATGTTCGGCGGGTTCTGCGCCGTGTGGCTCGTCACCAAGGCGGGCATGCCGGTGTGGATCGGATCCGTCCTCGGCGTCCTGATCGGCGGAGTACTGGCCGCCGCGATCGGCTGGATCGCCGCGACCTGGCTCTCCGAGGCGTCCACGACGACGCGCTCGGCGATGACGGTCGGCCCTCTGCTCCTGCTGATCTCGCTCTCGTTCATCCTGTTCGGCAACAAGCCGCAGCCGTTCACCCCGATCATCGCGGGTCCCGCGTTCGCGATCGGTGGCGTGGTGATCAGCCAGGTCACGGTGTGGACGGTGGGCATGGCGATCGTCGTCGCCGTCGGGGTGCACTTCCTGCTCACCCGCACCCGGATCGGCACCCAGCTGCGCGCGCTCTCCGAGCGCCCGACCACGGCCGAGCTGCTCGGGATCCGCTCCCGCCCGCTCTCGATCGCCGTGTGGTTCGCGACCGGCGTGATCAGCGCGATCGCGATCGTGATCGTCGCCCCCTCGCAGTCGAACGACGCGACGAGCCTGTCGCTGCTCATCATCCCCGCCGCGGCCGCGGCGCTGCTCGGCGGCTTCAAGCGCCTCGACCTCACCGTCGTCGGCGGCCTCGTGCTGGGCGTGCTCGGCGGTCTCGTCGCGCAGATCAACGAGATCTCGCTCGTGCGCAACTTCCTCCCGTTCCTGTTCATCGTGGTCCTGCTGCTGTGGACCCAGCGCAAGGAGGTGTGGGATGCCGCACGCTGAGCCGCTCTCGCCCGCCCGTCCGTCCGTCCCGCTCCTGCAGAGGCCGGTGGTCCGCACCGTCTGGCCGTTCGTCGTCGGAGCGCTCGCGATCCTCGTCGGCCTCGTGCTCTCCAACGCCCTTCCGGGCTACTTCGTCTACCTCGCGATCAGCGCGGTCATCGCGGCGATCGCGATCATGGGCCTGGGCGTCGTGACCGGATCCGCCGGCATGATCGCCCTGTGCCAGCTCACGTTCGCGGCGATCGGCGCCTGGATCGTGGCCCTCATGAACATCTGGCACGCACCGGGCGGCTTCATCGTGTGGCTCGTCCTCGGTGCGCTCGTCGCCGGCGTCGCCGGAGTGCTGGTCGGCCTGCCCGCCCTGCGCCTGCGCGGTGTGAACCTCGCCGTGGTCACCCTGGGCTTCGCCGCCGCGGCCGACGTCACGCTCGTGCAGATCCAGTTCCCCGGATCCGCGGAGGCCATCTCGATCGACCGGCCCGCGATGTTCTCGAACGACAAGATGTTCTTCTTCCTGTCGATCATCGTGCTGGTCGTGTGCGCGCTGATCGTGTTCTTCCTGCAGCGCAGCCGCTGGGGGGCGAGCTGGAAGGCCGTCGCGTTCTCCGAGCGCGGCACGGCCGCCGCGGGGCAGAGCGTGCAGGCCGCCAAGCTCACCGCATTCGCGGTCTCCGCGGCGCTCGGCGGCGTGGCGGGAGGCCTGCTCGCCGGTCAGGTGCAGCTGCCGTTCGCGGCGAGCTTCACGCCCCTGCAATCGCTCGCGCTCTACGTGCTCGCGATCATGAGCGGCGCGCACCTCATCGACATGGCGGTGTTCGGCGGCATCCTCTGGGTGCTCGTGCCGGAACTGCTCAAGCGCTGGCACATCCCGCAGGACTGGGGCTTCGTGATCTTCGGCGTCCTGGGCGTGCAGGCGCTCACGAGCGGGACGAGCCTCGGCCAGGGGATCCGCAACCTGCTCTGGAAGCGTCAGGATCGGCGGACCGCGAACGCCGCCCTCTCCGCCCTGCCGCCGGATGCGGCCGAGGACGTCGAGGAGATCCGCACGACCACCACGGCCACGATGGATCCGGCGCTGCTGAGCGGCGAGCCGGTGCTGACCGTCGAGCATCTGACCGTCGAGTTCGGCGCACTGAAGGCGCTCGACGACGTGTCCTTCTCCGTGCCGGAGGCGTCGATCATGGGCCTCATCGGACCGAACGGCGCCGGCAAGTCGACCTTCGTCGACGCGATCAGCGGCTTCCTGCCCAAGCACGGCGGACGCGTGCTGCTGGGCGGCCGCGACCTCGCCGGCCTCTCCCCCACGCGCCGCGCCCGGCGGGGTCTGCGCCGCACGTTCCAGCAGGACCGGGTGCCGCCGCTGCTCACCGTGGGCGGGTACGTGCGCTTCGTCGCGCGACGCCGGCTGTCCGCGGCGGACATCGAGGAGACGCTCGCGTTCTTCGGCTGCCCGCCCGCGCGGGCCCGACTGTCGAGCGTCGACGTCGGCACCCGCCGCCTGGTCGAGGTGGCCGCCGCCGTGCTGGCCGGGCCGCGCCTGCTGATCCTCGACGAGCCCGCGGCCGGGCTCTCGCACGACGAGCACCTCGCGCTCGCCGCCCGGCTGCGCGAGCTGCCGCAGCGCTACGGCGTCGCGCTCATCATCATCGAGCACGACCTGGATCTGGTGCGCTCGGTGTGCCCGATGCTCACCGTGCTGAACTTCGGGCAGGTGCTCGCGACGGGTCCGCAGGACGAGGTGCTCGCGAACCCCGACGTCGTCAAGGCCTACATGGGAGAGACGGAGCTGCTGTCATGAGCGAACTGGTGCTGGACGGCGTCACCGTCAGCCGCGGCGCGGGGCCGGTGATCTCCGACGTCTCGCTCACCGTGCGCGGCGGCGAGGTGCTCGCCCTGGTCGGCCCCAACGGCGCGGGCAAGACCAGCCTCATCGAGTCGATCTCGGGCGTCGTCGGTCACTCGGCCGGCACGCTCTCGCTCGACGGGGAGCGCATCGACCGGCTCTCCCGGGTGACGCGTGCGCGCAAGGGCATCGTGCACATCGAGCAGGGCAGGGCGGTGTTCCCGTCGCTCACGGTGCGCGAGAACCTGTCGCTCACGGCGCGCACGCCCGCCGAGCTCGAGGCGGCGCTCGCGCCGTTCCCCGAGCTGGAGAAGCGGATCGACTCCGCGACCGCGCTGCTCTCGGGCGGCGAGCAGCAGATGGTGGTGCTCGCGCGCGCCTTCGCGGCGAAGCCGAAGATCCTGCTCATCGACGAGATGTCGCTCGGCCTCGCGCCCGTCGTGTTCATGAGGCTCGTGCCGATCGTGCAGTCGATCGCGGAGTCCGGCGTCGGCGTGCTGCTCGTGGAGCAGTTCACCCAGCTCGCGCTCGGCATCGCCCGTGAGGCCGTGGTCGTCGCCGGCGGTCGCGTGTCGTTCCAGGGCACCGCGGAGGACCTGCACGCGGATCCCCAGCTCCTCCACCGCGCCTACCTCGGCGGCTAGCCCCCGCAGCTCATCCGCCTCCCTACTTCCGGGTCGTCCCCGTCAGCGCACGCTATGTAGTCCGCTGACGGGGACGGCTCGAGTTCGAGGGGATGCTCTCCG
>JAITLM010000034.1 GCA_031277885.1 Microbacterium sp.
CGTGGAAGGGCTCGCTCGAGATCGGCAAGGTCGCGGACATCACCGTGCTGGACGAGGATCCCGCCGAACCCGGCCGTCCGTTCGCCGGCATCGGCATCGCCCGCACGATCGTCGACGGCCGGACGGTGTTCGCGCGGGGGTGAGCTGGCCCGCGCTCGACCCTGCCCGGCGCTCAGTCGGGGCCCCGCGAACGCACGGGATCCTGCCGAGGGCATGGGTTCTTCACGCGGGCGAGCCGTGCACTCGAAGACTTCCGGTGCACTCGGCACGTCGCGGTACCCAACGAACCCGCGCAGACCACGACCACACGGGAACCTGCCGCGAGGACCGGATCCTGCCGAGGGCACGGAAACCTACCCGCCCGCTCGCTGAAAGCCCTGCGAATGCACCGGATCCTCCCGAGGACACGGGTTCTTGACGCGAACACCCCGTGCTCTCGACAGTTCCCGGTGCACTCGGCACGTCGCCCGCACGCGCGAAAGGGGCGGGCGACGTGTCCGCTCGTCGCCCGCCCCTGGATCCGGTCACGTCCGCGAGAACCGGATCCGATGCGCCGCGGTCGACCTCGGAGAGGGGCCGACCGCGACGCCGTCCTCACACCGCCGTGGCGATGAGCACCCGCGGGCTCGCCGGGAGCGCGATCTTCTCGCGCACCTCCCACCCCGCGTCGGCCAGCCAGCCGCGCACCTGCGCCTCGGGATAGACGACCGTGCCGTCGATCACGAGGTACTCCCCCGCGTGCAGCGCGTCGATCCCGCGCTGCGAGGCGTCGTCGTCGAGGAAGAAGTCGAGCACCGTGAGCGTCGCGCCGGGTACCGCCGCGGCCCGGAGGTTGCGGAAGATCTGCGCGTTCTCCTCCGCCGAGAAGCGGTGGATCACATGGTTCGCGAGCATCGCGTCGTAGGCGCCCTGCGGCTGAGCGGTCGCGGTGTCGCCGGTCTCGACCGTCGCGCGGTCGGCGACGCCCGCCGCCTCGACCGCCTCCGCCACGCCGCCCTCGAACCCGGGCGCGTACAGGAACGTGGTGCGCAGACCGGTGTTGCGCTTCATCGCCTCCAGGGCGAATCCGGCGGACAGCCCGCCGAAGTCGAGAACGTCGGTGGCCGCGGAGAGGTCGACGAGGCGGCCGAACTCCTGCGCGTGCAGGGCGTTGTAGGTCATGACGCCCGCCATGAACGTGCCCCAGCGCGCGTCGTCCATCTGCAGATCGCCCGGCTCGGTCGTGTCGACCGTGCGCCCGAACTGCAGCCAGTGCGGGTAGCTGATCTCGCCGAGGAACGTGAGGAACGGCGCCAGGTCGAGCGCCGATCCCTCCCCCGCCAGATAGGCGGCGGCGTCGGGCTCGAGCGCATAGCGGCCGTCCGCGCGCGCAAGGAGGCCCTTGCCCGCCATGGCGTCGGCGAGGATCTGCGCGATGCGCTCGCTCACGCCCGTGCGCTCCGCGATCGCGGGGACGGTGTCGGCGCCCGCGGCGATCGCGGAGAACAGGCCGATCCTGCTCGCCTCGAACAGCTGCTTCGAGGCCATGTAGCCGGTCGCGATGTCCAGGATGCGCGCGGCGTCGGGGGTCGTCGTCATGAGTGTGCCTTTCGTGGGTGGTAAGTCTACATTTGTAGGAAGAAAAAGACAGGAGTGGGCCGTCGGTCTCAGGAACCGGGCTCAGTCCTCGGCGAGGAAGTCCGCGACGGCGGCGCGGAACTCCGGCGCGTGCAGCGCCGCGAGGTGGTCGCCGGGCACCCGCACGACGCGGGAGTCCGGCACGGCGGCGGCGAGCGCATCGATGCCCTGCGCCATCGGATCCTCCACCCCGCCGAGCAGCAGCACGGGCTGCGACGGCGCACCGGCGGCCGGATCGAACGGTCCCGACGCGAGGCCCTCGATGAGATCGAGCAGCGCCTCCGGACGGTTGCCGGGCAGCGTCGTCATGCTCAGGATCATGCCCGTGATCGGATCCTCCGGCGAAGGTCCTCCGGCGAGCGCGGCACGCGCCGCAGGCAGGTCGACCAGCGCGAACGGCTCCATCGGGCTGAGCCCGCCGAGCGCCACGCGGCGCACGGCCACTCCGGGATGGCCGGCGAGCGCCCAGGCCAGACGCGCGCCCAGGGAGTAGCCGACGACGTCGATCTCCTGCCCCGGGACGACGTCGGAGACGGCCCGTGCGAGCAGGTCGACGATCCCCGCCGTCACGAGCACTCCCGGTGCGGCGCTGTCGCCGTGCGCGGGCAGATCCACCCGCACGATGGGGCGGTCCGCGAGTACGGGATCCCACTCGGCAGCAGGCCAGTCGAGCCGGGCGCGCGAGGCGAGGCCGTGCAGGAGCAGGACCGGACGGCCGGTCCCCTCCCGGTGGCTGACGGACAGGGCGATCTCGGGTGCGCCGGTCATCGGGCGCCCTCCTCTCGATGAAGCGTGGAGGCCGCCCGGGGTCCGGTCAGCGCAGCCGCGCGAGGAACTGGTCGATGTAGGCCTGGTAGTCGGGGATGCGGTCGCCCTCCGGATACATGAGGTTGATCACGGTGGCGCCCACGGCCGAGGAGATGTACTCGTTCGCGAGCGGGGCGAAATCCTGATCGCGGATCGCGCCCTCGTCGCGGGCCGCCTCCATCCGCTCCACGAGCGACGCGCGCCAGGATCGCAGATGGCTGCGGTACAGCTCCGCCAGCTGCTCGTTCGACATCGCGTACTCCCAGAGGGCGAGGAGCACCCGGCCCGCCGCGATCTGCTCCGGGTCGCGCGGGACCGTCGCCTCGAGGAATCCGCGCAGCGCGGCCTCGGCGGTCTCCGGGGCGGATCCGGCCTCCTGCACGCCCTCCGACATCTGCGCGAGGATCGTCTCGAACGTCGCCGCGACGATGCTCTCCTTGCCCGGGAAGTAGTGCTTCAGGGCGCCGTTGGCGAAGCCCGCCTCCGCGGCGATGCTGCGCATGGTCGCCGCTTCGAACCCGCCCTTGAGGATGATCCCCTTGGCGACCTCGACGATCTCCCGACGACGCTGATCGTGATCGATGATCTTCGGCATGGGTTCCTTCCGACGTGGCGTCCGGCGACGGCGCGCACCGGGGCGCGGCCGTGCGGAATCGCTGCCTGCTACCGTACCGGGGCATCCGCGGCCTCGCGCAGCGCCAGCCATTCGGCACGGCGCGTCCTCTGCTTCACGGGGTCGGCGACCGGAGAGGCCAGGCGCAGGCGCTCGGCGTAGGGGTGCCGCGGCGACCGCGTGATCTGCTCGCCCGCTCCGGTCTCGACGATCTCGCCGCGGTACATCACGGCGACCCGGTGGCACACCCGGCGGACGACGCCCAGGTCGTGCGAGACGAACAGGTAGGACACGCCCGTGTCGCGCTGCAGCTCGATGAAGAGGTCGAGGATCGTCGCCTGCGTGGTGAGGTCGAGCGCGCTGACGGGCTCGTCGCACACGATCAGGCGCGGCCGCCGCACGAGCGCCCTCGCGATCGCGACGCGCTGGCGCTGCCCGCCGGAGAACTCGCTCGGGTAGCGGTCCATCGCGGTCTCCGGAAGACGCACCCGGTCGAGCATCTCCCGCACGCGCGCCTGGGCCTCGGCGCCGCCCAGTCCGCTCGTCAGGAGCGGCTCGGACAGGATGTCGCCGATCGTCATCGCGGGGTTCAGGGATCCGTACGGATCCTGGAACACGACCTGCACGTCGTCGGCCAGCGCACGGCGTCCGGCCCGGCCGAGCGCGGTGATGTCCTTCCCCTCGAAGCGGATGCTGCCGCCGGTCACGGGCGCGAGGCCGAGGATGGCCTTGCCGAGCGTGGACTTGCCGGATCCGGACTCGCCCACCAGGCCCATGCACTCCCCCGGCGCGACGTCGATCGAGACGCCGTGCAGGGCGCGGAACGCCTTGCGGCCGTGGCCGTACTCGACGACGAGATCCTGCACCTCGAGCAGCGCGGTCATGCGCGCACCTCCGTCGTGTCCGTCGTGCTCGTCGTGCTCGCGGCATCGGCGTCGAGCTCCGCTCGACCCGCGGCATCGTCGAGCGATGCGGCGATGAGCTCGCGGGTATAGGGCTGCTGCGGGTGCGCGAACAGCGGATCCACGTCGCCCTGCTCGACGATCTCCCCGCCGCGCATCACGATCACGCGATCGCAGATGTCGGCGACGACGCCGAAGTTGTGCGTGACGATGAGCAGCGCCATGCCGTACTCCTGCTGCAGCTCGCGCAGCAGTTCGAGCACCTCGGCTTGCACCGTCACGTCGAGCGCGGTCGTGGGCTCGTCCGCCACGAGGATCGAGGGACGGCCGGAGATCGCGCCGGCGATGAGCACGCGCTGCGCCATGCCGCCGGAGACCTGGTGCGGATAGCTGCGCAGGACCCGGTCCGGATCCGCGAGTCCCACGCGCAGGAGCACCTCGCGTGCGCGGGCCTTCGCATCGGCGGCGCTCATCCCGTGCACGCGGCGCAGCGGCTCCACGAGCTGGTGGCCGATCGTGTACGACGGGTCGAGGTTGCTCATCGGCTCCTGCGGCACATAGCCCAGCTCGCGTCCGAGCAGCGCCTGGCGCTGCTTCGGCGTCGCGGTCGTGACGTCCTGTCCGGCGATGCGGATCGCGTCTGCGGTGCTCGCACCGCTGGCGGGCAGCAGATCGAGCACCGAGAACACCGTCTGCGACTTGCCGGATCCGGACTCGCCCACGATGCCGACGACCTCGCCCGGGGCGACGTCGAGCGTCACGCCGTGCACGACCTCGACGACGCCGTTCGGGGTGGCGTGACTGACCCGCAGATTCTCCACACGCAGCGCGGAGCCCTCCGCGGTGTGCCGGACGGCTCCGGTCGCGGGCGCCGTCTCGTCGGCCCCTGAGGCACCGCGCCGGCGGCGCAGCCGCGGAGTGCGCACCTGGGCGAGCTCGGCGAGCGTCGAGCCCATGATCGCGAGGACGGCGATCGTGAGGCCGAGCGCGACCGAGGGCCAGAGCAGCATGAGCGGATACGTGAGCATGAGGCGGAAGCCCTCGAGCATCATCGCGCCCCAGCTGGGCACGTTCGAGTCGCCGATCCCGAGGAACTGCAGGCCCGCCTGCATGCCCATCGCCATGCCCGCCGTGAGCGCGGTCTGGATGATGACGGGCGGGTAGACGGCCTTGACCACGTGCCGGGAGATGATCCGCGCGTCGGAGAGGCCCGAGACCCGCGCCGCGTCGATGTACGGCTCCTCGCGCACGGTGAGCGTCTGCGACCGGGCGATGCGGAAGTAGCCGGGGACCATGAAGACGCCGACCGTGACCATGAGCAGCTCGAAGTTGTTGCGGCTGCCGGCGGCGACCACGAGCAGGATGATCATGCCGGGGATCGACTGCAGCGCATCGCTCACCCACATCGCGACCCGGTCGAACGGACCGCGGAAGTAGCCCGCGGCGACGCCCGTGGGGACGCCGATCACGACGGCGGTGACGATCGTGATGAGCGCGCCCCAGATCGTGATGCGGGTGCCGTAGATGAGACGGCTGAGGATGTCGCGGCCGGTCGAGTCGGCGCCGAGCAGGTGCGCGGCGGAGGGCGGCGCCTTGGCGGCGGCCAGGTCGACGAAGTTCGGATCCATCGGCGCGAGCAGCGGCGCGAACACGCCCACGAGCACGATGAGGACGAAGATCGCGAGCGGGATGACGCCGCCCGGGTGTCGGAGGAACCGGCGGAACAGGCCGGAGCGGCGGCGCTGCCTGGCGCGATCGAACGCGACGCGGATGTCGGTGGTGGTCATGCGACGCGCACCTTCGGGTTGATCCAGCCGAGCACGAGGTCGAGCAGGAGGTTGATGATCACGACGAAGACGATCGACACCACCGTGATGCCGAGGAGCATCGGGATGTCGCCGTTCTGCGAGGACTGGTTGGTCAGCTGCCCGATGCCGGGGAGGCTGAAGATCTGCTCCACCACGATCGCGCCGCTGAGCAGTCCGACGAACATGAGGGCGATCACGGTGAGCGCCGCGGGCGAGGCGTTGCGCAGGATGTGCATGTTGACCCGGGTCGCGGACAGCCCGCGGCTGCGGAGCGTGCGCACCCAGTCCTGCCGGCTCTGCGCGATCACGGCGTTGCGCAGCTGCTCCGACACGGCGACCACGCCGCCGAGCGCGAGCGAGATCGCGGGAAGCGTGAGCGAGCGGATCCACCCGTCGAAGGACTGCGACGGCTGCACGTAGCCGACCGCGGGGAACCACTTCAGCTGCACCGCGAACCACATCACGAGCACGAGGCTGACCCAGAAGCCGGGGAGGGCGAAGAGGACGACCGAGAGGCCCTTGAGGATCCGGTCGAACCAGGTGCCCGGCCGCAGGCCCGTGATCATGCCGAAGGCGATGCCGAGCACGGCGGTGATGAGCGTCGCGAAGGTGACGACGGAGAGGGTCACCGGGACCTTGATCGCGAGCTGGGCGCCCACGGGCTGGAAGTTCCGCCACGAGGTGCCGAAGTCCCCCGTGAGGAGGTGCGAGAACCAGTCCCAGAACTGGACCAGCAGCGGACGGTCGATGCCGATCTTCGTCGCGAGCGCCGCCTGCTGGGCGGGGCTCGCCGTGGTGCCGAGGAGGGCGGCGGTCGGATCCTTGATCGCGAGGTGGGCGAGGAAGAACGTCGCGATCGAGACGACCACGAGCAGCACGATGCCGGACAGCAGCCGCTTCGCGGTGAACAGGAGCATGGGAGCCTCTCGGGAGGGCGGGCGGTGGAGGACCGGTCGTCGAGCGCGTGGCGGTCGCTCGACGACCGGTCCGGAGGGGCGTCAGCCCTTGGTGATGTAGCGCAGGGTCGGGAACATCATGCCGACGATCGGCTGCACCTTGATGCCCTGGACGCTGTAGAAGGTGTTCTTCGCCTGGTACCAGACGGACCACCAGGCCTGATCGACGAGAGCCTTGTTGAGCTCCTTGATCGCGGCGGTCTGGTCGGCGCCCTTGGACTCCTGGACCTTCTTCACGAGCGGCGCGAGGACCGTGTTGCTCGCGTAGTCGGGGTTCGGGTTGAACCACTGCTTGCTCGTGACCTGGCGCTGCACGGTCGCGACGTCGTTGCCGTCCATCGCGAGGAACGAGATGAACATCGGGTAGTTCGGCGCGTTCGTCTGGTAGTCGGGCATCTGCATGTTGTCCCAGGTGACCTTGACGCCGATCGCCGTCAGCGCCTGCTCGGCGGAGGGCTTCCACATCTCGAACACGGGCGACATCGGCATCGAGATGCTGAAGCCGTCGGCGTAGCCGGCCTTGGCCAGCAGGTCCTTCGCCTTGGCGACGTCGTACGCGTAGGTCTTGTTGAGCGACGGGTCGTTGACGTCGCCGCCGTCGGGGAAGACCTGGTTGGTCGCGACGCCCGCGCCGTTGCCGACGGCCTTGAGGACCGCGGCGCCATCGAAAGCGTAGTTCAGCGCCTGGCGCACCTCGACGCTGCCGAGCGGCTTGCTCTTCGCCCCGGTGTGGTCGGTGATCACGAGGCCGGCCCAGCCGGACACCCGATCGGCGGTGTTCCAGCCCTGCTGGTCGGCCTGGGACTGGTTGGCGACGTCGCCGTACTCGAGGTTGATCTGGCCGCTGAGCATCGCGTTGTGCCGTGCCGTGGCGTCCTGGATCGGGAAGATCGCAAGGTTCGAGAAGGCGTAGGTCTTGGCGTCCCAGTGGTCCTTCACCTTGGTGAAGTGGTACTCGCTGCCCGCGACGCTCTTGGTGCTGTCCAGCACGTACGGGCCGGATCCGATCGGATCCTTGCCGAGCGTGCCGGCCGCGATCGCCTTGGGCGACATGATGTAGCTGCGGCCGAGGCCCATCAGGTACAGGATCGTGTCGTCGCGCTGGGTCAGCGTGACCTCGACCGTGTGGTCGTCCTTCGCGGTGATCGCGGAGACGTTCGTGTACGCCTCACCCGAGCGCGCACCCGCCTTGAGGTACTCGAGGCTCTTCACGACGGCGTCCGCGTCGACCTTCGACCCGTCCGAGAACTTCCCGTCGGTGCGGAGGTCGAAGTCGATGGTCTTGTCATCGCCGGACACGGTCCACTTGGTGGCGAACGACGGGACCGGCTTGCCGTCCTTGTCGAGGGCGACCAGGGTGTCGTAGACGGCGGAGAGGTACGGCCCGTCGAAGCCGATGTCGGCCAGGGACGGATCCCAGGACGTGACGTCCAGGAAGTTGCCGATGTTGAGGTCGTCCGGCGCGTTCGCGGCGGCGCCGTCGCTCGCCTGCGTGGCGCCTGCGCCGCCGGAGCAGCTGGTGAGGGCGAGGACCGCGGCCACAGCCGCGGCGATCGCGAGGGGCACTCGTTTCATGGTTCCTTCTCTCGGTGCGGGTTTGGGGAAGAAGGTTCGAAGAGCCTTCGGCCGCGCTCTCGAGGGAGCCTCACCGACGTCACTTCGATGTGTCGTGCGTTTAGTCTACATGTGTGGAAAAAGAGCGCAAGCCCTGTTTCTCGACGAGGCCGACCGAAGGACCCTCCGGACTGGCCATGGGGCGCGCAGGGCCTGTCGCGTCGCGCACAGCGGCCGCTTCGCGGCCGTCGGTCGTCCTCCACAGTCTGGTGTTGCGTGGGGTTGTTCCGTGTTTGGGAATTCGGGGTTGATCTGGGGTTCGAATGTCGGTGGCCCGCGGGATGATGGGGGGTATGAGGACGTTGGATGCGATCGCGGCGCTGATCCCGACCCTGGCCGGGCGGATCAGTGCGGGCGCGGGCGCGTCCGACGTGCAAGGCGTGATCGAGGGGTTGGACGATGCCGGGGCGGTGGCCGTGCTTCGCGAGGCGGGTGAGGTCGGCCGGCTCGTGGAGCAGGTGCAGGTGCTCTGCGCCGGAGTGATCGCCCGCCGCTCGGCCCGGGACGCAGGGCATTCCGGGTTGGCGCAGGCGCGCGGACACCGGTCCGCGACCTCCCTGGTGCAAGAGCTCGGCGGGATGACGAAGGGCGAAGCCGCCCGGCAGGTGCGGGTCGGGGAAGCACTCCTCGAAGACGAGGGAGACTCAGACGGTGCGAGCGCGAGTGCGCCGGAGGCGGGCACGCAGGGTGAGCCCGCGACCACGGAGTGGCGGCAGGTGTTGCGGGACGGGTTGCGGTCCGGGGCGGTGACGTCGGCGCAGTTCGACGCGATCCGCCGTGGACTCGGCGACCCACCCGACGACGCCGGCGACGCCTGGGCGCACGCCGCCGCACAACTCCTCGACGAAGCAGGGCGGCGGACCGTGGAAGAACTCGCCGCCGCCGCCCGGACGGTGCGTGATCTGCTCGA
>JAITLM010000114.1 GCA_031277885.1 Microbacterium sp.
CTATGCGCGCGCTAAGCACACCGTGACCCCATGGCCGTACGGCGCGGGCCGGCCCAGCGCGGTGGGAGCGGGACCGGGCCCGGTCCACTCCGCGCGAAGCCGGCGCTCAGCCCGCCGGCGGAATGTTGTGGTTTCCCGCGAACAGGTTCTGCGGATCCCACTTCGCCTTGAGAGCGCGCAGCCTCGCCCACGCTTCGGGCTCGGAGAACACCGCGGCATCGGGGTTCGACGAGGGATCGGCGAAGTTCGCATATGCGGCGAGGCGCCCCTGCGCGATCGCGGCCAGCTCGGACCGCGCCTTCTCGCGCTCCGCGTCGTCGAGCAGGCCGGGGATGTCGAAGGCCACCGCCATCACGAACCACGAGGCAGACCGCGCGGGGAACGCGCTCGCGTCCTGTGCGACATCGCCGTGGGCCCCGCCGAGCGAGCGCAGGAAAACCACCGCCGCGGCATGCGCGCGGCGGAAGGCCACCAGCCGGTCGATGAGCGCGTCGTCGAGCTCTGCGAACAGGCCGTTCACCGACAGCATCGGCGGGTTGGGCTCGTCGACGTCGTGCGGCATCGTGATCAGGGCATCCCCGTACGCTATGCGGACGGCCTCGCCCTGCACGCCGTCCACGGACATGATCGGCTGCAGCACCGCGGCGAGCGCCGCCGGATCCGTCCCCGCCCAGGTCACCGCCAGCCGCGCGCCGGCCGGGGCGCTCGGATCCATCGGCGGCACGTCCATGTACGTCACGGTGAGCGCACGCGGCGCGGTCTCGAGGGTGTCCCGCACGGCGCGAAGGAGCTCCGCCTGGTCGCCGTCCACGGACAGCTCGCCCGCGAGGACGCCCTCGAGCGGCGCCGCCGCGAAGTCGAGCCGGGTGACGATGCCGAAGTTGCCTCCTCCGCCGCGGACCGCCCAGAACAGCTCCGCGTTCTCCGTGTCGGAGACCTCGAGCACACCGCCGTCCGCAGTCACGAGCTGCGCGCCGCGGAGCTGGTCGATCGCGAGGCCGCGGTCGCGCACCAGCAGGCCGATCCCTCCGCCGACGGTCAGTCCGCCCACGCCCACGCTCGCCGTGTCCCCCGCGCTGATGGCGATCCCGTGCGGTGCGAGCGCCGCCGCGACCTCGCCCCACTGCGCGCCGGCGCCGATGCGCACGATCCGGCCATCGCCCGAGGGCTCCCCGACCTCGATCGAGGCCAGGTTCCGCAGATCGATCGTGAGGCCACCCGCCTCGGGCTTCCAGAAGCCGTGGCCCCCGCTGCGGACCGTCAGCACCCTGCGTTCGGCCGCGGCGCGCCGCACGGCGGCCGCGACCTCCCCGCTGTCCCGAGGGCGCAGGATCTCGGGCCCGAAATCGGAGGGGACGGGCGAAACGCCAGGAGTGCTCATGACCGTGACGCTACCCGGCGACACCGACATTCCAAACCTCATAGACCGTTCATAGGAAACTGAGGAGAATAGATCCCATGAACGATCACGCCACTGAGCTGCGTCGCCCCGATGGCACTCCCCTGCGGATCCTCGCGGTCGACGACGAGCCGATGCTCACCGACCTCCTCGCCATGGCACTGCGGATGGAGGGATGGGAGGTGCGCACCGCCGGATCAGGACTCGAAGCGCTGCAGGTCGCCCGCGACTTCGGCCCCGACGCCCTGGTCCTCGACGTCATGATGCCCGACCTGGACGGGCTCGGCGTCCTCAAGCGCCTGCGCGAGCAGGGCAACATGGTGCCCGTCGTGTTCCTCACCGCCAAGGACGCGGTGAGCGACCGGATCGCGGGCCTCACCGCCGGTGGCGACGACTACGTCACCAAGCCGTTCAGCCTGGAGGAGGTCGTCGCGCGGCTGCGCGCCGTGATCCGCCGCTCCGGAGGCGCGACCACGGACGCCAGCGACTCGATCCTGCAGGTCGGCGACCTCACGCTCAACGAGGACAGCCACGAGGTGGTCCGCGCGGGCGACGAGGTCGAGCTGACCGCGACGGAGTTCGAGCTGCTCCGCTTCCTCATGCGCAACGAGCGCCGCGTGCTCTCCAAGGCGCAGATCCTGGACCGCGTGTGGAGCTACGACTTCGGCGGCCGATCGAGCGTCGTCGAGCTGTACATCTCGTACCTCCGCAAGAAGCTCGACGCCGGGCGCGAGGTGGCGCTGATCCACACCGTGCGCGGGGTCGGCTACATGATCAAGGCGCCGCAGCAGTAAAACGCCGCACGAGCACGAAGAAGGCATGACCTCGATGAATCCGTTCCGCACGCGCCCCCGGGGCCCGCTGTCCCTGCAGACACGGCTGATGGCGGCGGTGACCGGGTTCGTCTCGCTCATCCTCGTCGTGATCGCGATCGCGACCAGCGTCGTGCTCGGCAACGTGCTCAACGGGCGCCTGCAGGACGAGCTGACCGCCGCCGCGAAGGGCATCGTGCCCGTCGCCAACCAGCACGCGCTGTTCGGGCACGTCCCCGCCGCGACCGACCTCGTCGTCGGGCAGACCGGCGTGCAGAACGGCGTCCTGGTCATGGTGGTCCAGCCGTCCGGGAACGCGACGGGCACCTTCGTCAGCGGAGGCGTCGCGCAGCCGCTCTCCCCGCTGCAGATGCAGCAGGTCGTGGCCGCTCTGAGCGACAAGAAGGCGGAGGCGGAGCTCGCCGGCCTCGGCCCGTACCAGCTCGTGCACCAGAGCATCCAGCGCGCGGACTCGCCCCAGTTCCAGTTGATCACCGGGCTCCCCCGCGCCTCCACCGAGGCGCAGATCACGACGCTGTTCTCCATGATCGCGCTCACGACGATCGGCGGGCTCATCCTGCTGGCGCTGTCCACGGCGATCACGATCCGGGTCGCCCTGCGCCCGCTCCGCGAGGTCGCCGCGACCGCGAACAGGGTCGCCAACCAGCCGCTGGACCGCGGCGACGTCTCGATCACGGAGCGCGTGCCCGCCGCAGAGGCGGATCCGCGCACCGAGACCGGACTCGTCGGATCCGCGCTGAACACCCTGCTCGATCACGTCGACGCCTCGCTCGCGGTGCGTCAGCGCAACGAGGAGCGGATGCGGCAGTTCGTCGCCGACGCGAGCCACGAGCTGCGCACGCCGCTGTCCTCGATCCGCGGGTACTCCGAGCTGTCGCTGCGCGCTCTGTCTCGTTCCGATGCGCCGGAGGATCCCGCCACGGCCTCCGCGCACACCGCCCTGGAGCGCATCCAGGCGCAGTCGCTGCGGATGACCAGCCTGGTCGAGGATCTCCTGCTGCTCGCACGCCTCGAGGAGGGCAGGGAGCTCACGCTCTCCACCGTCGACCTGTCCTGCCTGGCGATCGAGGGCGTGGAGGACGCCCGCCCCACGGCGCCGGATCACGAGTGGGCGATCGACGTGCCGGAGGAGCCGGTCGAGCTCATCGGCGACACGGGACGGCTGCAGCAGGTCGTCACGAACCTGCTCGCGAACGCCCGCACGCACACCCCGGCCGGCACCCGCATCGCGATCGAGGTGGCGGAAGAGGGATCCGAGGTCGTGCTCCGGGTCCGGGACGACGGGCCCGGCATCGACCCCGCCGTGCGCGACGAGCTCTTCAGCCGTTTCGCGCGGGGCGACCGCTCACGCAACAGGGCGACCGGCGGCTCGGGCCTCGGTCTGTCGATCACGAAGGCGATCGTGGACGGTCACGGCGGCACGATCTCCGTGCAGAGCAAGCCAGGAGCGACCGCGTTCACGGTGCGCCTGCCGAAGGTGCCGCAGACGACGTCGTCCGCGGCGACCGACCACAGTGATGACGCCCCCCGACAGCATCACGCCGAGCACTCCGCGCCGCGGCGCAGGGACGAGGATGCGGCGCCCCGGACCGAGAGCCGCGCGGACGGCGGCAGCCACCAGCTCGGCCGCACGCTCGGCGGGCGCTGAACCCTCCGTCCTCTCGGACGGGTGCCGGTTCAGTAGCCCGCGAAAGCGTCCGTCGTCACGCGGCGCGCGCCGCGCAGTGCGGGGGCGAGCTCCGCGATGAGTCGCGGCGGGCCGGAGATCCAGGCGTGCCGCCGATCCAGATCCGGCACCAGCGCCTGCAGCAGCGCCGCATCCAGCCGCGCACCGCCCGCCCATTCCGCACCGGAGGGCAGCTCCGCGGGCCGATCAGGGGCGACGACCACGATGCGGGCGCCGGATCCGCCGAGCTCACTCAGGTACGCGCACTCCTCCGCCGAGGAGGCCACGAGCACGAGCACCGCATCCGCCGCGTCGCGTGCGCCGAGCTGCGCCACGAAGGGCGTCACGCCGATCCCCGCGGCGATGAGGAGCGCGGGCTCCTCACGGGCGGGCCGCACGAAGTCGCCCCACACCCCCGTCGCGGTGAGCACGTCATCGGGCTGCACCGCGCCGAGGGCGCGCTTGTAGCTCGACCCGCGCTCGGCCTCGCGATAGGCGATGCGCACGAACGGCAGCTCCGCCGGCGCGGACACGATGCTGAACTCGCGGCGGGTGCCACGGCCGTCGGGGCGACGGTGCGGCACCTGCAGCTCGAGGTACTGCCCCGGTGCGAACCGGAACGGGCGCCGCGCCCGGAACGTCAGCTCGTGGACCGTCGGGGTCACCGAGCGACGGCGCACGAGCGAGAGCCGGATGCCCGCACGGGCGACCAGAGCGGCCGCGAGCAGGTTGCCGACGAGCAGCGCCCGCTCCTGGCCGAGCGTGATGATCCCGAGGCTGATCGGCCAGCCGGCGAGCGCCCCCACGACCACGGCGACGAGCAGCTGCTGCCATCGCCGCGACGGCATGGTCAGCGGCTCCGACAGCATGAAGGCGCCGAGGAAGAGCACCGGCGACTGCAGCAGCACCGCGGTGAGCAGGTCCCCCGGCTGCACGGCGAGGCCCGCCGCGGCAGACTGCACCGAGAACCGCATGATCGAGACGATCGCGTAGACGACCACGAACAGCAGGACCACGCGGATCCGCTCGGTGCGCCAGAGCACGACGAGGCCCAGCACGATCACGGGGATCGCCATCGCCGGAGTGCCGACCCACCAGGCCGAGAACCCGAGGCCGGTGATGGTGAGCACGGTCGCACCGACCGCGGCGGGATTGAGCAGGTGCCGTCCGCGCCACACCAGCGCGTACTTGGAGGCCGCCGCGACCACTCCCGCGAGCGCGATGCCGCCTATCTGGTCGGGGTTCGCACCGGGCTGCACCACGAACAGCAGGATCAGTGCCGTGATGAGCGACGACTCGATGCGGCGCGGGACGCGCAGCAGGGCCTGGGCGACCGCGTCCGCGCCGAGCGTCGCGAGCATCAGGATCGCCAGGGTGGCGAGGATGTCGAGCGGCAGCACAGGGACGGCGCCGAAGGCGGACAGGATCATCGCGATCGCGGCGAGCGCGAGCAGGGCGTACAGCGTGAGCCGGTACATCGAGAGCCGTCCCAGCTCCGCGACCACGCGCTGGCGCGCGCCGATCAGCGTCGCGATCATGCGAACACCTCCATCCGGTTCCCCGTCGACCACTCGACCACGCCGGCCGTGGTCATCCGCACCCATTCCACACCGAACCGCGCTGCGAACGCGGGACCGCCGTCGAAGAAGAGCGCCGTGGCGGCCGCATCCGCGACCATCGCCTCGGAGGAGATCGCCCAGGTCGCAGCGATCGTGCGCACCGGTTCCCCCGTCCGCGCATCGAGCACGTGGTGCAGTCCGCCGCGCTCCCCCGCCCATGCGCGGCGGTTCACCGCCGACCCGCAGAGCGCCGCGTCGGCGACCGTGGCGACGCCGATCGCCCGGGTCGCGTCGAAGGGGTGCTCGAGCCCGACCCTGATCGGGTCACCGCTCAGGCGCAGGTCGCCGCCGGCGTCGACGAGGCGCTCGGCATGCCCCAGGGATCCCAGCAGGTCGTGCACGACGTCGACGAGACGACCCTTCCCGATCGCGCCCACGTCGATGAGCGCGGGGGCGTGCAGGGCGAGCGCGCCGTCGTCCCAGGCCAGCTGCTCCGTCCAGTCGGCGGGTGCCGGGCGAGCGCCGCGATCGCGGAACGAGTACTCCGCATCGTAGCCGCGCGCCGCGAGGCTGTCCCCGATGAGCGGCTGCACGGCGCCGGAGGTCGCGAGCGAGAGCTCGCGGTACAGGTCGAGCATCGCGACCGCATCCGGCGGCGCCGGCACCTCCTGCGGCTCCTCGGCGAGGGCGGTGACGAGCGAGTCGGCGCGGAACCGGGACCAGATGTGGTCGAAGTCGTCGATCACGTCCCGCACCGCATCGCGTTCGCCCGCCGGCAACGGGCCGTCCGTGCCGATCTCCCAGACGGTGCCGATCGCCTCGAACCGCCACACGTCCCTCGGCGGGCGGGGATCCACCCTAGCCCGCGGCTTCGGTGCGGATCGTGGCCAGCGCCTGGTTGAATCCCTTGCTGGTCAGCGAGGATCCCGAGACGCGGCTGACGGAGATCTCGTCGAGCTTCTTGCCGACCACCTGCGCGGAGATCCCGCCGATGAACTGCGACTGGTAGTGCTTCGTCTCCGCCGCCTGCGGATCGCCCGTGACCTCGACCTTCGTGACGGTGTCGTCGGAGAGCGTGATCGAGACGGAGATCTTCTCGACGGTCTCCGGCGTCTGGTACGAGCCGTCGGCAGAGTAGGTGCCGTCCTTGTAGGTCGACCCGGTCGCGGAGCCGGCGCCGGTCGCGGACGGCGAGGCGTCGGCGCTCGCCTGCGGCGCGGGGGTCGCGGTCGTGGTCTCGGCCGACGACGACTCGGCTGCGCATCCCGCGAGCAGGAGCGTTCCGGCGATGCCGACGAGGGCGGATCCTTGACGAACCGAGGGCGAGAGCTTCATGGTTCCAGCTTCCGCAACCCTCCTGTGCGCCACCTTTGAGATGACGCGGCGCGTCGTGAAGTCGGGATCCCGTGCCGGAGGACACCTCGCGGAGACGCCGAGAGGCCGGCCGGCGGGAACCGGTTGACCTCTCGGAGCGTCAGGCGGACGGGCCTCAGGCGGCGCCGTCGAACATGCTCGTGACGGATCCGTCCTCGAACACCTGGCGGATCGCGGTCGCCAGCAGCGGCGCGATCGGCAGGATCCGAAGGCCGGGGAACCGGCGCGCGGCCGACAGCGGGATGGTGTCGGTGACGACGACCTCGTCGATCGCGGAGTCCTGCAGGCGCTCGCTGGCCGGATCCGAGAAGATCGCGTGGGTCGCCGCGACGATCACCTTGCGGGCGCCGTTGGCCTTGAGCGCCTGGGCGGCCTTGACGATCGTGTCGCCGGTGTCGATCATGTCGTCGACGAGGAGGCAGGTGCGCCCGTCCACGGTGCCGACGATCTCGTGCACCGAGACCTGGTTGGCGACCTTCGGGTCGCGGCGCTTGTGGATGATCGCGAGCGGGGCGTCGAGGCTGTCCGACCAGGTGTCCGCGACGCGCACGCGGCCCATGTCGGGCGAGACGATCGTGAGCGTGGCGCGGTCCTCGGCCGTGAGCGTCTCCTCGAAGTGCTGCAGGAGGACCGGCTTGGCGAAGAGGTGGTCGACGGGGCCGTCGAAGAAGCCCTGGATCTGCGCGGCGTGCAGGTCGACGCTCATGACGCGGTCCGCGCCGGCGACCTTGAGCATGTCGGCGACGAGGCGCGCCGAGATCGGCTCGCGGCCGCGTCCCTTCTTGTCCTGGCGCGCGTAGGGGTAGTACGGGGCGACGACGGTGATGCGCTTGGCCGAGGCGCGCTTGGCCGCGTCGAGCATGATGAGCGTCTCCATGAGCCACTCGTTGATCGGCTCGCCGAACGACTGCACGATGAACAGGTCGCAGCCGCGGATCGAGACCTCGAAGCGCGCGTAGAGCTCGCCCGAGGCGAAGGTGCGGTGCTCGACCGGCGCGATCTCGGTGCCGAGCGCCGCGGCGACCGCCGCGGTCAGCTCCGGGTGCGACCGACCGCCCGCGACGACGAGCCGCTTCTTCGTCTTGGCGACGAGACCCGGTGCGATGTCGTTGTCGCGATCCAGCTCGACCGTCGTGTTCTTCTTGCGCCCCATCGGACCCGCCTATTCCGCCGATTCGGCACGCGCCGCAGCATCCGCCGCGGCCGTGCCTGCTCTGTTCTTCTCGACCCACCCCTCGACATTGCGCTGGGGTGCGACGCTCATCGCGAGGGCACCGGCGGGGACGTCCTTGCGGACGACGGCTCCGGCGCCGGTCTTCGCGCCGGCACCAAGCCTAACGGGCGCGACGAGCACCGTGTGCGAGCCGGTGTGCACCTCGTCCCCGATCTCGGTGCGGTGCTTGTTCACATCGTCATAGTTCGCGGTGATCGTGCTCGCGCCGAGGTTCACACCGCGGCCCACGGTCGCATCGCCCACGTAGGACAGGTGCGGAACCTTCGATCCCTCGCCGATCTGGGCGTTCTTGGTCTCGACGTAGGCGCCGATCTTGCCGTCGGCACCGAGCGTCGTGCCCGCGCGCAGGAACGAGAACGGGCCGACGGTCGCGCGCGCGCCGATCACGGCGAGCGTCGCCTCGGAGCGGCGGACCGTCGCATCCTCGCCGACCTCGGTGCTGACGAGCGTCGTGTCCGGGCCGATGATCGCGCCGCTCGCGACCGTGCTCGCCCGCAAGACGTGCGTGTTCGGCAGGATCGTGACGTCGGGCGCGAGCGTCACGTCGTCGTCGATCCAGGTGGTCGCGGGATCCTGGATCGTCACGCCCTCGCGCTGCCAGCGGCGCACGATGCGGTCGTTGAGGGTGCGCGCGGCCTCGGCGAGCTGGACGCGGTCGTTGATGCCGAAGGTCGCGGCGGTGTCGGCCGCGATCGAGACGGCGACCTTCTCGTCCGCGGCGCGGAGCAGGCCGATGACCGTGGTCAGGTACATCTCGCCCTGCGCGTTGTCGGTCGTGACCTTCGCGAGCTCGGTGCGGAGCAGATCCGCGCGGAACACGTACACGCCGGCGTTGATCTCGCGCGTGGCCTTCTCGGCGTCGTCCGCGTCCTTCTGCTCGACGATCCGCGCGACGTCACCCGAGGCGTCGCGGATGATGCGCCCGTATCCGTTCGGGTCGTCGACGATCGCGCTCAGCACGGTCGCGGCGGCCTCGGCCGCGCGATGCCCGTCGATCAGGGACTGCAGCGTCTCGGCCTCGAGCAGCGGCACGTCTCCGGAGAGCACCAGCACGTCGCCGTGGAAGCCCTCGGGCAGCGCGTCCAGCGCCACCTGCACGGCACGGCCGGTGCCGGGGACCTCGTCCTGATCGACGATGACCGCCTCGGGGTGTTCGGCGGCAAGCGCCGCGACCACCTGGTCGCGCTCGTGCCGCACCACGACCTCGACGGTCTCGGCGCCCAGCTGCGCGGCGGTCGCGAGCACGTGACCGACCAGGGTGCGTCCGCCGATCGGGTGCAGCACCTTCGGCAGGCGGGACTTCATGCGCGTGCCCTGACCTGCAGCCAGGACGACGATGGCGAGTGTGTTCTCCGTCATGCTCCGCCGCCAGGATTCGAACCTGGACCCCGCAGCTCCAAAGGCTGGGGTGCTGCCGTTACACCACGGCGGACCGCGCCCGCCCTGTGCGGCGGTCGCGCCTCAAGTCTGCCATGCGCAGCCCGTGTGATCGGGCCGGAACAGACGCGCAATCTCCCCGCAACACCGGCAGGGCAGGGTGGCGGCATGACGATCCTGATCGACCGCGTGTCCGCCTCGAGCCCCGAGCTGGAGGCGTTCCTCGCCGCGCATCTTCGGGACATGGAGCCGACCGCGCCACCGGAGAGCAGGCACGCCCTCGACCTGTCGCTGCTGCTCGCACCGGACGTGCGGCTCTTCGCGGCGACCGCGGACGGCGAGCTCGCGGGGACGGGGGCGCTCGCCGCCCTGCAGCCGGGGCACGAAGAGCTGAAGTCGATGCGGACCGCGCCCGCGATGCGCGGCAGGGGCGTGGCATCCGCGCTCCTCGCCGCGCTCGTCGACGACGCCCGCCGCCGCGGCGTCCAGCGGATCTCCCTGGAGACCGGCGCCTCGGACTACTTCTGGCCCGCGCACCGGCTGTACGCCAAGGCCGGATTCGACGAGTGCGAGCCCTTCGGATCGTACGCCGAGGATCCGCACAGCCTGTTCCTCACCCTGCGGCTGGCGGACGGAGCCGCCGCGTCGCAGGGACGTCCGCACTCCGACCCGCCCGCGATAATGAACGGATGAGCATCGGAGCGGATCACGCGGGCGACGAGGTCGACCGGATCGTCGCGGCGTGGAACACGCAGCGACCGGACCTCGACTTCTCGCCCCTCGAGGTGCTCTCCCGCGTGGACCGGCTCTCCCGGCTGCTCGACCGTGCGCGCCGCGACGTGTTCCGCCGCAGCGACCTCGAGCCCTGGGAGTGGGACGTGCTGTCCGCCCTGCGCCGTGCGGGCGCTCCGTTCCAGCTCAGCCCGAAGCAGCTGCTGCAGCAGACCCTCGTCTCCAGCGGCACCATGACGAACCGCATCGACCGGCTCGTGGGGCGCCGGCTCGTGCGCAGGGAGGCGGATCCGGGCGACGGCCGGAGCGTGCTGGTGACCCTCACCGACGACGGCAGGGTGCGCGTGGACGCCGCGATCACGCGGCTCGTCGACGCCGAGGCGACGCTGCTCTCCGCGCTCTCGCGCAGCGATCGCGAGCGCCTCGCCGCGCTGCTGCGCAAGCTCAGCCTGAGCTTCGACGTCTGAGCGTCGAGGCCTGAGCCCGGAGGACCGCGTCATCACGCGGGATCGACGAGGACGACGACCTTCCCGGTGACGCGACCCGTCTCGACGCGCTCCTGCGCGGCGGCGAGGTCGTCGAAGCCGTACTCGGAATCGAGGTGCACAGTGAGCCGCCCCGCCTCGGCGAGGGCGGCGACGCCGGCGAGCTGCGCGCCGTCGGCCGCCACGAGGATCCGCTGCACGGGATCAGCGCCCCAGCCGCGCAGCTCCTCCTCCTGGGCCGCGGAGAACCCGGTGATCGTGACCACCGCGGTCCCCTCCCCGACGGATCCCCGGGGCGGGAGCGTGTCGGAGACGGTGACGATGACGGCCTCCACGGGACCGATCGCCGCGAGCGCGTCGGCATCGCGGTAGTCGATCACCTCGTCCGCGCCCCAGCCCGCGACGAGAGCCTGCTTCGCCGGGCTCGCGGTCGCGATCACCTGCGCACCGCGTGCCGCGGCGAGCTGCACGGCGAGGTGCCCCACGCCGCCTGCGCCCCCGAGGACGAGGACGCGGGCGGAGTCGTCCGCGCGGATGCCGGCGGCGTCCAGCG
>JAITLM010000148.1 GCA_031277885.1 Microbacterium sp.
GCCTCCGGCGCGCCTGCTCAGGTCGGCCGAGCCGGTGGCGGCGGGGTTGTTGAGCGCGTCGAACAGGCGCTCCAGCGCGCCGGCGACCTCCGGCAGCAGTCCGCCCTGCACCGGACGCACGCCGTCGCGAAGGCGGCCGATCGTGAACCCCCGGTTGTGCTCTGCTCGCCGGTCGTCGGGCTCGGCGCCATCCGGGTCGATCCGGAGCATCAGGGCGCGGGCGAAGTCGGCGAGCTCGTCGGTGGACGGCGCGGGGCCGGGGTCGCCGTGCTCGTCGGGCAGGTCCCGTCCTCGGGCCGTATTCGCGAGCAGAGCGTCGAGAGCCTCGCGCTCATCGTCGGTGATCCGCGCACGGGCCCGCTCGACGGGACCGATCGCGGCGAGCAACCCGGTCACGGAGATCTCCCCGTCTCGCAGTGCCTGCCCGAGCGCCTCGAACCGCGACGGCGCGTGCTCTCCCGCAGACAGCAGGAAGTCGCATCCGATCGCGTCCGCAGCGCGCACGTACCTGCGGGCCGTGCCCACATCCGCCCGCAGTGCGCGGCGCAGCAGCTCGGTCAGGTCGGCGCACCCGGCGGCAGCGCTGATCGTCGATGACGCGACCCCGGCGTCCCGCTCCTTCGCATGTGCGGCCGCGGTCGTGATGCCCGCGTCGAGCAGCCGCTGCACGCGCCCGAGCGACCGCAGGATGCGGATCGTCTCGGAATCCGCGACGCCCTCGAACTGCGTCGTCATCTCAGTCGACGCGCACACCTGCTGGAGCAGGTGCTCGACCTGTTCCAGAGCCTCGCGCGTCGTCGATGTCATACCCCTATTCAACCCAGGGCCATGGACATTCGAACGCCCAGATCAGGGGATATTTCCGATCTGTGCAGAACGTCCTGGATCCGTCTGCTGTGCAGGACGGAACGACACCGGCCGGCGGCACGGCGAAACGCACGACGAGTCGCTCAGCGCCGGGCAAAAGAAAAGACCCTCCGCGCACCCGGCAGAGCCTGGTTACCCTTGCTGCGTTTCCGCCCTGGGGGAATTGGCCTGGGTGCCGCCACGCGGAGAGCCGTCGTCCAGTCTACCCGAGGTCGCAGGCTGTCGAGACCGGATCCCCGCCCTCCCCGTCCCCGCCCCGGGTTACGATCAAGACGCGGGCGCACCGCGGCGCCCGGTGAGAGGGACGCATGCACGCCACGAACACCGCCGACGTCACCACGAGCACCGCCCTGGACGCCACCTCCCGCGATGCCGCCGGCATCGACGCGACCGGCTTCGCCCGGCAGACGGCCGCGATCCTGTCCTCCATCACCGAGGTGATCGACGGCAAGGACGACGCGGTCCGCAGCGCGCTGATCTGCCTGCTCGCGGAGGGGCACCTGCTCGTGGAGGACGTGCCGGGCGTCGGGAAGACGATGCTCGCGCGCGCTCTCGCGGCCAGCATCGACGCGACCGTGCGGCGTATCCAGTTCACCCCGGATCTGCTGCCCGGCGATGTCACCGGCGTGAGCGTCTACAACCCGGTCGCTCAGGAGTTCGAGTTCAAGCCGGGCGCCGTGTTCGCGCACATCGTGATCGCGGACGAGATCAACCGCTCCTCCCCCAAGACGCAATCCGCTCTGCTCGAGGCGATGGAGGAGCACCAGGTCACGGTGGACGGGAACTCCCGGCCGCTCCCGGATCCTTTCCTCGTGGTCGCCACCCAGAACCCCCTCGAGATGGAGGGCACCTACGCCCTGCCGGAGGCGCAGCGCGACCGGTTCATGATGCGGATCTCGATGGGCTATCCGGATGCGGAGGCCGAGACGCTCATGCTGCGCCAGCGCGACACGGCCAACCCGCTCGACGGCATCCGCCCGGTGCTGACCGCGACCGACGTGCGCGCGCTGATCACCTGGGCGCGGGCGGTGCACGTCGCGCCCGCGCTCGAGGAGTACGCCGTGGCGCTGTCGCAGGCCACCCGGAACGACCCGAACCTGCACCTCGGGGCGAGCCCCCGGGCGACGCTGCAGCTCGTGCGCGCGGCGAAGGTGCAGGCCGCGCTCGACGGGCGCGACTACGTCGTCCCGGACGATCTCACCTCGCTGCTCTCGGCCGTGTTCGCGCACCGGCTCATCCCCGCCCGCGGGCTGCACCGGGCCGGCGCCCGCCCGATCGAGGCCGCCCTCGAGGGCATCGTCCGGCGGATCCCGGTGCCGGTGGGCCTTCCACGGTGAACCGGCGAGAGCGCGCGCACCGCGAAGCGGATCCGCCCGGCCGCAGGATGACCGGGCGCGGCGTGAGCGCGCTTCTGACCGGAATCCTCCTCGTGATCGGCGCGAACGTGCTCGCGACGCCTGTGCTGCTGTACGTGGCAGCGCTGCTGTTCGCGCTGCTCGTCCTGTCGGCGCTGTTCGTCTTCGTCCCGCGCCGCCGCGCGCGGGTCAGCCGGACGGTCGCCGCGGACCTGCTCACGGTCGGCGACGACACCTCGGTGCGGGTCCGCGTGGATCTCCGCACGGTCGTGCGGGAGCCGACCGGACGCTGGCGCGACGGACTGCCTGCGGCGGTGCGCGGCTCGGCGACCGGCGCCTTCCCCCCCGAGGATGCCGAGCGGATCCCCGGCGGGGCGACCATGACGATGACGTACCCGATCTCCGGGGTGCGTCGCGGGCTCGCCTCGCTCGGCCCGCTGCGACTCAGCACCGCGGATCCGTTCGGGCTGTTCGTCCGCACCGATGAACTCGGCGATGTGACCCCGATCACGATCGTTCCGCAGGTCGTGCCGCTGCCGCGGCTGACCGACCGCACCGGACGCGCCGGAGGCACGGCGCAGACCTCGTCGCACCGACTCGGTCAGGGCGCGGACAACCTCTCCCCCCGCCGATACGTGCCAGGGGACTCGATGCGGCGCATCCATTGGCGCGCGACCGCGCACCGCGGCGATCTGATGGTGCGCCAGGAGGAGCAGGAGTCGAGCCCCGACGCCCTGGTGGTGCTCGACCGCGCCGGCGCACGCTGGGTCGCGGCCGGCGGCGACACGGATCTCGAGAGCTTCGATAGAGCCGTCACGGCATGCGCCTCGATCGCGGTGCACCTCGTGGACAACGGCTTCGCCGTCGACGTGGTCGATGCGACCGGGGTGCTGCTCGGCCGGCTGCGCGGCGCGGAGGACGAGCGCGACGGCCTGCTGGTGGCCCTCGCGGGCACCGCGCCCCGCTCCGGCGAGCGCGACCACGGACTGCCCGCGGCGAGCGAGGGGCACACCGTCGGCCCGCTCGTCGTGATCACGGGCGCCATCGATTCCGCCGACGCCGGTGCGCTTCCGCACGGCGGAGCCGGAACCCCGATCCTGATCGCCACCGCCCCCGGGACGGACGCGCTGTCCGCCGCGGAGACGCAGGGCTGGCGCGTCGCGACGCTCGGCGACGATCCCGCGGATGCCTGGGCCGACACGGGCGCGGGCGAACCCGGATCCGCGACGGCGGACGCCGGTTCGGCACGCGGACGGTCTCCGCTGCTCGGCGGTGCGGCCGGGACCCCGCACGCGCGCGGCCCGCAGGAGTCGGCGCATGTCCGCTGACGCCAGCGCATACGGGGGTCCCCCGCCGCAGCGCCGGACGGAAGGCGGACCCGTGGCCGCCGCCCTGCTGACCGCGCTGGGGCTGGTCGTGGCGGTGTGGCCGCTCAGCGCCGTCGTCCAGCCCGGTTCCTGGGGCGAGGGCGCCGTGGCGACCGCAGGAACGGTGATCGTCGCGGGGGCCCTCGTGCGCTTCCTCCTGCGCCGCGCTCCCGTCTGGCTCGCGATCCCCGCCGTCCCCATCGTCCAACTCGGCGCGTGCGCGATCGCGCTCACGGTGTTCACCGCACGGCAGGCGGGTCGCGGGTGGCTGCTCCCGTCGCCCGAGGTCTGGCGCACGATCGACGCGTTCTTCAGCGCCGCGCTGAGCGAGATCCGCGACGGCGTCGCTCCCCTGGCGGCCTCCCCGGCGATCGCCGTGAGCGTCGCGACCGCGGCAGGGCTCATCGCCGTCGTGCTCGACCTCGTGCTCGTGACGCTGCGCGCGCCGCTCATCGCCGCGGTGCTGATCACCGCGCTCGGCGCGGCGCCGGGGGTCGTCGTCCGCGAGGGCGCGAACCCGGTGTGGTTCATCGGGCTCGCTCTCGCGATCCTGTTCTTCCTGCACGTGCGGTTCGCACCGCCCGGTTCCGAGCGCCCTGCGCCGGCGACGCGGGACGAGACGGTCGCCGTCCGCCGAGCGCATCCCGACGCCCCGCTGCGCACGCGGCGCCTGCCCGCCTTCCTCCTGGGATTCCTCGCCGTGCTCGCGGCGCTGATCGTCTCGCCGCTGCTGCCCCTGTCCGCCTCGGGGCTCAACGTCGGCGGGGGCAGCACCACGCTGAGCGCGACCCTCGATCTCGGAAAGGATCTGCGCCGCCCCGCCCCCGCGACCGCGCTCACGCTGATCAGCGATGACGGCACGCCCCCGTATCTGCGCATCGCGACCCTCACCCGATTCGACGGATCCACCTGGCAGCCGGATCGCCCCGCCACCGTGCCGCTGTCACAGGGATTCGGAGACGTCGCCGCACCGGATGGGGTCGCGGTGCACAAGACCAAGACCACGATCCGCACCGCCGGGATCTCCGGATCCTGGTTGCCCGTGCCATATCAGGCCACGGCCGTGCGCGGCGAGAACGGCAGCTGGAACGCGGCCGCCGACAACCGCACGGTGATCGCGGCGAACGCCGACGCGGCCGACCAGAACTACTCGATCGACACCGCCGTGTTGCAGCCCACGCTCGACCAGATCCGCGCATCGACCTCGTCCGGGGCCGACGTCCCCGCCGATCTGCGGGCGCTGCCCGCGAAGATGCCCGCGATCATCGCCGACAGCGCGCGCGAGGTCGTCGGCGGCGCGACGACCGACTACGACAAGCTGATCGCGCTGCAGACCTGGTTCCGCGCCGGATTCCGCTACTCGCTGCAGACGCCGGTCGACGACGGCTTCGACGGCACCAACGTCGACGCGGTGGCGAGGTTCCTGACCGTGCGCGAGGGGTACTGCGTGCATTTCGCCGGGGCGTTCGCGCTCATGGCGCGCTCACTGGGCATGCCGACGCGGATCGTCGTCGGCTACCTGCCCGGCACGGCCACCGACCGCCGCTCCGACGACGGCAAGGTCGTCTACGAGGTCTCCACGGACCAGCTGCACTCCTGGCCGGAGGTGTACTTCGCCGGCATCGGCTGGGTGCCGTTCGAGCCGACCGCGACACGCGGCATCCCGACCGCGTTCACCGAGGACAGCACCAGTGCCGGCGGCAGTACGGCGCCCTCGGCCGGGACGACGCCCGCGCCCACGTCGACCGGCGCCGCCAAGGATCCGAAGAACCTCGATGTGCCGAACGCGGGTGCCACCGGGGCGTCGAAGCCGACCGCGCTGCAGGCGATGCCGATCGTCTGGACGGCCCTGGGCGTGCTCGCCGTGCTGCTGATCCCCGCCCTGATCCGGCGCCTGCAGACGGCTCGGCGCCGTGCCGCCGCGGGCCGCGGGGACGCCGTGGCCGCGTGGACCGAACTGCGCGCGACGCTGCAGGATCTGGGGCTGCCCGCCTCGTCCGCGGAGTCGCCGCGCGCCCGCGGCGAGCGTCTGGTGCGCGAGCGCGGTGTCGATGCCGTCGCCATGGACGCCCTCGTGCGCGCGATCGAGCACGCCAGCTACGCCCGCCAGGTGCCGGACGCCCCTCCGGGCGCCGCCGATCTGCGCCCCCCGCTCGACGCGATCCGGGCGGACCTGCGCGCGCATGTCTCGCGTCGCGACCGGATCGCCGCAGTTCTGACGCCGCGTTCGCTGCTCGGCTCGCGGCTGCTCGCGACCTCGACGTCCTGAGGCCCGGACCGCGACGCCGGAGGCCTCGTTCGACGCCAGGGCTGTCCGGCGCGCGCTCCGGCGAAGGCTACGCTCGGAATCCGGTGCCGATCCGGCGGCGCCGCGGCGTCGAGGCGCCGGCACGGAGGGGGACGCATGGCCGAGCCGAGCGCGCCCCTCGAGGATGCACCCCTCCGGGACTGGCGCTTCACCGGCACCCTGCGCACCTACCAGGCGCAGGTGCTGGAGCGGTTGGCCCCCGGCTCCGAGTCCGAACTGCACATCGTGGCTCCCCCGGGCTCCGGCAAGACCCTTCTCGGGCTGCTGCTCGCCGCCCGAGAAGGCGGGCGCACGCTCGTGCTCGCCCCGAACACGACGATCCGCGAGCAGTGGGCGCGCACCGCCGCCGGGCTCGCGCCCGACGCCGCGGCCGTGTCGACGGATCCGCTGCGCATCGCAGACCTGACCGCGCTCACGTACCAGGCGCTCAGCGTCACGGGCGACGGATCCCCGTTCGAGGCGCTCGCCCGCGCCCGGTGGGCGGACGAGCTCGTCGAGAGCGGTCGCACGCAGGCCGCGGCGGAGACGTGGCTGGCCGCACTCGCGGTCGACAACCCGGCGCAGTACCGCACCGGACTGCGCGGGCGCGTGAAGCGGATCCGCCGCCGGTTCGCGCGGGAGCGGCCCCAGGCGATCGCGCGCGTGCTGCATCCGAACGCGGTCTCGCTCCTGGAGCGGATCGTGGACGCCGGCGTGGACACCATCGTCCTGGACGAGTGCCATCACCTGCTGGATCACTGGGCGCTCGTCGTCGCCTACCTCGTCGGCGCGATCCGCGAGCGCGGCGGACGCGGCCTCGTGATCGGACTCACCGCCACCCTCCCGGACGTCGCGGACGGCACGGAGTTCGACAATTACACGCAGCTGCTCGGCGAGGTCGACTTCGAGGTGCCCACCCCCGCCGTCGTGAAGGAGGGGCATCTCGCGCCCTACCGCGACCACGTCTGGTTCACCGAGCCGGTGCCGGCCGAGGCCGCGTTCATCCGCCGGCACGGAGAGCAGCTGGACGCGCTGCTCGCCCAGGTGCTGTCCACCCCCGACGGCATCCGCTACCTCGAGGAGCGCCTGCAGCCCGCGGATCCGGATCCGCCCGAGCCCCCGGTCGCCGATCCCGCGGCGGCCGAGCAGGCCCCGGCCGCCGGGCCCTTCGACGAAGCCGCCGCCGCACCGCCCTCCCCCGCGGCACTCGAGCGCGCCCTGGCCGACGACCTCCCGCTCACCCGTTCCTGCGGCGTGGTGCTGCGCGCGCTCGCCCCGCAGCACCCGATCTGCGCGATCCTGCCGCCCGTGCTCTTCGAGCGCTGCACGACCGACGACCTGCTGACGGTGCTGGCCCGTTTCGCGCTCACCACGCTGCTGCCGGACCCGGGCGCGAAGCACCAGTGGCGCTACGTCAAGAACGCCCTCGCCGACTTCGGCCTGCTGCTCACGGACCGCGGTCTCCGCCGCGGCAGGGATCCGGTGGAGACCACCCTCGCGTTCTCGGAGGCCAAGGACCGCGCCGCCGTGGACATCCTCCGGCTCGAACTGGCCGGAGCGGACGGCGCGAGGGTCAAGGCCGTCATCGTGACCGACTTCGTGGAGCACGGCAACAGCCGCGGCCTCGTCGGCGAGACCGCGGCCGGTGCCCTGCGCGCCTACGACTTCGTGGTGAACGATCCTCTGACCGCGGCCCTGAGTCCTGTGCTGCTGACCGCCGACCGCATCCGCGTGCCGGCGGCGCGGGCCGAGGAGCTCGCCGCCGCGCTCATGGCACGTGTCGGATCCGCTGTCCAGGTGCGGCCCGGCGGGGTCGGCCCGTGGCGCGAACTCGACGCCCCCGGGGTCGGCGCCGGGCGCATCGTCGCGGCGGTCTCCGCCCTGATGTCGGCCGGATCCGTGCGCCTCCTGGTCGGCACCCGCGGCCTGCTCGGCGAGGGCTGGGACTGCCCCGCCGTGAACACCCTGATCGACCTCACGACCGTGACCACCTCGACGGGAGCCCCTCAGCTGCGCGGCCGCACCCTGCGGCTGGATCCCGCGTGGCCGGAGAAGGTCGCGCACAACTGGTCGGTGAGCTGCCTGATCCCGGCCGAGGTGGCCCTGGACGACGCCACCGAGCAGCGCCGGCTCACCCGACGGCACGGCCACCTGCTCGG
>JAITLM010000191.1 GCA_031277885.1 Microbacterium sp.
ACGTCATCCTGCAATGATGGGCGCATGATCGATCCCGCACTGGCAGACTCCGGACTCGGCGACGCCGAGGACGACGACTTCGACGAGCTCATCGCGCCGGACGACTCGCTCCTCCCGGAGAACCGGTACCTCGACCGCGAGCTGAGCTGGCTGGCGTTCAACCAGCGCGTGCTGGAGCTCGCCGAGGACGAGACGCTCCCGGTGCTCGAGCGGGCGAACTTCCTCGCGATCTTCGCCAGCAACCTGGACGAGTTCTTCATGGTGCGCGTCGCAGGTCTCAAGCGCCGCATCGTCACGGGTCTCGCCGTGCCGACCAACGTCGGCCGCGCCCCCGCCGACGTGCTGGCCGACATCTCCGCGGACGCGCACAAGCTGCAGCTGCGCCATGCCGCCGCGTGGACCGGGCTGGTCCGTCCGGCCCTCGCCGCCGAGGGCATCACGATCGTGGACTGGGACGACCTCGACGGCGAGGCCAAGGCCGAGCTCACCGACTACTTCCAGACCAACGTGTTCCCCGTGCTGATGCCGCTCGCGGTCGACCCGGCGCACCCGTTCCCGTACATCTCCGGCCTGTCCCTGAACCTCGCGATCCGGATCCGCAACGCGCGCACCGGCCGGCAGGAGTTCGCCCGCCTCAAGGTGCCGCCCATGCTGCCGCGCTTCGTCGAGGTGCCCTCGATGGACGGCGAGCTGCGTTTCATCCGCCTCGAGGAGCTGATCGCGAACCACCTCGACGACCTCTTCCCCGGGATGGAGGTGCTCGACCACCACGCGTTCCGCCTCACCCGCAACGAGGACGTGGAGATCGAGGAGGACGAGTCGGAGAACCTCATCCAGGCGCTCGAGGCCGAGCTGCTGCGCCGCCGCTTCGGGCCGCCGATCCGCCTCGAGATCACCGACGACATGGACGATGTGACGCTCGACCTGCTCATCAACGAGCTCGACATCACCGACCAGGAGGTCTACCGCCTCCCCGGCCCGCTCGACCTGCGCGGCCTGTTCGGACTGGGCCGGATCGACCGCCCCGACCTGCGGTACACGCCGCATGTGCCCACGACCGCGCTCGCATTCAAGCCCGGCGCGAACGAGCGCATCGACATCTTCAAGGCGATCCGCAAGGCGGACGTGCTCGTGCACCACCCGTATGAGTCGTTCACGACGAGCGTCGTCGCGTTCCTCGAGCAGGCTGCCCGGGACCCGCACGTGCTCGCGATCAAGCAGACGCTCTACCGCACCTCGGGAGACAGCCCGATCGTGCAGGCGCTCATCGACGCCGCCGAGTCCGGCAAGCAGGTGCTCGCGCTCGTGGAGGTCAAGGCCCGCTTCGACGAGGCGAACAACATCGTCTGGGCGCGCAAGCTCGAGAAGGCGGGAGTGCACGTCGTGTACGGCCTGGTCGGGCTGAAGACGCACTGCAAGCTCGTCAACGTCATCCGCGAGGAGGACGGCGTGCTGCGCAGCTACAGCCACATCGGCACGGGCAACTACAACCCGAAGACCAGCCGCATCTACGAGGACTTCGGCCTGTTCACGGCCGACCCGCAGGTCGGCAAGGACCTCACGCGCCTGTTCAACGAGCTCAGCGGCTATGCGATCGAGAAGAAGTTCAAGCGCCTCCTGGTCGCCCCGCTGCACCTGCGCAAGGGCCTGCTCCGTCACATCGAGAAGGAGCGCGAGAACGCTCTCGACGGCAAGCCGGCGCACATCCGCATCAAGGTGAACTCGATGGTGGACGAGCAGATCATCGACGCCCTGTACCGGGCGAGCGCAGCGGGCGTTCCGGTGGACGTGTGGGTGCGCGGCATCTGCAGCCTGCGCACGGACCTTCCCGGCATCACGGACAACATCACGGTCCGCTCGATCCTCGGCCGCTACCTCGAGCACTCGCGCATCTTCGCATTCCACAACGACGGCGATCCGCAGGTCTTCATCGGCAGCGCCGATATGATGCACCGCAACCTCGACCGCCGGGTGGAGGCGCTCGTGCGGGTCACCGAGTCGGCCCACATCGAGGAGCTGCTGGCGTTCTTCGACCTCGCGCTCTCCCCCGAGACGTCGTCCTGGCACCTGGGCGCAGACGGCGAGTGGACCCGGCGCGCGTTCTCCGAGGTTGGCGCTCCGCTCGTCGACCTGCAGGATAGGACCATGTCGCAGATCCAGCAGCGTCGCAGGGCCAGGGCGGTGCGATGACCCCCAGCCCCCTCGGACCTTCCGCCGCCACCGCGGACACCACGGGTGTCACCGTCGTCGCAGACCGCCCCGACCGGGCCGTGTACGCGGCCGGCGGACTGGTGTGGCGCGTCGTCGAGGACAAGCTGCGGATCCTGCTGATCCACCGCACGAAGTACCGCGACGTGACCCTCCCCAAGGGCAAGGTCGACCCGGGCGAGATGCTCGCGGAGACCGCGGTGCGGGAGATCTTCGAGGAGACCGGGATCCGCGTCTCGCTCGGCGCTCCGGTCGGCGTCTCCCGGTACACGATGGCCAACCGCAAGCAGAAAGTCGTGCACTACTGGGCCGCCGAGGCCACCGACGAAGCGGTGCGTGCGTCCGCGTTCGTGCCCAATCGCGAGATCGCGGCCATCGAATGGGTGAGCCTGAAGAAGGCGCGCGCCCGGCTCAGCTACCCGGTCGACGTCGAGATCCTGGACGCGTTCGCGAAGCTCGTCGACGACGGCGCCCTGCGCACCTTCCCGCTCGTCGTGCTGCGGCATGCGAAGGCCGCCAACCGCGGCGTCTGGCTCGGATCCGACGCGTCGCGTCCGCTGACTCCGCGCGGCCACGCGCAGTCGAAGGCGATCGTCGGCCCCCTGCGCGCGTTCGGGGTGGAGCGGATCGTGTCCAGCGACGCCCGCCGCTGCGTGGAGACCGTGCTGCCCCTGTCCAAGGCGATCGGGCACAAGGTCCGCAAGACGGACCTGCTCAGCCAGGACGCCTGGGAGGAGGGCCTGTCGGATCCGCGCACGGTGATCGGGAAGCGCGTGCGATCGGGCAAGCCCGCCGTCCTGTGCAGCCACGGACCGGTGCTGCCCGACATCCTGCGCGAGATCGCGCTGGCCACCGGCACCATGCACGGCTCCTACCTCGGCAGCGCCTCCGCGCTCGAGGTCGGCGCCTTCAGCGTCGTGCATCTCAGCGCGACCAACCCCGGATCAGGCATCATCTCGATCGAGACGCACCTGCCGAAGATCTGAACGGGCGCAGATCGTCGTTCACCCCCCGTTTACCTTCGATCTTTGATCGCGTAACGACCGACGCATATCGTCTGGCGTGGCCCTGCACCAGGGCACACTCGACACAGCGAAGGACTTACATAGTGAAGCTCAACCGCATCACCACGATCGGCGCAGCCGGCGTGCTCGCCGCCATCGCGCTCGCGGGCTGCTCCTCGACGCCCAGCAGCACGAGCAGCGACTCCCCCTCTGCGGCACCGACCTCGAGCGCGATCACCTCGAAGGTCGACGCCTCGCTGACCGGCACGATCACCTCCGGCGGATCGAGCGCTCAGGCGAACGCGCAGGCGGCGTGGACCGCTGCGTACAACGCCCAGGTCAAGGGCGTCACCATCAACTACGACAAGTCCCAGGGCTCGGGCGGCGGCGTCACCAACTTCCTCAGCGGCGCGTACGACTTCGCGGGCTCCGACTCGCCCCTGAATGCCGACCAGACCACGCAGTCGAAGGCTCTGTGCACCGAGGGCGGCATCAACATCCCCGTCTACCTCGACGGTGTCGCGATCGTCTTCAACGTCCCGGGCGTCACGGACCTCAAGCTGAGCGGCGAGACCATCGCCAAGATCTTCTCGCTGAAGATCACCGACTGGTCCGACGCTGCGATCACCAAGGACAACGGCAAGGCGCTCCCCGCCGGCAAGATCACCACGGTCGCGCGCTCGGACGGCTCCGGCACCACGGCGAACTTCACCAACTACCTCGCCGGCACGCAGTCCTCCGTCTGGACCTACCCCGCGGGCAAGGACTGGCCGGTCGAGGGCGACGTCTCCAAGCAGAAGGGCGGCTCGGGCGTCGTCCAGGCCGTCGAGGCCGGCACGGGCACCATCGGCTACGCCGACCACTCCGCGATCGGCAAGCTCGCGAGCGCGTCGATCCTGCAGGACGGCAAGGCCGTCGCGTTCAGCCCCGAGGCCGTCTCGAAGACGTTCGACGTCGCCGCGGTGGACGCCTCCAACGGCGTCAAGGGCGACCTGTCGAAGAAGTTCGACTACTCGAAGCTGACCGCCGAGACCTACCCGATCCCGCTGGTCTCCTACGCGATCGCGTGCACCACCTTCAAGACCCCGGCCCAGGCCGCGCTCGTGAAGAGCTACATCGGCTTCATCGACAGCACGGTCGGCCAGCAGGTCGCCGTCAAGAACGCCGGCGCCGCGCCGCTCCCGGACTCCGTCTTGAAGGCGGCCCAGGAGTCGCTCGCGACCATCAAGTAAGCATCAGGCCGGCCCGGGTCGGCTCTTCGGAGCCGACCCGGGCTGGGCAGGGCCGCCGACCCGATCGGAGGCCCTGCCGAGTTTTCGTGCTGGCCCGATCCCTCTCCTGCCACCGGCCGGAGCACAAAGAAAGACGCGCACACATGCGAGATGAAGAGTGGCACCGTGACTGACGTCGCGCAGCGTGAAGAGGCGACCGCGGTCGCCTCCGAGAACCTCGTCGGGAAGCGTCGCGCCGGCGACAGCTTCTTCCTCGGCCTGTCGACGACGGCCGCCGCGTCCATCATGGTGATCCTCGCCGGTGTCGCGATCTTCCTGATCCTCAAGGGCCTGCCCGCCATCACGGCGAACTGGGACACGAACGCGGATCTCGCCGGCTACCAGAACAAGCACTGGGGCAGCTTCTGGAACTACGTCGCCCCGATGCTCTGGGGCAGCATCTGGTCCGGACTGATCGCGCTGATCCTCGGCGCTCCCGTCGCGATCGGCATCGCCCTGTTCATCTCGCACTACGCGCCCCGCCGGCTCGCCAGCGCGCTCGCGTATGTGGTGGACCTGCTCGCCGCCGTGCCGTCGATCGTGTTCGGCCTGTGGGGCGTCATCGTGATGCGCCCGTTCCTGCTGCCGCTCTCGGACTTCCTCAACCAGTACTTCGGCTGGATCCCGCTCTTCCAGGGTCCCGTGTCGAGCACGGGCTCGACCATGCTCGCCGGTGGCGTGGTCCTCGCGGTGATGATCCTGCCGATCATCACCGCCCTGACCCGCGAGATCTTCCTGCAGACGCCGCGGCTGAACGAGGAGGCCGCTCTCGCGCTCGGCGCCACGCGCTGGGAGATGATCCGACTCGCGGTCTTCCCCTACGCGCGCAGCGGCATGGTCTCGGCCATCCTGCTCGGGCTGGGGCGCGCTCTCGGCGAGACGATGGCGATCGCGCTGATCATCTCGCCCTCGCTGCTGTTCTCGGTGGCGCTGCTCAC
>JAITLM010000069.1 GCA_031277885.1 Microbacterium sp.
GCTGGGACACCGCAGAACTCTCGTTCACCGACGTGTTCATTCCGGAAGAAAACCTGATCGGCGGCAAAGAAGGTATGGGCTTCATCCAGCTGATGATGAACCTGCCGCTCGAGCGCCTGTCGATCGGGGTCGCCGCCGCGGCCGCCGCGCAGGCCGCCACGGCCTGGACCATCGCCTACACCAAGGACCGCGAGGCCTTCGGCGAGCGCATCGCCGACTTCCAGAACACCCGCTTCCGGCTGGCGGACATGGTCACCACGACCGAGGTGATGTGGGCGTACGTCGACCGCGCGCTGCTGGCGTACAAGGACAGCAAGCTCACCGCGGAGGACGCCGCGAAGGTGAAGTTCTGGACGACGGAGCGCGAGTGGGAGGTGCTCGACACCGGCGTGCAGCTGCACGGCGGCTACGGCTACATCATGGAGTACCCGATCGCGAAGGCCTTCACCGACGCCAGAGTGCATCGCATCTACGGCGGCACGAACGAGATCATGCGCGACCTCGTCGGCCGCCAGATCGCCGGCAAGCGCTGACCTCTCGGTCCCTGAGCTCGTCGAAGGGCGCCCCCGGATCCTGGATCCGGGGGCGCTCGTGCGTGCGGGGGCCGGGCTCCGCACGCCCGGATCGTCCTGCACGATCCGCGCTTTCACGAAGTTCCGCACCGATTGCGTGAGCGGGTCGTTCGGCCGATTCCCGCGCCGCCAGGCTGGCGTCATGAACCCCGAAACACTGCGCGATCATGTGCTCGAAAGTGACGACGACCTCCGCGACGTCCTGGAGCTGCTGCTCCAGCAGGCGGGCCAGCGGCAGCTCTGGCTGCTCTTCCTCGACGGCCGAGGGCGGATCGGCGAGCCGCTCATCCCCATGGCCGATTACCCCGAGGATCCGCTCGAGGTGGTGACGACGGACGATCTCGGCGAGGTGACGCACGCGCACCTGCTGTCCCAGCGGATCCGCGGGCTCCGCGAGCTCACCGGCAACGCGGCGGTGGTGCTGGTGTGGGAGCGGGTGGGCGGCGAGGACGTCGACGTCGACGTCCGCGCCTGGGCGCGCGCGATGAAGCGGGAGGCCGCGCTGCTCGGTATTCCGTTGCGCGCCCAGTTGCTGCTGCACACCCACGGCGTGCGCCAGCTGCACGCCGACGACGTGCTGTGATGCGCGCCGGAGCGGTAGCAAGACTGTTACTACTGAAGTAGCATCATGCTCATGGTGCATGCCAAGGTCAGTCTGAGCCTCAGCGAGGAGGACATCGCCTTCCTCGACGCCGAGACGCAGAGCGGTCGCTACCCCTCGCGTTCGGCAGCGACGCAGGATGCCGTGCGCCTGCTGCGCGAGAGCCGCCTCGCCGACGCCTATGCTGAGGCGTTCGCCGCGGGTGACGGCGAGGACTGGGATGCCGTGGCGGGCGATGGGCTCGCGTCCGCGTGAGCGTGTCGACCGTTCCCCTTCTGCGTCGCGGGCAGGTCGTGCTCGTCTCCTTCGATCCCGCCGTCGGATCCGAGGCGAAGAAGACCCGTCCTGCGGTGATCGTGAGCAACAACACGGCCAACGCGGTCGCGGCGCGGAGTGATCGGGCGACCGTGACGGTCGTCCCCCTGACGTCGAACACGGTGCGGATCCTGCCGTTCCAGGTACTGCTGCCGGCGAGGGAGACCGGACTCGAGCGCGACGTCAAGGCGCAGGCGGAGCAGGTGCGCACCATTGCCGTGACGCGCATCGCCCGCCCGGTCGGCTGGGTGCCCGCAGAGCTCATGGGGGCTCTCGACGAGGCGCTCCGCCTCCATCTCGCACTCTGACGGCACCGCGCGCCCTGCTGTCGCCCTGCGCGAACGCCCCGAGATCCCTGGATCCCGGGGCGTCGTGCTGTGCACCGATCGTGGCGGTGACCCCCGGAGGGAGACGATCCCGGGCGTCAGAAAAGTTTGCTATTCAGTGTTGCTATGTACCGGTACTCAGTGTTACTGTCTACCGGTAGTCAACATCACTGAGTAGAAGAAGGAGGCGATCGCGATGGCGAGTCAGATGACCGAGATGCTCAAGGGCACTCTCGAGGGGATCGTCCTGGCGATCCTGGCCGAGCGATCGGCCTATGGATACGAGATCACCACGCGGCTGCGGGACGGAGGGTTCTCCGACATCGCGGAGGGGACCGTCTACGCGCTGCTGGTGCGGATCGAGCAGAGGGGCCTCGTGGACGTGGAGAAGGTCCCGTCCGAGAAGGGGCCGCCGCGCAAGGTGTACTCGCTCAACGCGCAGGGGCGGGATCAGCTCGCCGACTTCTGGAGGACCTGGAGCTTCCTCGCCGCGCACATCGAACAGCTCCGCCACACCGACAGCATCAGCACGACCGACACGAATGAAGGAGCCTGACATGGCCGCCAAGTGGATCGAAGCCCTCACCGGGTCCCTCGAGCAGAAGAAGCAGTACAAGCAGGACAAGGCCCGCATGGAGGGCCTTCCCGCCCCCTACGCGGAAGCCGCCATGGCGATGCACCGCTACCTCATGTACGTCGGCGGCATCACCGACGGCGACACCATGATCCGGATGTACACCGACATGGCCGATCTCTGGGAGCGCGCCGCCGTCGACCGCACCCCGGTGCGCGACATCGTCGGGGACGACCCGGTCGACTTCGCCGAGACGTTCGCGAAGGCCTACGCCGGGCGCGAGTGGATCGACAAGGAGCGCAAGCGCTTCACCACGGCGATCGACGATGCCGCACGAAAGGACAACTGATCATGACCACCCTCACCGCCCCCGCGATCCGCGTGCAGGGCGTCACCAAGGCCTTCAAGGATCTGCAGGTCCTGCGCGGGGTCGACTTCGAGGTCGAGCGGGGCAGCATCTTCGCCCTGCTCGGCTCGAACGGAGCCGGCAAGACCACGCTCGTGCGCATCCTGTCGACGCTGCTGAAGGCCGACGGCGGAGCCGCCACGGTCCAGGGCTTCGACGTCGCCTCGGCGCCGAACGACGTCCGCAATGCGATCAGCCTCACCGGCCAGTTCGCCGCGGTCGACGAGATCCTCACCGGACGCGAGAACCTCGTGCTCGTCGCGAAGCTCCGCCACCTCAAGGATCCGGGCGCCGTCGCCGACGATCTGCTCGCCCGGTTCTCGCTCACCGACGCCGGAGGGCGCCGCGCGGGCACCTACTCCGGCGGAATGCGGCGCCGGCTCGACATCGCGATGAGCCTGATCGGGAACCCTCCGGTGATCTTCCTCGACGAGCCCACCACGGGCCTCGACCCGCAGGCGCGGATCGAGGTCTGGGACACCGTCAAGGAGCTCGCGAACGGCGGCACCACCGTGCTGCTCACCACGCAGTACCTCGACGAGGCCGAGCAGCTGGCCGACCGGATCGCGATCCTGCACGAGGGCACCATCATCCAGAACGGCACGCTCGCCGAGCTCAAGCGGCTCCTGCCGCAGGCGAAGGTCGAGTACGTCGAGAAGCAGCCCAGCCTCGAGGAGGTCTTCCTCGCCCTGGTCGGACCGTCCGCGGCCCCGGCCTCTGAGCCCGTCGCGGGGCCCGACACCACGAAGCCCGACACCAAGAAGCCCGACACCAAGAAGGAGGCAGTGAAATGACCAGCCACGTCCTCAGCGACACCGGCACTCTCACCGGCCGTTCGCTCAAGCACATCCTGCGCAGTCCTGACACGATCATCACCACCGCGGTGACCCCGATCGCGCTCATGCTGCTGTTCGTCTACGTGCTCGGCGGGGCGATCCACACCGGATCCGACCAGTCCTACATCGACTACATGCTGCCGGGCATCCTGCTCATCACGATCGCGTCCGGCATCGCGTACACCTCGTACCGGCTGTTCCTGGACCTGCAGGGCGGGATCTTCGAGCGGTTCCAGTCCATGCCGATCGCCCGGTCGAGCGTGCTCTGGGCGCATGTGCTCACCTCGCTCGTCGCGAACATCGTCTCGGTCGCGATCGTCGTCGGCGTCGCGTTCGCGATGGGCTTCCGCACCGGAGCATCGGTCGGCGCATGGCTGGCCGTGGCCGGGATCCTGATCCTGTTCACCCTCTCGCTCACCTGGCTCGCCGTGATCGCGGGCCTGAGCGCCAAGACCGTGGACGGTGCGAGCGCGTTCAGCTACCCGCTCATCTTCCTGCCGTTCATCAGCTCGGCGTTCGTGCCCACCTCCTCGATGCCGGGCCCGGTGGCCTGGTTCGCGGAGTACCAGCCGGTGACGTCGATCGTGAACACGATCCGGGCGCTGTTCAACGGCCAGCCGGTGGGATCCAGCATCTGGATCGCCCTCGCCTGGATGGTCGGGATCCTCGTGGTCGCCTACGGCTTCGCGATCGCCATCTACAAGAAGAAGATCAGCTGAGCAGGCTCGGCGTCCGTGCTTCTCAGCAACCGGCTGGTCCCTGTGCTTCGACAGGCTCAGCAACCGGTTGATTCGAACCGGATCGAACCGCCTTCGGCGCCCCGCGCGCCCGGAGGCGGTTCGAGGCGGTTCGGACGGGGTGTGTACGGGAGGGTTCAGCCCAGGGGCTCCGCCGCCGTCTCGCGCGCCGCGCGGGAGGCGGGCGAGGAGGAGCCGATCCGCCAGTAGCCGCAGAAGCTGACCTGGCTCTTGTCGACGCCGCGCTCGCCGACGAGCAGCTTGCGCGCCCCCGAGGCCAGCGACTGCTCGCCCGCGGCATAGGCGTGGAACGGCGCCTCGGGCAGGGCGAGCTCGCGCAGCGCCGTCAGCGCCAGTGCACCGGGCCGGTCATGCTCCGCGCGCACGAACCACTGCACGTCGATGCCGTCCGGGTGCGGGAAGGCCAGCGCATCCTCGGCGGAGGGCGCTTCGATCAGGACGGATCCGGTCGCGTGCGCGGGCAGCGAGGCGCAGATCGAGGCGATCGCGGGCAGGGCCGTCTCGTCGCCGACGAGCACGACCCGCTCCGTGCCGCGCTCGGGATTGAACGTGAGCCCCTCGTCGATCACGAGCACGCGCTCGCCGGGGCGGCAGGTCTCGGCCCAGCGCGACGCCGGCCCCGCGGTGCCCGCGGCGGCGGAGCCGTGCAGCACGAAATCCACGTCGAGCTCTGCCGCGGCCTCGGCCGTGGCAGGACGGAACGCGCGCACGCTGTAGTTGCGCATCACCGGGCGCTCGCCGTCGGGGATCCGGAGGAACCGGAGATACCCGAGCGTCTGGTTGGCCTTGGCTGGCACCCTGCTGAGCCCGGCCTCGCCGCCCACGGGCAGGAACAGCCGGAACCACTGGTCGTACCCCATGGGCGCGAACCGCTCGATCTCGCCGCCGCCGAACGTGATCCGCACCCAGTGCGGGGCGAGGCGCTCGGTGCGCAGCACCGTGAGCGGAACGAGCCCGGCCGAGGCCGGCTTGACCATCTTGCTGTACGCCATGAGGAGCCTTTCGAAGTCTGATCCCGGGCGGGGTTCAGGATCGCCAGGGGAAGAACAGGGTGAGGATGCCCGCGGAGGCGGCGAGCATCAGAACCAGGAAGACGACATCCCGGGTGCGGAAGGGGACCTCGTGCCGCTCGGTGCGCGTGGGGTGGGCGCCGAACGCACGCGAATCCATGGCCAGGGCCACGCGCTCGGCGTGCCGGATCGCGCTCGCCAGCAGCGGCACGATGTAGCCCCAACCGCGCGCGATCCGGGCGAACGGCCCGCGTCCGCCATGCGTGCCGCGCACCCGGTGCGCCGCACGGATCACGCTCAGCTCGTAGCCGAAGCGCGGCACGAACCGGTACGCCGCGAGAGCGGTGTAGCCGAAGCGGTACGGGATCCGCAGCTGCTGCACGCCCGCGCGCACGACGTCCGGTCCGGTCGTGGTGAGACCGGAGATGAGCGAGAGTGCGAGGATCGCGGCCAGCCGGAGTCCCGTCGCGAACCCGCTCTCGAGGGCGCCGGCGTGCAGCTCCCATGAACCGATCCGGAGCGCGATCGGCGTCGAGGCGACCTGCGCCGGATCCGTCCACAGCGTCATCGACAGCCCCAGCAGGACGATTCCCGCGGGGATCGCGAGCAGCAGCACGGCCCAGATCCGCGCGGTCAGCCGCGTGCCCGTGAGCAGCACGGCGTAGGCGAGCAGGAGGAACGCGGTCGGCGTCGCGAGGTCCCGCACGAACAGCAGGACGACCATGGCGGGCAGCACCGCGCCGAGCTTGGCGAGCGGGTTCAGGTGGTGCAGCCAGGCGCGCGCGGGCGCCGCGGTCTGCTCGGCGTACGGGTCGCTCATGATGCCGGCCCTGTCGGTGCGGATCGGGCGGTCGCCCCGGGACCGGATCCGGCGTCGTCGCTGAGGAGCATCCGCAGCTCCGGCGGGACCGCGAGGTACGCCGCGGGCAGCGGGATCAGGGCATCCCGCACGAGGGCGGACGTGGTGCCGGAGGCGGCGATCCGCCCGTCCTCGACGAGCACGATGCGGGACGCGTGCTGGATCACGAGGTCCATGTCGTGCGTCACGAGCAGGATCGTCGTCCCCTCGGCCCTCAGCTCGCGGAACAGGGCGAGCAGCTCCTCGGTGCGCGCCCTGTCCTGCCCGAACGTCGGCTCGTCGAGGACGAGGATCCGCGGGCGGGCGATCAGCGCGGTGCCGACCGACAGCCGCCTCTTCTCGCCGCCGGACAGCAGGAACGGGTGCACGTCGGCCTTGCCCGACAGCCCGAAGCGCTCGAGCATCGCGCCGACGCGTTCCTCGATCTCGGCCGGCGGGACGCGCCGCAGCCGCAGGCCGTGCGCGAGCTCCTCGAACACGGTGTGCGCGATGAACTGGTGCTCCGGGTTCTGGAACACGAAGCCGATGTGCGCCGCGAGCGTGCGCGGCGACGCGGAGGCAGGATCGATCCCGTCGACCGAGATCCGGCCGCGCGGCGGCGTGACGACACCGGCGAGCGCCTGCACGAGCGTCGTCTTGCCGGCACCGTTCGGGCCGATGACGGCGGTGATCGAGGCCGGCTCGACGTCGAGGTCGACGCCGCGCAGCACCACGGTGCGGCGTCGGACGACGTCGAGGCCGCGCGCCGTGATGATCGGGTCCTCCTCGGCGTTCGAAGCGCGCACCGGGCTGGATCCGGGGCTCGGAGCGAGCGTTCTGCGCGTTTCGAAACGGGACAACGCCGACCGGAGCTCGTCGGCCGTGAGGGGGAGCGGGGCGTCGGGGGCGCCGATCGGGATCCCGGCGGCCCGCAGCCGGCGCGCCGCGAGCGCGGCCGAAGGCAGCCATGCGCCGAGAGCGAGGATCTCCTCCGCGTGCTCGCGCAGGATCCGCTGTGCGGGGCCGTCGAAAGCGACGCGTCCCGAGCCGTCCAGCACGATCGCCCTGGTCGCGATCTCCAGAGCCGCGTCGAGGTCGTGCTCGACCAGGATCAGCGCGCACCCCTCGGATCCGGCGATGTCCGCGAGCGCGGCGTGGACGTCCGCGGTGCCCTGCGGATCGAGGTTCGCGGTCGGTTCGTCCAGGATCAGGAGGGGGGATCCCGTGGCCAGGGCCGACGCGATCGCGAGGCGCTGCTTGCCGCCGCCGGACAGCCGGTCCGGATTCTCGGCGCGGCGCTCCCACAGGCCCATCCGCCGCAGGGCGGTCTCGGCCCGGGCGAGCACCTCCGCGACGGGGAAGCGCAGGTTCTCCAGGGCGAACGCCGCGTCGTCGAGCACGGATCCCGTGACGATCTGCGCATCCGGATCCTGGAACACGGTCGACACGGCGCTGCTCAGCGTGGCGATCGGGGTCGTGGCGGCGTCGTGCCCGCATACCTCGACGCTGCCGGACACGTCCGCGTCGAGCGAGTGCGGGATGAGACCGCTCAGCGCGAGCGCGAGCGTGGACTTGCCCGATCCGCTCGGCCCGAGCAGCAGCACGACCTCGCCCGCGTGCACGTCGAAGGACACGTCGCGGACGGCGGGATCGCTCGCGCCGCGGTGCGTGATCGTGAGATCGCGCACGCGGAGGAGCGGGGCGGCGGGCATCGGGGTCCGTTCGGGAGGTTTGCTTAGGCAAGCCTAACCTAGGGTGCGGCGTCGACCGAGCGCAGCCGGATCCGCGCAGCCGGATCCGCGTCTCTGCTCAGCGCGCGGCGACGCCCGCGCGGCGCAGCGACATGCCGATCCGCAGGCCGATCGCCGTCCACGCGATCGGTCCGAGAACCGCGAGCGGGAGGTAGATGATCCGCGCCCACAGCGGCAGCTTCTCCAGATCGACGGCGAAGAAGACGACCACCGCGATGATCACGCCGATGATCGCCGCGGAGACGAAGAACCGCCACGCGCCCCAGGCGCGGTAGCGCGTGAGAGCGGCGACCCCCTCCTGGATGAGGCCGAACAGCAGCGCCGTGCCGAGGAACCGGGGGAACCAGATCGGGTTGAAGGCGCTGGCGACCAGGGCGGCGAGCACATGCGTGAGCAGGGCGACCAGCGGTCGGCGCAGCACTTCCTGCGCGATGATGCCCGGCAGCACATGCGAGCCCAGCACCAGCCCGTAGGCGAACGGAGCACCCGCGATCACGGGGATCGTCACCCAGCCGGCGGCGGCGCCGAGCAGCCCTGTGGCGACTCCGATGGCGGCGCAGACGAGCAGGATGCGCGTGGGCAGCGGGGAGCGGACGGCGGGCACCCGTCCAGCGTACCGGCGGGATCGGACGCCACGGCCGTGAGTAATCGGGTCAGATCCTCCGGCGTCGCGGCATGAGATGAACCGGCGGGATCGGCGGGGCGGGGATCCGCTCATCGCCGTGACCGACCACATGGCCGAAGCGGGCGGATCCCGCCTCCCAGTCCTCGCGCGCCTGCGCGATCTCCTCGTGGCTGCGGGCGGCGAAGTTCCACCACATCACGAGGTCCTGCTCGAAGGGCTCTCCGCCGAGCAGGAAGAGCAGCGCCCCGCCCTCGCTCGCCACCGTGACGGCCTCGCGGGAGTCGCCGAGGAACAGCACGTCGTCGACCTCGAGCGCGGTCTCCGTGAGGTCGGATCCCGCGACACGGGCGTCGCCCATGACGAGCAGCAGCCCGTGCTCCCAGGCCGGGTCGAACGGCAGCACGACGGTCGTGCCCGGTTCCAGGCGGATCTCCGCGCCCACGATCGGGGTGTGGGCGGTCGCGGGGGAGTCGACGCCCGCATACGAGCCCATCACGACCGTGACGTCGGCGTCGGATCCGGTCTCGGCGGGGAGCGCGAGTCCGGGCAGGGACAGGTGCTGCTCGAAGCCGGGGGTCCCGGTCGCGGCGCCGTCGGGCAGCACCACCCAGAGCTGCAGGGCGTCGAGCGGCCCCGCCTCCTCGCCCACCGAGTACTCGGAGTGCGCGATCCCGTTCCCCGCGGTCATGAGGTTGAGCTGCCCGCGGCGCAGCACCACATCGCTGTCGATCGTGTCGCGGTGGCGGATCTCGCCGACGAGCGGCCAGGTCACCGTCTGCAGGCCGATGTGCGGATGCGGCTCGACGCGCATGCGCACCTCGGCGGGCCCGAACCGGTCGAGGAAGCACCAGGCCCCGATCGTCGGCACGTCCTTGCTGGGCAGCACGCGCAGCACGTTCATCGCGCGCACCCCGCCGAGCGGCACCTCGCGCGCCGCGAGCGCGACCGCGCGCGGCCCGTGCAGGCTCATGCCTGCTCCCCGGGCGCCGCGGGGAAGCGCACCTTCGCCCCCGGCACCTCGTGCGTGCGCAGGTACTTGTTGATGTACGGGCAGTACGGCACGATCGTGTCGCCGGTCGCGACGGCGTCGGCGAGCGCCTCCGCGGCGAGCTTCGACGCGAGCCCCTGTCCCTGGAACGCCGGATCCACCTCGGTGTGGATGAACAGGATCGTCCCGGGACGGCGCTGGAACTCGGCGAACCCGGCGAGCGCCCCGTCGCTGGTGATCTCGTAGCGGGACTCGGCCTCGTTCAGGGTCACGGCGATCTCGGGCATGGCGCTCCTCCTGCGGTGTCGTACCGGCTCGGATCCAACCTATGCCCGGATGGCCGCGGCGGGGCCGACGGGGCCGACCGGCTCAGAGGCGTCGGACCTGTGGACAGCGGCCTCCGGTGTCGGCGCCGCTCGTTACGCTGGAGGCATGCCTCAGAACGATCCGCGCGACCCCTTTGCGGATCTGCCGTGGTCCGATGCGCCCCTGGACGACCCCTACGCCGACCTGCCGTTCGCGGAGGAGCCCTGGGACGCCGCGCCCCCGCCCGAGGAGGGCGAGTGGGCCGGATCCCCCGGCGCGGCTCCGCAGGGCAGCTTCCCGGTGCCGGCCGCCGCGGCGACTCCGGCTCCGAGCAGGTATCCCACGCCGCTGGATGCGCTCACCGCGGTCTACGGCTACGACGCGTTCCGCGGGGACCAGGCCGCGATCATCGACCAGATCGTGGGCGGCGGTGACGCGGTCGTGCTCATGCCCACGGGCGGCGGCAAGGGCCGCTGCTATCAGCTCCCCGCGCTCGTGAGCGAGGGCACGGGTCTCGTGGTCAGCCCGCTCATCGCGCTCATGCACGACCAGGTCGACGCCCTGCGTGCCAACGGCGTGCGCGCCGCCTACCTGAACTCGACCCAGTCCGCGGCCGACCGCGCCGAGGTCGAGCGCGCGTACCTCGCCGGCGACCTCGACCTCGTCTACGTCGCGCCCGAGCGGCTCTCGAACGCGCAGACCGTGGGGCTCCTGCAGCGCGGATCCCTCAGCGTGATCGCGATCGACGAGGCGCACTGCGTGTCGCAGTGGGGTCACGACTTCCGGCCCGATTACCTCGCCCTGGGCGGTCTCGCGGAGCGCTTCCCCGGCGTCCCGCGGATCGCGCTCACCGCCACCGCCACCCGCGAGACGCACCGCGAGATCACCGAGCGGCTGCACCTGCCGCAGGCGAAGCACTTCGTCGCGAGCTTCGACCGGCCCAACATCCAGTACCGGATCGATCCCAAGGTCGAGGTGCGCAAGCAGCTGGTCTCCTTCATCCGGAGTCAGCCCGAGGGGTCCGCGGGCATCGTCTACGCGCTCAGCCGCTCCTCGGTCGAGCAGACCGCCGGATACCTCAGCGCGCAGGGCCTCGACGCGATCCCGTATCACGCAGGCCTCGACGCGGGGACTCGTGCGGCGCACCAGTCCCGATTCCTCCGCGAGGACGGCGTGATCGTGGTCGCCACGATCGCGTTCGGGATGGGGATCGACAAGCCGGATGTGCGCTTCGTCGCGCACGTCGACCTGCCGAAGTCCGTCGAGGGGTACTACCAGGAGACCGGTCGCGCGGGCCGAGACGGCGAGCCCTCCGTCGTGTGGATGGCCTACGGCCTGGGCGACGTCGTGCAGCAGCGTCGCTTCATCCAGCAGGGTGAGGGCGATCGTGCGATCAAGCAGCGGCAGAACCAGCACCTCGACGCGATGCTCGCGCTGTGCGAGACCGTCGACTGCCGCCGGCAGAACCTGCTCGGCTACTTCGGCCAGTCCTCCGAGCCGTGCGGCAACTGCGACACCTGCCTCACCCCGCCGGACAGCTGGGACGGGCTGATCCCCGCACAGAAGCTGCTCTCCACGATCGTGCGGCTGCAGCGCGAGCGCCGCCAGTCCTTCGGCGCAGGGCATCTCATCGACATCCTCCGCGGGGCGTCGACGGAGAAGATCCGCAAGTTCCGGCACGACGAGCTCGCCACCTACGGGATCGGATCCGACCTCACCGACGCGCAGTGGCGCTCGGTCGTGCGGCAGCTGCTCGCGCAGGGGCTCATGCAGGCCCAGGGGGAGTACGGCACACTCGCGGTGAGCGAGACGAGCGGCGGCGTGCTCGCCGGCACGACCGCGGTCAAGCTGCGCCACGATGTCGTCACCCGGGCCGGTGCGTCCGGAGGCGGGCGCTCCGCCAAGAGGAACGCCGCGGAGGCGCTCGCCGAGGGTGACCGCGGCCTGTTCGAGGCGCTGCGGGCGTGGCGCGCGCAGACCGCGCGCGAGCAGGGCGTGCCCGCCTACGTCGTCTTCGGCGACGCGACGCTGCGCGCCCTCGCCGAGCACCGCCCGGCGCAGGCCTCCGACCTGGTTGGCATCAGCGGCATCGGCGAGAAGAAGCGCGAGGCCTACGGCGAGGCCGTGCTCGAGGTCATCGCGGCCGAGGGCTGAGCCGCCGGGACGGGAGCAGGGGAAGGGCCCATCCTGTGGAGAGCCGACAAGCACGCGGATCCTCCTCGGCCCGAACCATTGGGGGATCCCCACAGTCGCCTTCGCCCTGCGTTGTGTCAGACCTACCATGAAGGCATCCCCGAAACCTCACGAGAGGATCCTCATGGTCGACGCCGCCCTTCGGACGAACACCGCGAACAGCACCCCGGACGACACCGCGACGCGCATCGACGTCGACGCGGTCGGTGACCTGCTGCTCGGCACCTGGGCGGACACCCGCCGCGAGGCCCGCGAGATGATCAAGGATCCGGCGTTCTGGCGTGACGACTCGCTCGGCAAGGACGAGCACCGCGAGCGCGTGCTCAGCCAGCTGCACCTGCTCGTGCAGAACCGGGCCGTGCACCGCGCGTTCCCGAAGCGCCTCGGCGGCGAGGAGAACAACGGCGGCAACATCGCCGGGTTCGAGGAGCTCGTCGTCGCGGACCCGAGCCTGCAGATCAAGTCGGGCGTGCAGTGGGGACTGTTCGGATCCGCCGTCCTGCAGCTCGGCACCGCCGAGCACCACGACCGCTGGCTCCCCGGCATCATGAGCCTGGAGATCCCCGGCGCCTTCGCGATGACGGAGATCGGGCACGGCTCCGACGTCGCCTCGATCGGCACCACGGCGACCTACGATCCCGAGACCGAGGAATTCGTGATCAACACGCCGTTCCGCGCGGCGACCAAGGAGTTCCTCGGCAACGCGGCGCTGCACGGGATCGCCGCGACCGTGTTCGCGCAGCTCATCACGAACGGCGTGAACCACGGCGTGCACTGCTTCTACGTGCCGCTGCGCGGCGAGGACGGCGTGGATCTGCCCGGCATCGGCCGCGAGGACGACGGCCTCAAGGGCGGGCTGAACGGCATCGACAACGGCCGGCTCAGCTTCGACCACGTGCGCATCCCGCGGACGAACCTGCTGAACCGCTACGGCGACGTCGCGCCGGACGGCACCTACTCGAGCGCGATCGACAGCCCCGGCCGCCGGTTCTTCACCATGCTCGGCACGCTCGTGCAGGGCCGCGTCTCGCTCGACGGCGCCTCGTCCTGGGCCTCCGCGCTGGGCCTCTACATCGCGATCACCTACGCCACGCAGCGCCGGCAGTTCAACGGGGCCGACGGCTCGGAGACCACGCTGCTCGACTACGGCAAGCACCAGCGCCGTCTCCTGCCCCGCCTCGCGACGACGTACGCGCAGCTGTTCGCGCACGACGAGTTCCTGCAGAAGTTCGACGGCGTCTTCTCCGGCCGCACCGACACCCCGCAGGACCGCGAGGACCTGGAGACCCTGGCCGCCGCGCTCAAGCCGCTGTCCACCTGGCATGCCCTCGACACCCTGCAGGAGTGCCGCGAGGCGTGCGGCGGCGCGGGCTTCATGTTCGAGAACCGCTTCGTGGGGCTGCGCGCCGACCTCGACATCTACGTGACGTTCGAGGGCGACAACAACATCCTGCTGCAGCTCGTCGGCAAGCGCCTGCTCACGGACTATGCGAAGCAGTTCAAGGGCAAGGATGCGGCCGCGCTCGCGAAGTACGCCGTCGGGCAGACCGCGGGCCGGGTGTTCCACGGGGCGGGACTGCGCCAGTTCGGGCAGGCCGTCGCCGACCTCGGATCCACGGCCCGCTCCGTCGAGAACGGCCTGCGGGCCGAGCAGCAGCACGAGCTGCTCACCGACCGCGTGCAGCAGATGGTGGCCGACATCGCGGGCCGGCTGCGTGCGGCGGGCAAGGACAAGGTGCTCGGCGAGAAGCTGTTCAACGAGAACCAGGCCGAGCTCATCGAGGCGGCCCGCGCGCACGGCGAACTGCTGCAGTGGGAAGCGTTCACCGACGCCCTGGGCCGGGTGCAGGACGAGGACAGCAAGGCCGTGCTGACCTGGCTGCGCGACCTCTTCGGCCTGCAGCTCGTGGAGAAGCACCTCGCGTGGTACCTCATCAACGGGCGGCTCTCGGCCCAGCGCGCGGCCTCGGTCTCGCGCTACATCGATCGGCTCTGCGCGCGTCTGCGCCCGCACGCCCTCGACCTCGTGAACGCCTTCGGCTACGAACCGGAGCACGTGCGCGCGCCCCTCGCGTCCGGTGCGGAGCAGGTCCGCCAGGATGAGGCCCGCGCCTACTACGCCGACCTCAAGGCCTCGGGCGACGCCCCGGTCGACGAGAAGGCCCTGAAAAAGGCCCGCCAGCTGTAAGATGGGTTTCCGCTGCGGCCTGCTCTTCGCCGAGGTTCGGATCTTCACTCCCGGGGTCGTTGAGCGAGCACCGAGCGCAGCGAGGAGCGAGACGAAACGCGGTGCCCTCGTGAGAGCACCGCGTTTCGTCTCGGTCGCCTTCGGCGTCCTCGCTCAACGACCCCGACGGGCGGTTCACATTCCGGCGACGCGCTCCGCAAGATGGTCGGCGAGCGGGGCGTCGGTCGCGAGCACCACGCGTACGGTCGCGTCCGCGTGGTCGCGGGCGCCCTGGCGCTGGCCCCGCAGGTCGAACACGGTCTGCCCGCGGCCGGGACCGTCGGTCGTGTCGACCACGGCCGGCACGGCGGGGGCGACCGTCGGGCGCACCCGGCCCACCGCGATCGCCGCGGCGAGCGGGTCGTGCAGGGCGCTGCAGCGGCGGCCGTAGGTCGCACGATAGAACTCCATGTAGAAGTCGAGCATCGCCGCGACGGCACGCGCCACGGGAGATCCCGAGGCGGCCAGCAGGTCGCGGTGCGACTCCTCGAACACGTTCTCCATGGTCACGTCGAGCGGCACGACGACGACGGGCCAGCCCGCGGCGAAGACCGCATCCGCGGCCTCGGGGTCGTTGCCGATGTTCGCCTCGGCCAGCGCCGTGATGTTGCCGGGGACCAGCGCCGCGCCGCCCATGAGCGTCACCCGTGCGACGCGGGAGGGGAGGGTCGGATCCTGCGCGAGCGCGGCCGCGAGGTTCGTGAGCGGGCCGACCGCGAGCACTTCGAGGGATCCGGCGTGCTCGTGCGAGAGCCGGATGAGCAGGTCGGCCGCGGAGCCGTCCTCGACCGCGCGGGCGGGCTCGGGCAGAGCCACCCCGCCCACGCCGTCGTCGCCGTGCACGTGCGGCGCACCGCCGTCGTACCCGTGGGTGAGGAAGTCGTGCCGTCCCACCGCCACCGGCACATCGTCGCGCTCGGCGAGGGAGAGCAGACCCAGCGTGTTGCGGGCGGCCTGGGCCGCCGTGGTGTTGCCGCTGACCGTCCCGATCCCGCGGAGTGCGATCTCGGGCGACGCCAGCAGATACGCCAGGGCGAGCGAGTCGTCGATGCCGGTGTCGCAGTCGAAGTACAGCGGGGCGGGGGTGTCGGTCATCGGATCCTCCTCGGGATGCGGACGGGGTGCGGGTGGGACGCCGGCGGACCGGGCGGTCGGCGGGCAGGGGTCAGTCGGTCTTGGGCATCAGGAACAGGCTCGCGATGAGGGCGAGCACGCTGATGCCCACAGAGATCCAGAGTGCCAGGACGAAGTCGCCCGACATGACGAACGGCGCGACGATCGCGATGCCGAGGCTCGCGCCGAAGCCGAAAGCCGTGCCGTTCATGCTCGGCAGGATCGCGGGAGCATCGCTCGGGGACTGCAGCACCCCGAGGCCGTTCGTCGTCGTGAGCACGACGCCGTTGTAGGCGACGCCGAGCACCGCGAACATCGCGAACACGGTCCACGGGCTGAACGGGAACAGCGCGACCACGACGAGCGTCGCGATCGAGAGCACGAGGCCGAGGCGCAGCATCCGGATCCAGCCGAAGCGGCCCGCGAGCCAGCCGGACAGCGGGGCGGCGGCGAGGCCGATCAGCGCGGGCGGGGTGAGGTAGAGCAGGGCCGAGGTCGACGCGTTCACGCCGTAGCCGACGGACTGGTTCTGGCTGAGGATCACGATCGTGAAGTTGATCACGGCGAACACGCTCGACAGGGTCAGCACGGTGACGGCGATGACCGGCCACACCTGGCGAGAGCGCAGGTGCTGCACCGCGACGAGCGGCGTGCGACGGCGCTTCTCGATCGCGACGAACGCGACCAGTGCGACGACCGTGCCGGCGAGGAAGAGCAGCGTGAGCGGGGCGAACCAGCCCTGGCCGGATCCGGTCGAGACGAAGTAGGTGAGGCAGATCAGTCCGAGCGAGAGCGCGGCGGCGCCCCACCAGTCCATGCGTCCGGTCGAGGAGGGGGCGCCGTCGCGCGGGACGGCGAGCGCCACGCTCACGATCGCGATCACGGCGACCGCGAGGATCACGACGAAGAGGGAGCGGAAGCCGAACGCATCGGCGAGGAGGCCTCCGATCCAGCCGTCGACGCCGCCCACGCCGCCGTTGATCGCCGTGAGGATCCCGAGCACGGTGGGGAAGACCGCGGCGGCCAGGGTCTCGGAGAGGATCACATAGGAGATCTGGAAGGCGGCGCTCGACGCGCCCTGCAGGACCCGGCCCAGCAGCAGCACGGGGAGGTTCGGGGAGAAGAGGCAGAGCAGCGTGCCGAGCACGATGAGCCCGAGCACGATCATCAGGGCGCGCTTGCGGCCGATGAAGTCGCTCCACCGCGCGAGCACGATGCCGCCGACCGCACCGGCGAGGAAGAACAGCGAGGAGACCTGGGAGACGGCGTCCATCGGGGCGCCGAGCTGCTTCGCGATGTCGGGAAGAGCGGGGCTGATCATGCTCGAGTTCAGCTGGAAGGCGACGACCGTGAGGATCAGGGTCGCCACGAGCAGGACCGAGCGGCCACCGCGGATCGGCGCGGGGCGGTCGAGCGCCGCGGGTGCGGGGGAGAGCTGCACAGTGACTCCTTCGTCAAGGAAGGGAGCATCGCTCCCTCGGGTTATATGATGTTATACCTCTGAGGTAGAACATCTGCAAGTGGGTGCTTCCGTGCTTGAATGAACGGCGAGCGCGGCCCGATCCCGAGGCCTGGCAGGCGGTGGAGGAGATCCGATGACGGACGTCGAGCAGTTCCTGGCCCGGCCGCTGACCGCCCCGGTGGGCCAGCCGCTGCGCGTGGCCGTGTACTCCCGCCTCGCGGAGGGGATCCGCTCCGGCGTCTTCTCCCTCGGATCCGCCCTGCCGCGCGAGACCGAGCTCGGCGTCTCGCTGGGTGTTTCGCGCACGGTCGTGCGGGAGGCCCTCATGCTGCTCGAGGAGGACGGCCTCATCCTCACCCGGCGCGGGATCGGCCGTTTCGTCGCGGAGGACCTCCCCACCGTCGGCCTCGAAGAGCTGCGGCCCCTCGAGGCGGCGCTCGCCGAGGGCGGCGAGGACGTCGGCGTCCGCCAGCTCGAGTTCGTCGTGCAACCCACCACCGACTACGTGTCGGGCCACCTGGGTCTGGACGACGCGGCGAACACCTGGTTCCGGGAGAGCGTGATCGAGCGGGCAGGCGAACCCATCGCGATCCTGCAGGAGCACCTTCCCGCGGGGCGCTACCTGAGCGACGCGAGCCCGCAGATCGCGGCCGTGCTGGAGGAGGCGACGGGCGACCCGACGAGTCTCATGACGGCTCTCGCGGCCCGCGGCGCCGTCTTCGGCGCGGGGGTGTGCGAGATCACGGTCAATGTGGTCGGCCGCACCCGCGGCGTGCTGCTCGGCCTCACACCGGGGGATCCCGTGCTCATCCTCACCCAGACCGTCTCCTCGGGCGGCGTCCCCGTCTACCTCGCCAAGTGCATCGTCTCCGGGAAGGCGGGCGTCCTCTCGGTCGTGCAGACCGCGCAGTGACCGTCCCGCCCCCGGCCCTTCAGGAACTGGAGCCCTCATGACCGCACCGCTCGCGCTCGCCGTCGTCGGCAGCATCAACGTCGACCTCACCGCCCGCACCGCCCGGCTGCCGGAGCCGGGGGAGACCATCGGCGGCGGACGCCTGTCCCGCGAGGCCGGCGGCAAGGGCGCCAACCAGGCCGCCGCGGCCGCCCGCCTGGGCGCCGCGGTGCGGATGGTCGGCGCGGTCGGCTCCGATGCCGATGGCGCCTGGATGATCGAGGAGCTCGCCGCGGCCGGCGTCGACACGCACGCCGTGCGCCGCGGAGCGGAGCCCACCGGCGTCGCGCTCATCGTCGTGGACGCGGAGGGTGAGAACCAGATCGCCGTGTGCGAGGGCGCCAACGGTGAGGTGGCCCTGGACGGGATCGCCTTCGGACCCGACGAGGCCGTGCTCGCACAGCTGGAGATCTCGATGGAGGTGATCGCCGCGCTCGCCGTGGCTGCGCGCGGGTACTTCGCCGTCAACGCCGCCCCCGCGATCGAGCTGCCCGCGGCCGTCGTCGAGCGCGCCGACCTCATCATCGTGAACGAGACCGAGTACGCGCTGCTGCCGGCCCTGCGCACGGCGCGCCGGGTCGCCGTGACCTATGGGGGCGAGGGCGCGAAGCTCTTCGAGCACGGGGAGCTCGTCGCATCCGCCCCCGCGGTGAAGACGACCGTCGTGAACAGCGTCGGCGCCGGCGACGCGTTCTGCGCGGCCCTCACGATCGGGCTCGCCTCCGGCATCGCCCCGCAGCGGGCGCTGTCGGCGGCCTGCGCGGTGGGCGCCGCGGCGGTCGCGGATCCGCGGTCGCAGCCGCTGCTCGCCGGGCTCGAGGAGTACCTGCCTGCGGAATGAGCCGAGTGTCGGCGCCCGCCCCTAGCCTGTAGTCATGACGATGTCCCTCGCCGATGACCTTCCGCGCTGCGCCTGGGCGGGTGACGATCCCGAATACCGCCGCTACCACGACGAGGAGTGGGGCCGGCCGCTGCACGGCGACCGCGCGCTCTTCGAGAAGATGTCTCTCGAGGGATTCCAGGCGGGGCTCAGCTGGATCACGATCCTGCGCAAGCGTCCGCGGTTTCGCGAGGTCTTCCGGGGATTCGATCCCGCGGTCGTCGCGGACTTCGGCGAGGACGACATCGCACGGCTCCTGGCCGACGCCGGCATCGTCCGCAACCGCGCGAAGATCGAGGCGACGATCGGCAACGCCGCCCTCGTGCGGGAGATGGCGGACGGCGAGCTCGACGCGCTCATGTGGTCGTTCGCCCCGGCCGCCGTCGGCGCGCGCCCTCGGTCCATGGCGGACGTGCCGGCGGTGACGGCGGAGTCCGAGGCGATGAGCAAGGCGCTGCGCAAGCGCGGGTTCCGCTTCGTCGGCCCCACCACGATGTATGCGCTCATGCAGTCGGCCGGCATGGTCGACGATCACCTCGAGGGGTGCTGGCGCGCGGCATAGCGCCGCCCGGGGGCGCCATCCAGGCCGCCCCGGGTTCTGACGCCGGCGTCAGAACCCGTGCGCGTGAGCGAACTCCGTGAGCTTTCCGTCCGTGCCGTCTCCGCCGTAGAAGGTCGACGTCCGCAGCTCCAGGGTGTCGGTGAAGCCGTTGTCGCCGGGGACGGTGATCTCGAGGGGATAGGTCCCGCCGAACGCGGGGATGCGAGGCACGGTGCCGCCGGCCGCCCAGCCCCGGGCCTCCCGGAACGCGGCGCTGACGTCGACGCCGTGGATCCGGTACTCGGTGTTCGCGGGGAGCAGCTGGACACCGGTCGCATCGAGTCCGAACTGCTCCTTCGGCACGACGATCGCGTAGTCCGCGGGCTGCTTCTCGGGCTCGGCGGTCAGGCGGAGCTCGAAGGTGTCGGTGCGCTTGGCGCCGGCGAGCTCGTAGGTCACAGACGCGGTGGCCTTCTTCTCGTCCTTCGACACCGTGACGTCATCGAGGGACAGGATCTTCGGACGATCCTTGACCTGCGCGTAGACATCCGGCGTCAGCAGCAAGGACAAGGGCTTGCCGGGATCCAGGTCCGTCGCGGGATCGGTCAGCACCGCCTTCGGGTCCACGTCACCGGCGGCGAGCAGCGAGAAGAAGAGGTTGCCCGATGCGCGCACACCGTCGGCGGCGCTGAACAGCGACTCCGACGGCGTGCGCGTGGGCGCGGGTTCCGTGGCCGCTGTGCACCCGCTCAGGGCGAGCCCGAGGACGATCGCGGCGGCGGGGATCAAGGTACGACGACGAAGGAGAGCCACAGCCGCTCAGATCGTCGCCGTCGGCCACGCGCCGCTGGGGGCCTTGACGATCTCCCCCACGAGCAGCTCGATCCGTGCACCGCCGACTTCGACTTCTCCGGTCATCATCTCGCCTTCCGCGTCACTCCGGGACAGGGCCCTGAGTGATTGCCCTCGTCATGCTAATCG
>JAITLM010000122.1 GCA_031277885.1 Microbacterium sp.
GGCAGCGCTGTTCGACCCGCACATCCGCACCCGGCGCGAGTTCGGCGGCCAGCGCCCGGATGAGGGCGCGGCCGGTGTCCCGCCGCTCCTCGGGCGTCGTGCGCGCCCACGCGATCCGCGCGCCCTCCACCGTCGCTCCTCGCGCGCCTCCGGCCGTCGCTCCTCGCGCCCCTCCGGCTGTCGCTCCTCGCACGCCTCCGGCTGTCGCTCCTTGCACGCCCCCAGCGTAGAGCGCGCCCGCGCCCTGGCGCCCCATCTCCGAGTCGTCCCCGTGAGCGCACGCCCTGGGCTCCGCTGGCGGGGACGACCCGGAGATGCGGTGCGGCCCTGGATCGATGTCGGTCCCCACTCTCCGGGTCGTCCCCGTGAGCGCACGCCCTGGGCTCCGCTGGCGGGGACGACCGGAAGTGGGGTGGGACCCTCGGGGCGCGTCGGATTCCCCGCACGCCTAGGATCGAAACCTATGACTTCGGATCCGGCGGGCACCCAGACCATGCGCCGCCCGGGGCCGATCCGCCGCGTCATCGGATCGCTCGACGATCCCGTCCTGCGAGCCCTGGTCACCGCGACGGCCGTCGCGCGCATCGGGCGCGGGGTGTTCCTGTCGATCACGGTGCTCTACTTCATCCGAGTCGTCGGTCTCAGCGGCGGTGAAGCGGCGATCGTGCTGGCCGCGGCGAGCGGCAGCAGCATCCTCGCCTCCTTCCTCGGCGGTTGGCTCGCGGATCGGTGGAGCGCGCGGCGGCTCTCGCTCGTGTTCGAGGTCGCGGCGGGTCTCTTCCTCGTCGCCTACGCCTTCGTCGGCTCGTTCGCGACGGCGATCGTCCTCGCCGTCGCGAGCGGCTTCCTCGACGCCCTGGCGCAGTCGTCCCGGTCGGCGGTGATCGCGCGCGGCTTCACCGGCGACAACCGCGTGCACGCCCGGGCCGTGCTGCGCACCGTGACGAACCTCTCGATCGCGGCAGGATCCGGGATCGCCGCGATCGCGCTGGCGATCGGAACCACCCTGGCGTACCGGACCGTGATCGTGATCGCCGGGGTGATCTGCGCGGTCGGCGCGATCCCGCTGCTGCGGTTGCCCTCCTCCGTCGATGCCGCGCGGCGAGTGGCCGAGACCATCACGACCGAGACCGGATCCGTGAACACGGCGGCGACGGCTGCGGCCGAGCGGGAGCTGCGGCGCGACTGGCGCGCCCGCTCGCCCTGGCGCGATCCGCGCTATCTGCTGCTCACCCTCTTCTCCGCCGCGTTCGGGATGCAGTTCGGCGTCGCAGAGGTCGGCGTGCCGCTGTGGATCGCCCACGCCACCGCGGCGCCCGACGCGACGGTCTCCATGCTGCTGATCGCCAACACCGTGCTGGTGGTGCTCTTCCAGGTGCGGCTCTCGCGCAACACGCACGACCTGCGCGTCGCGGGCAGGGTCTCACTGATCGCCGGGGTGCTCATGGCGGGCGCGTGCCTCGTCTACGCGTCGGCCGCGGGGCTGCCCGTCGTGGCGGCGATCGCGGTGCTGCTGATCGCGCTCATCGCGCACACCTTCGCCGAGATCCTGTCCCAGGCCGGCGGATGGGGGCTGAGCTTCGAGCTCGCCGATCCCGTGCGCGCGGGCGCGTACCAGGGCGTCTTCGGGATGACGTTCTCGATCGGCTCGCTCGTCGCGCCGCTCCTCGTGAACGCGACGGCGATCGCCCTCGGGTTCGCCGGCTGGGCGATCCTCGCCGTGGTCTTCCTCGGATCCGCGCTCGGCATCGCCGCGATCGCCTTCCGCGCGGCACGGCAGGAGCACCAGGCCTAACCCCTCCACCTTCGCCTCGTCCCTGTGAGCGCACGCTCTGGGCTCCGCTGGCGGGGACGACTCGGATACGAGGTTCGGTGCTGGTGCGGTGCCAGCCTCTCCACCTTCGCGTCGTCCCTGTGAGCGCACGCTCTGGGCTCCGCCGGCGGGGACGACTCGGAAGTGGGGGGGCGGGGACGCGGGTCAGGTGCGCGTGAGGAAGTCCGCGATGCGGGCCGCGGCCGGGGCGGCGTCGCGGATCATGGTCTCGTGCCCGCATCCGGGGATCTCGGCCAGCTCCGCGCGGGGGATCGCGTCCGCGACCGCCCGGGTCCAGACCGCGGGGCAGACCGGATCCCGCGAGCCGCGCAAGACGAGGGAGGGCGCGGCGATCCGCGAATAGAGGTCCTCGGGATGGTGCGCGATCGTGGCCCGGATCTTGCGGACCAGCTGCGGCCCGGCGCGGAGGTACTCGCGCACGCCCCGGACGACCACGCGCGGGTCGATCGAGGCCGTGTCCTGCAGGAACCGCAGCGCCTGCCGCGCCACGCGCCGAGCCCCGGCGTCGACGGTGGGCGCCGCGAGCACCACGGCGCGCACCAGGTCGGGGTGGCGGACGGCGAGCTCGGCGGCGACCTGGGTTCCCATCGAATGCCCGATCACAGTGACCGCGGGCAGCCCCGCGGCGATCAGGTGCGCGGCGACGAGGTCGGCGTGCTCAGGCATGGCGAGAGGGACGTCGGGTTCCGGTGCGGCCCCGAAGCCGGGGAGATCCAGGGCCACGACGACGCCATCCAGTCGCCGAGCCAGATCGACGAAGACGCTGCGCCCCATACCGAGTCCGTGCAGGAGCAGGAACACCTCCGAGCCGGATCCGACGCGTTCCGCGATCAGCGTTGCGGATCCGGCGGTGAAGGCCGTGACGGATCCGCCCAGGGCCGGGGTCAGGTCGGGGTCGCTCACCGAACTACTCCACCACATCCGGCCGCGGACGGAGCTAGCACCCGCGGCTCCCACATCCGGGTCGTCCCCGTCAGCGCACGCCTGGGGCTCCGCTGACGGGGACGAGGCGAAGACCAGGTGCGACCCCGGTTCGATGCCGACCCCGGCTCTCCGGGTCGTCCCTGTCAGCGCACGCCAGGGGCTCCGCTGGTGGGGACGACTCGGAAAGTGGGTGTCAACGCAGTGGGGTCAACACACGGGGGTCAACGCAGTGGGGTCAACCCACGGGGGTCAACGCACGGGGGCAACGCGCGGCCGGAGGGGATCAGTGTGCGGAGGGCTTCAGCACCAGGGTGTCAACGGTGGCGGCGGTGACGGCCTTCGCGGAGAACGGCCAGGGGGACTGGACGCCCTTCGACCAGTTCTCGGTCTGATCCGTGTAGTGCGGGCTGAACGCGTGGCCGCTCGCTCCGGTGAGGTGGTTCCACGTGGAGGCGTCGAAGTCGGAGAGATCCACCACCATCCGCATCGACGGCACCGTGGTCGTCGCGTAGGAGCCGCCGAGCGTCCAGCCGGTGGCATCAACGAGCGAGGACCCGCCGCCGACCGGATACGGCCCGCGGTTGAACAGCCACTCGATCGGTGCGATGCCGCTCTTGCCGAGGGTCTGGTGGGTGAGCGTGATCGCGTGCAGATCTCCCCAGTTCCACCGGTTCGGATCCGATCCCTGCGCCTTCACGAGCTCGTCGTACGCCTGTTTCGCCGACAGCGCCAGCATCTGGTCCCGGCCCGTGACGCCGATCTTCTCGTTGGTCCACAGCGGGTCGTCGGGGTTCTCGAGCATGGGGCCCACGACCGTGAACAGACGCCCCTGCCCGTCCATCGGGAGCGGATGCTCGCGGTTCGCGAACAGGTTCAGCGCCAGGTGCTGCCAGAGCACGTTCGCGTAGGCCGCGGCGGGGGAGTCGGCGGTGGCCTGCGCATCCCAGGACTTGAGCAGCCCCACGGCCGTGCGCACTCCGGCGTCCTTCGCCGGCGGGAGCTCCTGCATCTCGGCGGCGAGCTGCTTGCCGATCCAGCTCTGCTGGTCGAACTGGATGTCGCGCATGTCCTGGGCCGTGAGCGGATGCTGCTTCGCGGTGCGGGTGATGAGCTCGGCGATCCGGGCGGCGCGGTAGCCGTAGTCCCAGTCCCGGGAGAGCAAGTACGGATAGCTGTCGGCCACGATCGCGTTGTTCGCGGTCACGATGTATCCCTCGTCCGGGTTGTAGGAGACGGGGAGCTTCTCGAAGGGGATGTATCCGGTCCAGTCGGAGGCGCTCGTCCAGCCCGGCTGCGGGAAGTACCCGTTGCCCGATCCGCGGATCGGCAGCCGGCCGGGTGTCTGGTAGCCGATGTCGCCCTTCTGATCGGCGTAGATGAGGTTCTGCGCGGGCACGTCGAACAGGGATGCCGCATGCCGGAAGCCCGCGAAGTCCTTCGCCGTGTTCATGGCGAAGATCGCAGTCGAGGTGGTGCCCGGATCCAGTGCGGTCCAGCGCAGGCTCACGGCGTACCGACCGGGGAGGGCGTCCACGGCCGCGCCGGGGGCGACGCCGGTCTCCCCGCCCGGCGAGCCCGGATCGGCCTGGCCCACGATCGGCGCCTTCGCGAGCGCCGTGAAGTCGTCGGTGAGGCCGGAGACGATCGGGCCGTGCACGGTCGAGCGGATCGTGAGCGTGATGTCGGCGCCGCCGGCGACCTTGATCTTCTCGGTGCGGGTCTGCAGCGGCACGCGCACGCCGTCGCGCCAGTACGCGTCCCCGTCGACCTTCTCGATGTACAGGTCGGTGACGTCGGTGGTGAGGTTCGTGAAGCCCCAGGCGATGTCGGCGTTGTGCCCGATCACGATGCTCGGCAGCCCGGAGAACGAGAACCCGCTCACGTCGAACGGGCAATCGGCGCTCACCGCGCGGCAGCGCAGCTGCATCTGGTACCAGACCGAGGGAAGGGCCGCGCCCAGATGCGGGTCGTTCGCGAGCAGCGGCTTGCCGCTGGCGGTGAGGGAGCCCGAGACCACCCAGGAGTTGGATCCGATGCCTTCGCCGGGATTGCCGAGCAGCGTCTGCACGGCCTCGAGGGTGCTGCCGGCGGTCGTCCAGCGCACGGATGCCGTGGGGGCGGCGTCGGTCGCGGGGGCGCTCGCCGCAGCCGCGGGGGCGCTCGTCGTGGGGGGCTCCGTCGGTGCGGGGCCGGCGGGCTCCGTCGGCGAGGGGCTGGATGCGCTCTCTGTCGTCGTGTCGGAGCCGCTCGTGCCGGGTGCGCTCGCCGCCCCGTTCGCGACCTGGTCCATGGGGGTGATGGTCGGAACGATCACCGGGTGCCGGTCGAACGGATACGCGGGGTAGAGCTCGTTCATGGTCGCGGCGTCGACCGTGGGGGCGAGCAGCGCGCGCGTGGTCTCATCCTCGACGTTGCCGCGCAGATCCCAGGCCATCGCCTTGAGCCACGCGACCGAGTCGGCAGGAGTCCACGGCTCGATCCGGTAGTCCGGGTTGTTCATGCCGACCACGGCATACTCGAAGGACGCCTCCGCGCCCTTGTGATCGGCGAGGTACGCGTTCACGCCTTCGGCATAGGCCTCGTAGTAGCCGCGGGTGGTGGGATCCATCGCCGCGACCTCCTTCTCCGCGATGCCGTGCCAGTCCAGCGTGCGCAGGAACTCGTCGGTGGCGACCTGGGAGGATCCGAACAGCTCGGCGACCCTGCCGCTCGTCACATGCCGGCGGAAGTCCATCTCCCAGAACCGGTCCTGCGCGTGCACGAAGCCCTGCGCGAAGAACAGGTCATGGCTGTTCTCGGCGGTCACCGTCGGGATCCCGCGGTCGTCCCGCTGCACGGTCACCTGCGCCTTCAGCCCCTTGAGCGCGAGCTCCCCGGACGTCTGCGGGAAGGAACGCTGCGCGGTCCAGACCAGGAACAGCGCGGCCGCCGTGGCGAGGACCACGATCCCCGCGATCACGCCGAAGGCGATCCGGCCGATGATCCGTCCGGTGCGACGCGTTCTCGCGACGGGTGCGGCTGACGACATCGCTGCTCCTTCGAGTGACACGGAGTCTCACGGTCGGGAGGATCGGGTCGCAGCACCGCGAGACGTCCTCGCATCCTAGCGCGCAGCGCGGCCCCTGCTTTCCGAGTCGTCCCCGTCAGCGCACGCCATAGGCTCCGCTGACGGGGACGACTCGGAAAGGGGTACCCGCGTCTCAGCCGATCAGGCTGGGCTGCAGGTCGCGCAGCGTGCGCTTGTGGGTCATCCTCGTCACGCCGATCATCGCGATGAGCAGCGAGCCGACCATCCAGATCCCCAGCACGGCGAGGTCGGTCATCGCCCGGCCCACCTGGCCTCCGTACATGAGCTGGCGCATCGCGTCGACCACGTAGCCCATCGGCAGCACGTGGTGCAGCGCGGCGAGCGGGGCGGGCAGGGTCTGCCAGGGGAACGTGCCGCCCGCGGTCACGAGCTGCAGCACCATGAGCACGAGGCCCATGAACTGGCCCACGGATCCCAGCCACACGTTCAGCGCGAGGATGATCGCGGCATAGGTGGCCGAGGCGAGCACCATGATGCCGAGCGCACCCCACCCGTTCTGGAAGGTGAACCCGAGCGCCCAGGCGAGCACGCCGAGCAGGCCCACCATCTGTAGGGCGCCGAAAGCCGCGGGCGTGAGCCAGCCGGCGAGGGTGATCCGGATCGGCGAGTGCAGGGCCGTGACCGCGCGGCGCGAGATCGGCTTGATGATGAGGAACAGGGCGTAGATGCCGATCCAGCCGGCCAGTGCCGCGAAGAACGGCGCGAGGCCCTGGCCGTAGTCCTTGGCGGCGGCCACCTTGTCACTCGACACGTCGACCGGGTTCGCGATCGTCTTCGCCTGCTGCTCGCGCAGCTCGGGGGTGGACGAGGGGATCGCGTCGACGCCCGACTTCAAGCCGTCGCGCAGGGTGCCGATGCCCGTGCTGAGCGTTCCGAGGCCGTCGTGCAGGCTCTTGGCGCCGTCGCGGGCGGTGGCCGCACCGGTGCTCAGGGTCGCGGCTCCCGTCGCGGCGGTCTGCGCGCCGTTCGCGAGCTGCTGCGACTTGTCGGCGAGCGTGGCGCTGCCGGACGCGACCTGGGCGCTGCCGTCGGCGAGCTGGTCGATCTTGCCGACCGCGCCCTGCACCTTGTCGTTGCCGCTGCGCAGATCGTCGCCGAGTGGATCCAGCTTCGCCAGGATCGCGTCGATGTCGGCCTGGGACATGCCGCGGGCCGCGAGGGCGGCGGCGATGTCGCTGCGCGCCTGAGGCAGCGAGTTCGTCGCCTGCTGCACCAGGGATCCGGCCTCGTTCGCGTACTGTGCGATCTGCTGGTTGCCGGCGCTCACCTGCTGCGCGCCGTTCGCGAGGGTGGCCGCGCCCGCGGCGAGCTGCTGCGAGCCGTCCGCGATCTGCGCGGTGCCACCGGCGAGCTGCGCGGCGCCGTCGGCCAGCTGGGACGTGCCGTCGGCGAGCTGGCCGCTGCCCGAGACGGCGGTGTTCGCGCCGTCGTACAGTTGGGAGGCGCCGTCGGCCGCCTCCCCGAGCTTGCCGCGGACGTCGCTGAGCCCGGTGAGGAGCTTGTCGGCGGCCTCCTGGCCGACCATCTCGGCGACGGATCGGCGGATCTTCTCGACCGCGCCGGATCCGATCGAGGATGCGAGGTAGTTGTTGGCGTCGTTGGTCTCGAGCTCGATCCTCGCCTGGTGCGGGGTCGTGCCGGAGGCGGACAGCAGCGCCTCGGAGAACGTCTTCGGGATCGTCACCGTGAAGTCGACGTCGCCGTTCTTGAGGGCGGAACGCGCGGCGCCGGCGCTCATGCGGGTCCAGTCGAACGCCTTGCCCTCGACGAGGTTGTCGGCGACCTTCTCGCCGTAGTTCGTCGTGGTGCCGTTCGAGGTGGCTCCGGTGTCCTCGACGACGAGGCCGACGGGCACCTCGCTGAACTTGCCGTAGGGATCCTGGTTGGCCCACAGGTAGAGCCCGCCGTAGAGGATCGGCACGGCCATGAGGGCGATCAGGGCGATCACGGCCATGGGGCTCGCGGTCAGGCGGCGCAGTTCGGCGCCGATCATCGCGGGGATCTTCATCGCGCGGCTCCGTTCTCGGTGTCGGTGTCTTCGGGGGTGGGGGTGCCGGTGTCGGCGGTCGTGTCGTCGATCCCGGTGCTCGCCGCAGGGACGTCGTCCGGCACGGGGTCGTTGAGCGAAGACGCCGCAGGCGACTGAGACGAAACGCGGTGCTCATCCGGTTGCGGCGTTTCGTCTCGCTCCGCTCGCTCAACGTCCGGGGTGGGGGCGTCTTCATCGGGTTGAGGCGATTCGTCTCTGCGTTTCGTCTCGCCTTCGGCTCGCTCAACGACCGCCGCTCGCTCAGCGACCTCGGAGGGGGCCGGCTCCGGTTCGGGCTCCGGATCCGCATCCCGCACGGTCGTGGATCCGGTCACGTCGGCGAGCGGGCGCACCGGCACCGTGGCATTGGACGGGTAGTCGGTCTGAAGCGCCTCGGGGAGCCGCTCGATGACGGCGGCCGCGGATCCGCCGACGATCACGAGCACCGCGAAGCCGCGCTCGGCGAATTCGGTGGCGATGCGCCACCAGCCCTCCGGGCGGCCGCCATGACGGTCGGGGGAGACCAGCACGAAACCCTCCACGTCGTCGCGGAGCACGGCGAGCTCCGCCATGACGCGCACGCGCACGGACGGCTTGATCGTGCCGATCGGCTGCGCGGCGAGCTCGGCGAAGCCGATCTGCTCGAGCCAGCGCCGGGCGTGCAGCGGGGTCGCGGGGAGGCCCGCGAACATGAGCTCCTCGCCGACGACCGCCGCGAGTGTGACGCCGGGGTGCGGATCGCTGACCTCCGGCGCGTCGACGAGCGCCATGCGGCGGCGCAGGTCGCGGTCGTTGCGCGCGCCGTCGATCGTGACCTCGCCCGTGTCGGGGCGCATGCGGCCGGTGGCGATGAGCCCCAGCACGGTGGGGCGCAGCTCGGTCTCGGCGAGCACGAACCGGGCGTGGCCCGTCTCGATCTCGAGCGAGGTCGTGGGCAGCGCGTGGCCCTTCTTGCCCTTGCTGACGTCGTGCACGGCGATCCTCATGCGCGGCCCTCCTCGGCGGGAATCGTGGCAAGCGTATCCGGCGCACCGGGCGCCGCGAGCTCGGGGTGTGCGGCGAGCAGCGTGTCGATCTCGCGCCAGCCGAGCCCCGCGATGCTGAGCACGGCGCGCACCGCGATGTCCCCCGCGACGGGGGAGGAGGCGTCGGTGCGGGTGACGACGGTGCGGGCGCTCTCCTCGATGAGGCGGGCGAGCGTCGGCGCGGTCAGGTCCTGGCGCAGTTCGCCGTCCTCCTGACCGCGGCGGACGAGCGCGGCGAGCACGCGTCGCAGGGGTGCGAGCGCCGCGGCGGTCTCCTCGACGTGCGCCTCGTCGAGCGCGATCGCCGCGGCCACCTGCACGTGCGCCGCTTCGCGCCACAGATCGGCGGTGAGCCGGGCCAGTGCGATGCGACTGTCGGCGTCGTCGACCCGCTGCGCGACGGCGTTGAAGCGCGCCGCGCCCGCGGAGATGAGCGCGTGCACGAGCGCGGTGCGGTCGTCGAAGTGGCCGTACAGGGCGCGGCGGCTGAGACCGGCGGCGCGGGCGATCTGGTCGACGGACGCGTGCGGATCCACGGCCAGGGTCTGCGAGGCCGCGGCGAGGATGCCGGCTCGGTTCTCGGCGGCGTCCCTGCGCTGGCGGCGAGGTGCGGTGGTGTCTGTCACTGGATCAGTGTACGCCTAACCTGCACATGAGTGTGCAAGTTAGCTGAGTGCGAGGAGGCGAGACGCGCTGAGAGGTCTCGGCGGCAAAGCCGACGGCGCCGCTGCCGGCGAACAGGTCGTGTAGCTCGCCGACGTCTTCCTGGTGGCCGAGCATATCCAGCACCCAGTGCGTCCACGGATGCGGCTCAGCGCTCCTGCGGTTTGTGATACCCCCAGCGGATGACGAAGAAGCCCGGGCCGAATCCGTGCCGCACGGCGTGGCTGGCGGTCCCGCCGTTCAGGGTGCGGGGGAAGACCTCTTCGCCGCCGTCGCGGTCCTCGAACTCCTCGACCCAGTCGGGTGTCGCGTCAGGGGTGAAGTGGACCCAGACGTTCATCTCCCGGGCTTTGCGCATGACGCCGTGCCCGACCGCGTACTTGGGTGGGTAGCCGGGAGGGAAGCGGAGACCGAATTCGAAGAACGTGGTGTCCGGGGCGGTCACGGGCTGGTCCAGCTCGAACCGGGCACCGATCTCCGCGTTCGTCGGGTGCGTGTACTCGAATGCGACGTGCGCACCGCCGATCGAGTAGAACTCCGGATGTGCGGTCGCGCCTTCCGGGACGGGCACTGCGATCGGTAGCGATCCCACAGTGCCCCGGGTGAGTGCTACGTCTTCGACGTGTACAAGGGCGAGGATGGGTGGCACGTCCACCACGCCTGGAGCTGACTGCTGTCGGCTCGGTCCGCGCGGATTGCGGTCAAGGCAACATGTCGTCGACGAGCTCGGCCATATCCGCGAGGATCAGGCCAAAGAGAGCGAAGTCTTCGGGCTGAATGCGGAGAGCGCGAACGATGTTGAGCGACGTCCGCATCGTCGGGTTCGGTGACCTGCCGCGCTCGATTCGGGCATAGGTGAAGACCGCGATCCCGGCCCTGAGCGCGACCTGCTCCTGCGAGAGGCCTTGGCGATGCCGCAGCTCGCGCAGCCAATGACCTAGGTCTGCGAAGTTGACCGCAGCGTCGTCAACGGCCCCCGTTATTCCCCCCGGCATGGGGGTCATCCTCATGCATCCGCAGGCAGAAGCGCAACAGTCGGTGAGGATACTGAGCCCGCGCCGCACGTCGGCGCAAGCGGGCGAATAATAGTTACTTCGTTCGGCGTGCCGCAAGCCATTAGAAGTCCTGGTCCAAGGGTGAAAGCGGGAATACCCATTAAGGATCCAGTTCGCTCTACAGAAAGGCCTGTACGACATGCTGAATTTCCTGAAAGTGGCGGCCGTTCATTCGCCGAAGAGACGGCGGGGGGAGCGATGGCGGCGTGTTCTGGCAGGCCTCGCCGCTCTGACCATGGCCGGAGGCATCGCGATCACGGCCGCAGCTCCGGCTCAGGCGGCCTGGACGAGCAACCCATGCACGTACGGCGTGGTCATCGGAGTGCGCGGCACCTTCGCGGACCCCGGCTCCGGCACCCAGCACTCGGGACGCCTCTACGCGAGTGGAGGATGGGGCCCTCAGTTCGACTCGCTCATGAACCAGATCGGCGCATCGGACATCCCGATGTTTCGCGCGGGCCTGGTCTATCCCGCCGGCGGCGACACGTACTTCTCAAGTGTCGACATCGGTGCGATGAACCTCGTAAACGAGCTGAACTACCTCTCGACCGCGTGCGGCGTGTACGCCCCCGCTGTTGTACTCCTGGGGCACTCGCAAGGGGCTGCGGTGGTGCTGAAGGCCTTGGCTGACCCTGTCGTCGGCGCCGGTAGCCTCACGCCTGCAGCGAAGGCGATGATCCGCGCCGTGATCGTGTATGGCGACCCACAGTTCACGGTCAACCAGCCCATCAATTCCGTGTTCTCCGAGAGCTACGCGAACGGCCGTTTCGGCGGGCGCTCGCAAAGCCAGCTTGACACCCTCGCGAACAGCTATCGGGTCTGGTGGTGGCCCCAGGGCAGCTCAAACCCGAACAAGCAGTGGGTCTATCGAATCCGCTCCTACTGCCTTTCGAACGACTACTGGTGCGCGACCGGCGGCTCGGACGCGGTGCACAACAGCTACGGAGGCCAATTCACCGGCGACGCGTGGAACCACATCTACTACATGATGACGAGCGTTAACTAGGCTCAGATCATGTCCAACGTAGAAGCTCGCACGACCTTCCGCACCGCGGTCGTCCTGTGGGTAGTTGAGCTCGCAGTCGCGACCGCAGCGACCTTCTACTCAATGTGGCGACGTATCGAGGTTCCGCACTGCGACACGTCATGCCATTGGTCTCAGCTTGAAGAAGCGATCAACAACACCGGATCGGCGACCGCCATCGTCGTGACCGTGAGCACGCTACTCCTGTTCACCGTCTACATGATCTGGAAGCCTAGATGGGTCTACTGGATCCCGATCGCAGGGATCGTGGGCGTCGTGACCGTCACGATCATCGGCAACCTCGCGATCGACCGGGCGTTGCTCTTCACCTGAACCCCAACCGCAGAACGGACGTGTCGGACAGGCCGAGAAATCGACCCACCCGGCACGTCCGTGTTGCTTACGTGACCTCGTGGCAAAGAGCAAGTGATCGCAGGAGAGTCGGCGCGACTCTGAGTGCGGCGGATCCCGTGGAGAGCGACGAGGTGCCCTCCTCGGGGAGATGGCTGAGGTCAGCCCATCGCGTCGCGGACGAGGGCGGTGTCGACGAACTGCTCGAAGCGCACGATCAGTCCGCCTCGCACCACGAAGTGGTGGGCGACCCGCACGTTCAGATCCTTGCCGGTGGCGTTGTTGCGGGCGGTGTAGCGGGCCAGGACGACGACGTTCTCGCCGTCGACGACGTAGGTGTCGTCGTGCGCGGTCCAGCCGGTCCAGTCCCGTCCCAGCACCTCCATCACATTCGCGGTGACGCCGTCGGGGGTGCGATAGGTGCCGGCGAGCGGGAAGCCCGCCATCTCGGTCCACTCCACGTCGGGAGCGAGCGTCGCTCGCAGAGCTGCGAGATCGCCCGCGGCCGACGCGAGGTACTGCCTGCGGACGACGTCCGCGGGTTCGGTCGGCTCGTTCAGCCCCATGACATCTCTCCCTTCGCGACCTTGGTGCCGAGCGACGCGGCGATCTGCAACCCGGCTTCGGGGTACTCGGCGAGCAGTGTCTGCTCGGCCGTCGCAGCGTCGGCGGACGCGGCGATGACGTCCTCGAAGCGCTTCAGGTAGGCGCGGGTGTACTCGATGGCGGTGCGGTCGGTCGGCGCGTCCGCGACGCGGTGGCCGGCGACGACGAAGACCGGGTCCAGCGACTCGAGTGCGTCGAGCGCGCGGAGCCAGCGGCTGCGGGCTTCGGAGGTCGCGGTGTCGGCGGTCCACACATGCAGGCCCTCGAACAGCAGGATCCCGCCGAAGACCGCGCGCTGCGCGGCGTCGTAGACGAACCAGCGGCGATCACCGAGGTCGTCGCCGGCGCTGCGCAGCTCGATGCTGCGATCGTCGATGGCGATCTCGCCGCCGTCGAAAGCGGTCAGCTCGACGAGGCGGGTGGGCAGGTTCGCACCCAGGTGCGCCCAGGCCTGCAGCTTGCCCTCATAGCTGTGCCGGATGTGCGCGATCACGTCGCTCGGAGCGAGGAACCGGGCGTCAGGGAACGCGTCCGCGATGACCTCGGCGCCGAAGTAGAAGTCAGGGTCGCCGCCGGTCACGAGGACGGTGGTCAGAGTCTTGCCGGCGTCGAGGATCGCCGCGGTGATCCGGTGCCCATCCGCGCGAGTGAACCCCGCGTCGACGAGCACCGCCTCGGTGTCTCCCGTGACGAGCACGCTCGTCTTGTGCAGGGACGACGCCGGTGCGTCCAGGACGGTGATGGTGAGCTCGGTCATGTCGTTTCTCTGCGTAGCTTTCTCTTCGAGGGGGAAGGGGAATGGCGGTGAATGTCTGGGACCCGTCACTCCCTTTGCTGTAAAACTATGCTCATGGCGGGCGGAGAACACGGTCCAATTGGGACAGAACATGGTGAATTTCGGACATCGGGGGTGAGGCGGATCCCGTACAGCCCGGCGGATCCGCAGCGTTCGTCGATCGAGGTGACCACGATCGACCGGATCCGCACCCGTGCGGGCCTTGCCGAGTTCGCCGCACTGCAACGCCCCGATTTCGAGCTGCTGCTCGCGATCGACCGAGGCGAAAGCACGCACGAGGTCGATTTCGCCCGATACGCGCTCTCCGCCGGCGACGTCCTCTGGGTGCATCTCGGGCAGGTGCAGCTCTGGGGAGACATGCGTCGACTCGAAGGGGCCGTCGTCATGTTCAGTCCCATCGCCCTCCCCCCGGAGACCGTCGCGCTGCTCCGATCCCTCGGCGGGTTCTCCCAGAACCACTGGCCGGGCGCGGCGTCCGGGGGCGGGGCGTTCGCCGTCCTGCTCGCAGGTCTCACCGCACTCGCGACGCAACCTCCCGGCGCCCCGGCGATCGCCCCGCGGGCGTCGACCGACGCCGCGAGGCACACGCTCGCAGCGGTGTTGCTCGCCCTCGCCGGCACGACCTCGACGCGCGCCGTGCCGGAGGCGGAGCCGCCGGAGGCATTCCACTGGTTCTTCGACGAGGTCGAGCGCAGCTTCGCGGAGCATCGCACGACGGCCTGGTACGCGCGGCGCCTCGGCTATTCGGAGCGCACGCTCAACCGGCTCGCGCGGGCGCACGCGGGAACCAGCGCGAAGGGACTCATCGACCGTCGCGTGATCCTCGAGGCGAAACGTCTCCTGGCCCATGAACAGATCGCGGTCGCCGCGATCGCTGCACGGCTCGGCTTCGACGATGCCGCGAACTTCTCGAAGTACTTCCGGCACCGCACCGGAACCACCCCAGGAGCGTTCCGGGGTGGCGAACGCGAAGAGACGCGCGGTCCCTGAGGCGGGCGCTCAGGCCAGGAGCAGACGGAGCCCCTCGATCACCGCGCCCGCGCCGGAGGAGGCGAGCGCCTGCGAGACGGCGGGCTGGGTGATGCCCTCGGCGGCGGCGAGCTCGCGCTGCATGACGCCCAGGCAGCGGCCGTACGTGAGCCGGCGGGTGCGGGCGCTCATGTCGGTGATGAGCTGGTCGCGGGTGAGCAGCGCGATGTTCGCCTGGCGGGCGAGGAGGTGCGTCGCCTCGTCCTCGGCGTCGTGCGCGACGACCCAGGTGCGCGCGCCCGGCACGGTGCGGCGCTGGAGGGCGTGGGTGCGCTCGATCGCGGCCCGCGCCGCCCACCACCCCGGCCCCTCCGGAAGTGCTCCCGAAGCGGTGGGTATCTCCTCGACAGGGCCGATGCCCACGCCGAAACGGCAGTCGATCCCCTCCGGCAGCGCGAGCCGCAGCAGGGTCAGCGCCGCGAGCGCGGTGTCGAGCGTGGGATAGAGGCCCTGCTGCTCGTCCCCCACGGTGGGCCGGAGCGGAGTCGTTGCGAGAGGTCTGTCGGCCTCGACGCGAGAGATCGCGTCATCGAGCGCGTGCTGGGCGTCCGAGCGGTCGTCGAGGCTGCGGGAGCCGACGATGTCGAGGATCACGGCGATCATGGGCAAAAGCTTATCACTGATCTTTTGTGAAGATAAGTTTTTTGCTTTTTTGATTGGATCGATTCGTCGAGGGCTGATGAGCCCTGCGCGCTCAGTCCGTGCCGGCGTCGAATGCGGCACCCTCGCTCGCCGCGTCCACCGCGTCGGCCAGGGCCTCCTCGGTGCCGGCGAGGGCCGTGCCCTCGGCCGAGGCCGCGATCTCGGCGGACTCGCCGGCCGTCACACGGCCGACGAGCTCGCCCGTCGCACCGCCGACGAGGCCGAGGCCGGCGTACTGCTCGAGGCGTGCGCGGGAGTCGGCGATGTCGAGGTTGCGCATCGTGAGCTGGCCGATCCGGTCGACCGGGCCGAAGGCGGCGTCGCCGACGCGCTCCATGGACAGCTTCTCCGGGCCGTAGGAGAGGTTGGGGGAGACGGTGTCGAGGATCGTCCAGTCGTCGCCGCGGCGCAGGCGGATCGTGACGGTGCCCGAGATCGTGGATCCGACCCAGCGCTGGATCGACTCGCGCAGCATGAGCGACTGCGGCTCGAGCCAGCGCCCCTCGTACATGAGGCGGCCCAGGCGCCGGCCCTGCTCGTGGTAGGTCGCGAGGGTGTCCTCGTTGAGGATGCCGTTGACGAGGCGCTCGTAGGCGATGAAGAGCAGCGCCATGCCGGGGGCCTCGTAGATGCCGCGCGACTTCGCCTCGATGATGCGGTTCTCGATCTGGTCGCTCATGCCGAGGCCGTGCCGGCCGCCGATGCGGTTCGCCTCGAACACGAGCTCCACCGGATCCGTGAACTCGACGCCGTTGAGCGCGACGGGGCGGCCGCCGGCGAAGGTCACCGTGACGTCCTCGGCTTCGATCGCGACGGAGGGATCCCAGTACTTCACGCCCATGATCGGGTCGACGGTCTCGAGCGACACGTCCAGGTGCTCGAGGGTCTTCGCCTCGTGCGTGGCGCCCCAGATGTTGGCGTCGGTCGAGTAGGCCTTCTCGGCGGAGTCGCGGTACGGGAAGCCGTGCGCGACGAGCCACTCGCTCATCTCCTGGCGTCCGCCCAGTTCGGTCACGAAGTCGGCGTCGAGCCAGGGCTTGTAGATGCGCAGGCGCGGGTTGGCCAGCAGGCCGTAGCGGTAGAACCGCTCGATGTCGTTGCCCTTGTAGGTGGAGCCGTCGCCCCAGATGTCGACGCCGTCCTCCTTCATGGCGCGCACGAGCAGCGTGCCCGTGACGGCGCGGCCGATCGGCGTCGTGTTGAAGTAGGTCTTCCCGCCGGAGCGGATGTGGAACGCGCCGCAGGACAGGGCGACGAAGCCCTCCTCGACGAGCGCGGTCTTGCAGTCGATGAGGCGCGAGTCCTCGGCGCCGTACTCGAGCGCACGCCCCGGGATCGAGGCGATGTCGTCCTCGTCGGGCTGGCCGAGGTCGCCCGTGTACGTGTACGGGACAGCACCCTTGTCGCGCATCCACGCGACGGCCACGGAGGTGTCGAGACCTCCCGAGAAGGCGATGCCGACGCGCTCGCCGACGGGCAGGGACTGGAGGACCTTGGACATGGGATCCAGTCTATCGGCGGCGTTTCGCGGGTTTCGACGGGGTGGAATGCCACTGGACCGGCACGCGGTCTGAATGCAGTCCGCGCCGCTCTGTCAGCGACCGCGCTTGCGGGAGACCCAGATCACCCCGGCGCCGACGGCCAGGATCGCGACGGCGATCCCGACGATGTAGCCGGCGACGCCGAGGTACTCGCCGGGGACGAGGCGCGGATCCAGGAACGGGTAGGGGTACCAGCCGGTCTCGCCCGTGCGCGGGCTGATCACGAGGTTCGCCCGGACGAGCGTGTACACGGCCCACACGATGGGGAAGGCGGCGATGACGCCGAGCACGCCCCAGCCGAGGCAGCGCCGGCGCGGGGCGAGCAGCACGTCGGCGAGCAGGAGGAGCGGGCCGATGACGTGCATCATCTCGTTGGCCCACGCGACCGTGGAGCCCTGCGGCAGCTCGATGCCGCGCAGCAGGGTGTTGTAGACGATGCCGGTGACGATCATGTAGGTCGAGGTGCAGGCGAGCAGGATCGCGAGCCAGCGCGGCTCGACCGCGGGGGTTCCGCCGGTCGGGGACGACGCGGCGACGCGCAGCCCCCAGATCGCGGCAAGGATGAGCGCGATCGCGGACAGCACGTTCGACTCGATCGTGAAGAAGCTGAGGAAGTTCGCGACGACCGTCGGCACATGGGCGGCGTAGGGGGTGGTCGCCTGCAGCGCGATGCCCAGGGTCACGATGAGCTGGTTTACGACGGCGGCGAGGATCGCGATCGCTCCGACCAGGCGCACGATCGACCACGTCCTCGTGCCGATCGCGAAGCGGGCGGGGCGGGTCAAGGTCTGCTCCGGCAGAGGCGTGTGCATTCCTCGAAGATATCGGCGCGCCCGTCCGAGCAGAAGATCGTGCCGAGACGGTCGGCGCATCCCCCGGGACTCCGGGGCGCCTCGGGGTGGCGGGTGGTCGCGCCGGATGTGGGCGAACGGCGCCGCAGGTCGAGACGAAAGGCAGACGCGCCCGCGCCGCGCCCGTTCCTAGCATCGGAGCACCCCGGATCGGATCCGATCGCTCCGGGGCCCTGGTCCGTACGAGAGAAGGAGGCCGCATGTCGTTGACAGCTGCGACCGTGTCGATGCAGAACAACCTGGCCGGCGCGATCGAGAGGGGGAGGGAGCGGCTCAACGAGTCGCTGACGGTCCGTCAGGACGGTTTCTGGTGGATCATCGTGATCGCGATCGCCGTGGTGATCGCCCTGGGACTCTTCACGGCGTGGTTCATCTACTGCCGGAGCCAGGGGGGATGGCCGGCCGTGGACATGCCCGCGTGGCAGAAGGGCGGCACCTGGAAGATGTACTGCCACTCCTAGAGGGACGGCGCAGACCATGGGGACGGCGGTGCTGAGCGCGCAGGCGCTCACCAAGAGCTACGGGGCGAAGACGGTGCTCCAGGACGTCTCGCTCACGCTGCCGCCGGGACGCATCCACGGCGTGCTCGGACCGAACGGCTCGGGCAAGACCACCGCGCTCCACATCATCGCCGGCCTCGTGCCTGCCAGCCGGGGGAGCGTCCGGATCGCCGGGGTCGACGTCGCGGACAAGAGGAGCCGGAGGGAACTGGGGTTCGCGCCGGACGACCTCCCGCTCCCCGGCGTGCTGACCGGGCGCGAGTATCTCCGCCTCCACGATGCGCTGCGAGGCAGGGACGACGAGGGGCGCGCCCTCGCACTCGCCGAGGCGCTGGGCATCGATGCCGATCTCCCCTCCGCGGTCGCGGAGTACTCCCATGGGATGCAGCGCAAGCTGCAGCTCGTCGCGGCCGTCATGCACGAGCCCTCCCTGCTCCTGCTCGACGAGCCGTTCCGCGGTCTCGATCCCGACGCGGCCGCGGCGGTGCGGCGCCTCCTCCTCGCCTATGCGCGAGGGGGACGCGCCGTGCTCGTCGCCACGCACGACATGATCCGCGCGGAACGCGACTGCGACGAGGTCACCATCATCGATCGCGGTCGGGTCGTCGCAGCCGGCCCACCGGCCCGCCTGATCGCGGACGCGCCGGCCTGCCACTCGCTCGAGGACCTCTTCCTGCACGTCACCGGCCGTCGGGACGATGCCGAACGGCGGGCGGAGCGGATCGCCACGATCTTCCCCTGACATCCACATCGAACGAAAGGGCCCCCATGACCGCGGGCATCCGATTCCTCCTGCACTGCCTCGCCGGCGGCACCATCGGCGTGTGCACCGTCTTCTTCGCCATCGTCGGAGCGCTGGTGATGGCCTTCTTCACCAGCGGCGACGTCGCCGTACCGGGGATCATCCGAATCTGGAGATCGAGGGAGAACGGCGCCGTGGCCCTGAACTTCGTGCCGGATGCGGTCGGCATGATCTTCGCGGCCGTCGCCATCGCGGTCGTGTACGTCCTCGTGCGGATGCTCGTCGGTCGCCGCACACGTCGAGCGCGCGTCGCCGAGTGAGGACGTCCGGATGAACGGCCTCCGCCGCATCGGCGCGGTCGGCGCCGCTTCGCTGGTGCTGTGGACGAGGGAGGTCGCGCGCATCCTGGGGACCACCACGCGCGCGGTGCGGATCGGTGCGTCGCTCGGCGGCGTCGTGGCCGCCCTCTTCGGACTCGCGCTCGCCGTGGTGGCAGGGCAGCAGCTGACCGCGGAGGTCCCCGCGGAGCTCCGGTCCTCGATGCTGCGCACGACCTTCGCCGCGGCCGCGCTGACCGCCGGCCTGGTGGCGGTGGTGCTGTGCGTGTCGGCACCCGCCCGGACAGCGCTGCAGAACCTCCTGGATCTGCTCCCGGTCAGCCGCGCGGAGGCCAGGATCGGCCAGCTGGTTCCCGTGCTCGCCGCGGGGCTGCTGTACAGCGCCGCGCTCACCAGTACCTCGGTCGTGGTGATCGTCCGCACGAGTCCCGGCGCGGGCGGGATCGCGCTCGGGCTGGTCTCCTACGTGCTCCTTCTCTCGGCCGTGCTCCTGCTGACGGTCGGGCTCTTCGCGCTGCTGCAGACCGCGGGTCGTGCCGGGGTGCGGCTGCCGGCACCGTACGCCTCGACCTTCGCGGGCGCGCTCTCGCTCGCCGTGGTGCTCGCTGCGACCGTGCCGGACATCCTCGCGCCGCCGTCGACGGTCGTGACGGGATGGTCGCCCGCCGAGCTCCTGCCCGCGCGGTTCTTCGCCCGGGCGGCGGTCTCCTTCGAGATCGGCGCCGCGGTCGCGGTCGCGGTCTGGATGCTGCTCGCCGCGCTCGTGCTCTGGGCCGGCTCCCGTCAGCGCGGCCCGGAGGGGGCTCGCGCCGGCACGCCCGTGCTGCGCGGTTCCCGGCCGCTCGCCAGGAACGCCTGGTGCGGGCGGCTGTGGGTCGAGCTCCTCGTCGCCGTCCGGAATCCGCAGTACCTCACCACGGCCCTGCTGCTTCCGCTGGGCGTGGTCGTGGTCGCCGCCCTCCGGCAGGCCCCGGCGGCCATGCTGATCGTGCCCGCGCTGGCCGGCGCCCTTCCCGTGCTGCCGTTCGTGTTGGCCGTGCAGTCGGTGGGGCGGACGATGGCGGTGCACTGGGTCCCGACGCTCGCCGCAGGGGCCAGGGCGCCGTGGCGGTGGCCGAAGGCGCTCGCCGCGGCGGCAGCGGGAGCCGGCCTCGCCGTGCCGGTGCTGATCGCCGTTCTGGCGATAGGGCTGATCCCGGTCTCGCAGCTGCCCGACGTCCTGCTGCGCTGCCTGCTGGGGCTCGTGGCCGCCCTGCTCTGCGGGGCCGTGATCCCGTACAGCGAGGAGCAGCCGCTCTCCGCCACCGTGGGCGGGTTCCTGCTCGCGCTGCTCTACATGTCCTCGACGCTCGTGATCGGCTGGGCGACCGGCGGCGCGGCGCCGGGGACCGATCGGCTGCTGATCCTGGCGGTCGCGATCGTCTTCGCCGCACTGTTCGCCGTGGTCGCAGGACGTCATGCCTCCCGCGAGCCCGGCCGTGCATAGGATCCGCCGGGTCCGCCGTCGGGGAGTCCGCCTCGTGGACGGGGACTTCGAGTGTCCGGAACTCGGACTGCGGCGGGAGGCCTCCTCGCCCGAGGCCGCCGCCTTCGGGCTGTGCAGCGACGAACTGCTCGTCTCCATCGGCACGAGAGCGTGGCGGGTGCCGCCGTGGTTCACGACCGGCGCGAAGCCGCTTCCCGCCGGAGTCTTCGCCGCGGCTCTCGCGAGTCTGGGGCACTTCGGCGCGGGGATGGGCCTGTTCCTCTGCGCGCTCGGCGGCGCTCTCGTGATCGGCGTCGCGACCGGATATCTGGGGCTGGCCGCAGTGGCGATCATGGGCCTCGTGCTGCTCGGCTCGGTCCTCGTGCACGAGGTCGGGCACGTCGTCGCCTATCGCCTCCTGATGGGCCGGCGCGCACCGGCGGTCATGGTCGTCCGCGGGGCGTCCTGCCGGCTCGTCCGCCTGACCGGCACGAGCGCGCGCGATGCCGCCGTCGTCGTCGCGGGGCCGATCGCCCCGGTGGTCGCGGCGCTGCCGCTGTGGGTGCTGTTCCCGGTCGCGCCGGTGCCGGTCCTCCTCGTCACGCTCGTCGCGCTCGGGCACGTCGTCGGACTCGTCCTCCCCGCGGGCGACGGGGCCGCGCTCCGCGAGCTCGCGGGCCGACGCGCCGCGCGCGCCGAGTGAGCACGGCGATCGAGCCGCGAGGCGGTTGTCCTCCGAAGAGGGGACAGGGGAGCCGCAACATATCGGACAGCACACGCTACATTGAGGCGGGGGGTATTAGTGACCGGTGTCCAGAAACAAGGGGATCCGTCCGTGAGCGTGTTCTCGGACGGGCGGGCGGCGTCGCCGCACGTGACGATCGTGTCCGCGGACACCCTGCTCGCCGCGGCGCTCTCGACCCTCCTCGGCGAGAAGGGCGTGCTCGACGTCTCCGCGGCGAAGTCGTTCGAGGAGATCCCTCCTGGAGTCCCGGATCGGCCGTCCGCGGTCGTCTACGACCTCTCCGGCTCCGGCTCGGGGCCGTTCGATCCCGGCCCGATCGCCGCGTTCACCGCGGGAGGGCGGAAGGCCCCGGTCGTCGTGCTCACGACGAGCGAGAGGTTCGAGGTCGTGCCCGCACTCCTGGAGGCCGGCGTTCGGGGGATCGTGGGACGGGACGCGGATGCGGACGAGTTCGTCGCGGCCGTCACCGAGGTCGCCGGCGGACGCGTCTTCCTGTCGCGCGGGATGATGGATCTGCTCGTCGCGCACGTCGCCCGGTGCCCGGTCGACCGGGCAGCCGCGCACCTGCACGACACGGAATCGCTCGCACCGCGCGAGCGCGACATCGTCCGGCTGCTGAGCACGGGGATGACCAACCGCGAGATCGCGGCGGCCCTGCACGTGTCCGAGGGGACGGTGAAGACCCACCTCGGCCGGGTCATGGTCAAGTGGAGCGTGCGCGACCGGCTCCAGGTGGTCCTGCGGGCGATCGGCCGGCTGCACGTCACGCCCGCTGACCTCCCCGACGGCGATCCCGCGGATCCGCGACCCGTCGGCGAGGCGCCGTCTGCGGCTCAGGGGTAGCGGGTCAGCGCCTTGCTGAAATCGTCGACCTTCTTCTCGCTCAGCATGTAGCGCCCGACGACCGTGAGACGCAGACCCTCCAGAGGTTCGCCTGTGCGCTGGGACGTCTGCTCCCGCGAGGTGCGGTACTCGCCGGTCGTGTCGTTCGCGAGGTCGGTGATGTCGGCGTAGAACCAGCCCGGATCGGGCTGGTCGTCGCTGAACCACTCCCAGTCCACCTGCGACTCGGGGGTGGCGCCCCCGTACATCTTCGAGATCATCGCGGGATCCACCCCGCTGCTCGGGTCGTTGAACGCGACCATGCTCCGCCAGCCGTGCTGCGCGATGACCGACTCGACGGTCTGCATGACCTCGAGCTTGTGCGCATAGCCGGTCACCGGGGTCGTCGTGGCCCAGGTGTCGGAGGTGAAGCGCACCAGCATCGACTCGCCGCCGTAGCCGTTGCGCTCCGGACGCTCCTGCGCGTCGGCGGACTTCACCCATTGCAGGCCGTATGCGGCGGTCAGGCGCGCGCGCACATCCGCCATGGTCTCGTCGGCCAGCAGCTGCAGCTGCTCGAGGGACTGCTGGTGCAGGTACTGGTTCGGATCCTGGCCCTTGACCCCGGGGTAGGCCTCCCAGAGCTTCTGCTTGTCGGTCTTGTGCCCGTCGTAGGATCCGGTCGCGGCGACGCGGATCGCGCTCAGCGCGCCCATCGTGCCGACGTTCAGGACGAGGGCGATCGTGAGCGCGACGGCGCCCAGCACGCGTCCGGCCTTGGTCGCCAGCGCGGCGATCACGACGCCCAGCACCACGAGCTGCAGCACGAGCATGGTCGCCCCGAAGAACGCGTCGGCGGCGCCGATCGCGAGCAGGATCACCATGAGCACCGCGAAGGCGATCGCGGCGCACAGGGCGATCCAGCCGAGCGGGCTCCTCCTGGCCGGGAGCGGGGCGTTCTCGCCGGGTCGCCGGGTGGCGTCTCGGTCGGCGGCGGCCGGTCCCTGGGCCCCTCGCAGGGCGCTCGGCGGCCCCGACGGAGCGGCCGAGGGCGCGAGCGGAACCGCGGAGCCGAGCAGGGCGCGCCGCGCGCCGCGGTATCCGCCGGGCGGTGGTACGGGCGGTGCTCCGGCGGAATCCGACACGTACCGGGGTGGGTCGTTGCGCTCTACCATGGCTTGTCCGTCCCGCTGCTGCCGCCCCCCTGGTCGCCCTTCTGGTTCTGCTGGCGGTCCTGCTCGCCCTGCTGCAGCTTCTGCTGCAGCTCGTCGAGCTTGCCCTGATCGGGCTTCGGCTGCGGGCTCTGCGGATCCTGCTTCGGCGGGTCGGGGTTCTGCTGCTGTTGCTGCTGGTCCTGCTGCTTCTGCTGCAGGCGATCCTGCTGGTCCTTGTTCGACTGGCTCATGTCCCGTTGCGGATCCGGCGACTGCTCCTGCGCCTGAGCGCTGTCGCACTCCTTCGGCCGGTCCGCGTTCACCTGCAGGGCCTGGGCGTAGAACTCGAGCGCGGTGGCGTGCTGCTGCGCGTCGGCGGCCGCATCGCCCTCGCGCTCGAGCACCAGGGCGAGGTTGAAGCGCACGGCGCAGACCTCGAGCCCGTGCGCGAGCTTCAGCGACTCCTCGAACTTCTTCTGCCCTGCCGCGAGCTCTCCGGACTCGGCGAGACCCACGCCCTGGTCGAACGGGGCCTTGTACGGCTCGAACCAGTTCGCCGGGTTCAGTCCCTCGGCAGCGCTCACGGATCCGGTGTAGTCCCCCGCGACGTACGAGACGATCGACTGGTACGCGAAGGCGTACAGGCTCACGACCTTGCCGACGAAGAGCGCGGCGACGAGCAGCAGCGGCAGCGAGCCCCACGCGATCCACCGGCGCACGATACGGCGGCGCCGGTTCGCGGCGAGCAGCGCGTGCGCGGCGGCATCCTCGCTCGATGACCCGAGGCGGGGGTCGTCGATGACCGTCATGAGTCACCTCCCGGCGAGGCCGGCCGCACCGAGAGTCCGCGCATCCGCACGATCAGCATCGTCGCGCGGGCGATCTCGGTGCACAGCAGCGCGACGATCACGAGCGCCACGATCCAGCTCAGATCGGTGGGCTGCGTGAGCGGGTCGTCCTCGCGGTACGCCGTGGTCGAGGTCGGTGCGGGAGGCAGCGTGAGCTTCGCGCCGGCCGTACGGTGCTCGTAGGTCACGCCGAGCTCCGACGCGATCCGCTGCAGGTTCTTCTCGTCGATGCGGCTGAGGGCGTCGGAGCCCTGGTACTGGATGTACTGTCCGGCGCCCGCAGAACCTGTCCCCGAGCCTGTCGAAGGGCCGACCGCGCCGGTCGTCTCCCGCATCGGTCCGCCCTCGTCGGTGCCGTAGCCGAGCACCCCGCCCCCGGAGAGCAGCTTCTTCGCGCTGTCGAACGGTTCGGGCTCGGTCGAGACCGTCTGCTCGCCGTCGCCCAGGTAGAACACCATCCGCGCCCGATCCGGCGAGGCCTTCTGCGCGTTCTGCAGGGTCTGCGTGAGCAGCGTGTTCGCGATGCCGATCGAGCTGCCCTTGGACTGCCGGGTCACCTCGGGCTGCAGCACCTCGACGGCCGAGACGAGCGCACCCGTGTCGGTGGTGAGCGGGAGCCGCAGGACCGCGTTCGCGTCGAAGGTGATGAGCGCGAACCTCGCCCCGGGGTAGGCCTCGGCGATGCGGCGCACGTCCTCCCGGACGCCGGTCATGCGCTGATCGGCGGCACCGCCCTTCGTCGAGCCGCCTGTGTTCCAGTCCTCGGCGACCATGCTCGCGGTGGTGTCGATCGCGATCACGACGTCGGTGGCGGAGGCGAGGGTGCGCACGTGCCCTCCTGGCACGCCGGGGCGGAGCAGCAGCACGCCGCACGCGAGCACGAGCACGACGCGCAGCGCCCAGATCACGGGTCCGGCGCCGGTGCGTGCGGACGGGCCGCGGCGGATGGCGCCCACGAGCATCCAGACCGCGGCGCCCAGCACGGGCAGCACGAGCAGCATCACCAGGAGCGGTGCCAGGACGGGTTGAAGGATCACAGGCGCACCCTCCACAGCAGCACGACGAATCCGAGCGCGATCACGATCAGCGCCGCGATCCACAGCTGCGGCACGTCGGCCCAGATCACGGTCGCCTGCCCCTTGAGCTGGGTCGCCTCCTGCTTCTGCACCTGGGCGATGATGTCGCCGACCGTCGTGGTCGCGCGCAGCGCGTAGGCCTTCCCGCCCGTCGTCGCGGCCGCATCGGCGAGGGTCTTGCTGTCCGGCTGGTCGATGCCGTCGACCGGGTTGATCGTGTAGAGCCGGATCTTCTTCGAGGCCGCGTAATCGGCGGCCTCCTGCAGTGTGACGATCGGGGATCCGTTCAGCTCGTTGTCGGTCGCGAGGATGATCGAGCGGGCGCGCTGCTGGTCGGCGTGATCGAAGCGCAGGGCGCAGGAGGCGAGGCCGTCCCCGATGAGCGACGCGCCGACCCCGTTCATCGTGCCGACCCACTGCTCGGGGACGTCGGTCGAGTAGTCGAGGCCCTTCATGAGGCTGCGCAGGTGCTCCTGGACGAAGGCGTAGTCATCGGTCAGCGGGAAGACCTGCACGGCGGAGCTGTTGAAGATCGTGAGTCCGACGCGCTCGCCCTTGAAGCCGTCGGCGAGCTTGTCGAAGATCGACACGATCTCCTTGTCGACATCGGTCATGGATCCGGAGACGTCCAGGCACAGCATGATGTCGCGGTTTGTGGACACGGGCTGGATCGTCTTCTGAGCGATCGGACGCGCCGCCACCACGCCACCCAGCACGGCTGCGAGCACGCCGAGGGCGACGATGCCCGCCAGCGCCGCCTGGCGTCGGCGCACCGCGCGCTGGAACGCCGGCAGCGAGCGGATCCGTTCGGCGCGCGCGATCGGGGCGCCGCTCGTCGCCGATCCGGAGCCCCGACGGCGCAGGCCGAGCAGCACGCCGAGCACGATCGCGACGAGCACGGCGCCCACGACGGCGAGCAGGATCCAGATGCCGGCTAGTACCACGTCGTCACCACCGTCCGGGCGGCGTCGGCGCCGACGAGCGGGTCGACCGGAGCGCTGCGCCGGAAGATGCTCGGGTAATAGTTGCGGCCGATCGCATCGATGAGCGCGGGGTGCACGCCCATGCGCACGAGGTCGTCGAGCGCGAGCACCGGAGCCTCGATGCCGCTGTACTCGTTCACGAAGCCGCGCACCGCGCGGCTGAGGTCGAGGTTGGCGCGGCGGGCGTCGGTGAGGCCGGCGCGGTAGTCCGCCTCGATCTGCGCGATCGTGCCGAGGTACTCCTCGCGCAGCACGGTCGCGACGTCCGTGGTGAGGCCCGGCACCGGGGCGGGCGCGGCGGCGAGGGGGATCGCGCGGCGCGGCCGGGTCAGCACGACGACGAGCCAGGCGAGTGCGGCGATCAGGGCGAGCACCCCGATCGCGAGGAGGATCCAGCCCCAGCCGTACTGGGCGGGCGGGTACAGCTCATCCACGCCGGACATGCGACCTCGCATCCAGCATCCGCAGGAGGTCGCCGACCGCCTCGTCCTGCTCGGCGAGGGGGGTGTGCGTGATCTCCAGCCGGCGCAGCAGCGCCTCGGTGTGCGCGATGTCGGCCGCGTCCGCCGCGTGCAGCTCGGCGGCGAGCTCAGGATCGCCCTGCAGGAACTCGGGGATCGCCCAGCGCGTGGCGACGTCGCGGCGGGCGCGCTGCGGATCGGTCCCTGAGCCCGATGAAGGGCCCGGCCGGGAGTCCAGCACGGGCTCGGCGTCGCGCAGCGTGATCCACAGCACGTCGTGCTGCACGCGCAGGCGGCGCAGCAGCCGCTCGGTCTCGTCGGTGACGGGGGCGTCGTCGGTGACCACGACGACGATCATGCGTCGCGCGATCGTGCGCGCGATGTACGACAGCAGGGCGTCGCGGTCGCTCGGGGCGGAGGCGGCGTCGACCGCGCGATCGATCGTGCGCAGGGTGTGCTCGAGCGCGGCCTCGCTGCGCCCGATCTCGCGCCGGCGGACGCCGCGGGAATCACCGTTGATCAGGCAGAAGTCGTCGCCGTGCCGCAGCGCGAGCAGCCCCAGCACGCCGACCGCGAGGATTGCCAGATCCTTCTTCGGCTTCTCATCGTGCGCGAGGGCGGTCATCGCGAGACCGGTGTCTACCGCGAACAGCACCGTGTGCATGCGGGACGCGAGCGAGCGCTTCACCACGGGGGAGCCGAGCCGGGCCGTGGCCTTCCAGTCGATGTCGCGGATCTGGTCGCCGTACTCGTAGGCGCGCAGGTCGTCGAAGTCGAGGCTGTGCCCGCGCAGCAGCGACGCGTAGGCGCCGTCGAGCGCGTGCGTCGACTTGCGCGTCGAGTCGATGAAGAGCTTGCCCTTCACCGGTGTCAGCAGGCTGGCCATGGTGTCCTCCGGTCCCTGAGCCTTTCGAGGGATCAGGGGGTCGGCACGGCGCCGAACACGGCGTCGATGACGTCTTCGCTGCGCACGTTCTCCGCTTCGGCCTCGAACGTCAGCAGCACGCGGTGGCGGAGCACGAGGTGGCGGAGGTTCCGCACGTCCTCGGGGATCACGTAGGAGCGGCCGGCGAGCAGGGCGAGCGCGCGCGACGCCTGCAGGAACGCGATGGATCCGCGCGGGCTGGATCCGTACTTGATGTAGCCGCCGAGCGTCTCCCCGATGTACGGCACCGGATTCCGGGTGACGTACACGAGCGAGACGATGTAGTTGCGGATCGCGGGGTCGACGTAGACGCGCGAGGAGATGTCCTGCAGCTGCTCGACGTCGGCGAGCGAGATCGTCGTGCTGGCGTGCCGGTCGGGATCCAGCGCGCCGGAATCGATGCGCGCGAGCACCTCGAGCTCGTCGGCCGGACTCGGATACTCGACGATCTCCTTGAGCAGGAAGCGGTCCATCTGCGCTTCGGGCAGCTCGTAGGTGCCCTCCTGCTCGATCGGGTTCTGCGTCGCGATCACGAGGAAGGGGCGCGGCACCCGGTGGATCTCGCCGCCGATCGTGGTCTGCCGCTCCTGCATCGCCTCGAGCATCGCGGACTGGGTCTTCGCGCTCGAGCGGTTGATCTCGTCGAGCAGCACGAAGTTGGCGTGCACGGGGCCGAGCACGGTGCGGAACGTGCCGCTCGCGGCGTCGTAGATCTGCGTGCCGGTGATGTCGCTCGGCAGCAGGTCTGGCGTGCACTGGATGCGCTTGAAGTCGGCCTTGACCGTGTCGGCGAGGGTGCTCGCGGCCGTGGTCTTCGCGAGACCGGGAACCGACTCGAGCAGGATGTGCCCGCCGGCCATGAGGGCGAGCAGCAGGCTCGTGCGCAGTCGCTCCTGTCCGACCATGCGGGCGGAGTACGCCTGCGACACGGTGTCGAGGATCTGCCGGGCGCGCGCCATCTCCGCCTCGGTCGGGGCGGGCTTGGCGTCGGCGGGAGCCTCCTGGGCCGTGGGCGCCGCGGTCCCTGAGCCTGCCGAAGGGGCTGTCACGGGCGGAGCGCTCGCCGCAGGGGCCTGCACGACGGGCTGCTCACGGCGAAGGCTCGGCGCGGGCGGCATCGGCGGCGCGGGCGGCATCGCGGGCGGCGGAGTGACGATGCCCGCCGGCGGAGGCGGGGTCTGCGCGGTGAAGGCGGCGGCGTCGTTGTTCTGGCTCACGTGCGGATCCCCCTGCAGCTCTGGTGCCGCGCGATCCTGCCGCGCGCGACCCTGCCAGCGTAACCGCCGAGGCTGACCGCGCGACGCGGATCGGATGGGGAGGACTGCCCATCGGCGGAGAGAGACCCCGTACGGTGGAACCGACCACCCGCCGATCGTGGAGAGGATCCCGTATGGCCGATCCGGGCCTGCAGTCCGCAGCGCACCCCGGGCTGCGTCGCCTCGGGATCCTGCCGCTGCGCGTCGTGCCGGGGCGCGGCAACCTCGCGATCTGGACGCTCGCGATCATCTGCGCGCTCGCGCAGCTCGCGGTCGCGGCGTCGCTGGGCGTCACGATCTATCGCATCCCGCTCGCCGCGGCGCTCATCCTGTCGCTCGTCCAGGCGGCGGCCATCGTGCTCGCCCTGTTCGCGCCGGTCTGGGCGACCCTGCTCGCGCTGATCGCCGGCAACGCGCTGTC
>JAITLM010000125.1 GCA_031277885.1 Microbacterium sp.
GAACCCGTTGGCGAGCTCGCCGTTGTAGCGGGCCACCATGTCCTCCCACGAGAACGACCCGTCGCCGCCGAACGCGATGGTGCGCATGAAGTAGTACCGGAACGCGTCCGACCCGAACGTGTCGATGATGTCCGACGGCGCGATGCCCGTCAGGCGGGACTTCGACATCTTCTCGCCGCCCACGAGCAGCCAGCCGTGCGCGAACACGCCCTTGGGCACCTCGAGGCCCGCCGCCATGAGCATGGCCGGCCAGATCACCGCGTGGAAGCGCAGGATGTCCTTGCCCACGACGTGGTACGCGGGCCAGCGGCGCTCGAACGCGGCCTCGTCGGATCCGTAGCCGACCGCGGTGACGTAGTTCAGCAGCGCATCGACCCACACGTAGATGACGTGCGAGGTGTCCCACGGCAGCGGGATGCCCCAGTCGAACGTGGAGCGCGAGATGGACAGGTCCTTGAGGCCCTGGGAGACGAAGGAGACGACCTCGTTGCGCGCCGAGTCCGGGCGCACGAAGTCCGGCTCGGTCTTGTACAGCTCGAGCAGGCGGTCCTGGAACTCGCTGAGCTTGCAGAAGTAGTTCTTCTCCTGCAGCAGCTCGAGCGGCTTGGAGTGGATCGCGCAGACCTTGAGGCCCTCGAAGGGCCCGGTGCCGTCGACGATCTCGGACTCGGGCTTGAACTCCTCGCAGCCCACGCAGTACAGCGCCTCGTACTCGCCGGCGTAGATGTAGCCCGCGTCGTAGAGCTTCTGGAAGAACACCTGCACGTTGGTCTCGTGCCGCTCCTGCGTGGTGCGGATGAAGTCGTCGTTGGCGACGTCGAGGGTCGTCAGCAGCGGGAACCAGCTCTCGCTGACGAGCTTGTCCACCCACTCCTGCGGGGTCACGCCGTTGGCCGCCGCCGCGCGCAGCATCTTCTGGCCGTGCTCGTCGGTGCCCGTGAGCATCCAGGTGTCGTCGCCGGACTGGCGGTGCCAGCGCGCGAGGGTGTCCACGGCGACGCTGGTGTAGCCGTGCCCGATGTGGGGCACGTCCGACGGGTAGTAGATCGGCGTGGTGATGTAGAAGGACTCGCCTGCGGGCATGCGTTCGATTCTAGGCGGGATGCGGGGCCCGGTTCGGACGATGACGGACCCACTCGCTAGTCAGTGGCACGATATAGTGGTACCTTGTGACACGTAGTAGTAAGCCACGGAGTACGAACGCGAGGATCACGATGGACGGCCTGACCGAGATGCTGAAGGGGACGCTGGAGGGATGCGTCCTCACAGTCATCCAGTCCGAGGAGACCTACGGCTACGCCATCACCCGCCGCCTGAACGATCTCGGGTTCACCGACGTCGTCGAGGGGACGGTGTACACGATCCTGCTGCGGCTGGAGCGGAGCGGTCTCGTCGATGTGACGAAGAAGCCGTCCGAGCTCGGGCCGCCGCGCAAGTTCTACGCGCTGAACGAAGCGGGTCGTCGGGAGCTCGCGACGTTCTGGGAGAAGTGGCGCTTCGTCTCGACACGGATCGAACGACTGAAGGAGAGCGGATCATGAACTTCTGGGAGAAGGTGACCGGCAGCGATCTGACCAAGGACTGGAAGGGCTTCGCCGCCCGCGCCGAGGCGCTGCCCGACGATTACCGGCGAGCCTGGGACGAGTTCGCGAAGAACCTCTTCCTGCACGGCGACGTCACCGGGCGCAACCTCACCCCGATCGCCGACGGCGTGCTGGGACTGCTGGAGACCACGTCGGCCGACGGGCAGAGCGCCGAAGAGGTGCTGGGCGACGACATTCCCGCGTTCTGCGCCGCGGTCGTCGGAGATGACGGTGCCAAGAGCTACCGCGATCGGTGGCGCGCCCAGCTGAACCGGAACGTCGCACGCCGGCTGAACAGGTTGGAGGCCTGACATGAGCATTCAGGACATCATCGAGGGCAAGCGGCAGTGGCGCGCACACACGGCCCGTGTCCGGGCGCTGCCGCCGGACTACCGGATCGTCTACGACGAGCTGCAGAAGTACCTCTTCAAGGTCGGGCCGGTCTCCCTCGTGGAGGGCGATCTGCTGAGCGACCTCGTCGACTTCTTCGAAGGCGGCGTCGCGGACGGCAAGGGCGCGATGGATCTCATCGGACCGGATGTCGCCGCGTTCTGCGATGGGCTGATCGGCGACACGCAGACCTACGCCGACGACTACCAGGCCGGCCGCCACGGCTGACCGGCCTCAACGGATGCGCTCCGCCTCGAGCGCGCCGTGCGGGCGGACGCTGCCGGCGGCGCCGGGTTCGCGCTCGCGGCGCTCCGAGCGGATCACGCACAGCCCCGCGTTCTCGAGCAGCGGAGTCAGCGCTTCGGCCGACCAGTAGTACGCCGGGGCGACGGCGTGCGCGAACCGCTCCCGCGGCTCGCCGTCGAAGAAGCCGATCAGGATCCGGCCGCCGACCGCGAGCACGCGAGCGAACTCGGCGACGACCTCCGCCAGCTCGGCCGGCGGCACGTGGATGAGCGAGTACCAGGCCAGCACTCCCCCGAAGGATCCGTCCGGGAACGGCAGCTCGCGCATCGAGGCGGACAGGAACCGCAGTGCCGGATGCCGTTCGCGGGCGGCGGCGAGGAACGCGGCCGACAGGTCGACGCCGACGACCTCGCGGCGTGATGCGCGACCGGTTCCCTCGCCCGCGGCGAGGTCCGGGATCGGGCCGGGCTCCTGGTCCGCGCTCGGATCCGCCGTGGACTCCTGGCCCGCCAGGAACACCGTCCACAGCCCGGGGCCGCATCCGGCATCGAGCAACGCGCCCGTCGTGCCGTCCCGCCACCGGCCGATGCGGGCGACGTCGGCGCGCTCCATCTGATCGACGCTCCCGATCAGCGCGATGTACTCCGCCGCGCGCGCGTCGTACGCGGCCGCCACCTCGTCGTCATCCACGTCGAGCATCCTGCCCGGCACGGCCTCCGGCGTCGCCCCGCCACTCCGTCCTGCCCGAACCCGAGCGCACCAGATCCTGCCGAGTGCACGGGATCTCCGCGCCAACAACCCGTGCACCCGGCAACACCCCGTGCACTGGGTCCGGCTCGCGCTGCCCTCGCACCAACGCCCCGCGCACCCGGCAACAAGCCGTGCACTCGCAGCGGCGCATACCGAGCGCACCGGATCCTGTCGACTGCACGGGAACTCCGCGCCAACGCCCCATGCACTCGACAACAACCCGTGCAGTCGGCGAGCGGACGGCGACAGTTCCAGCGATTCAGCGTGCGGCGAGCGCGGCCTGGTAGAGGTCGCGGGAGCCGAGGCCGGTGGCCGCGGCGACCTCGGCGCACGCGTCCTTGAGGCGCACGCCGGAGGCGACGAGCGCCTGCACCTGCGCCAGGGCGTCCGCCGGGGAGACCGCACGGGGTTCGGCGCCCGCGACGACCACGACGATCTCGCCCTTGACACCTTGCTCGGCCCATGCGGCGAGTTCGGCGGCGCCGCCTCGGCGCACCTCCTCGTAGAGCTTCGTCAGTTCCCGGCACACGGCCACGCGGCGGGACTCGCCGAACGCCGTCGCCATGTCGCCCAGGGTCGCGGCGAGGCGTGACGGGGACTCGAAGAAGACCATCGTGCGGGGTTCGCCGGCGAGCGCGGTCAGCGCGGAGCGGCGCTCCCCCGGCTTGCGCGGCAGGAAGCCCTCGAACGTGAACCGGTCGGTGGGCAGGCCCGACACGGCGAGCGCCGTGACGACCGCGCTCGGGCCGGGGATGACGGTCACCGTCACGCCGCGCTCGGCGGCTGCCGCGACCAGACCGTATCCGGGGTCGCTGACCGTGGGCATGCCCGCGTCGCTGAGCACGACCAGATCCTCGGCCTCCGCCGCCTCGGCCAGCTCCGCCGCCTTGACCTTCTCGTTGTGGTCGTGCAGCGCGATGAGCCGGGGGCGGTTCTCGATGCCGAGCCCCTGCAGCAGGCGCTGCGTGGTGCGGGTGTCCTCCGCGGCGATGATCGTCGCGTTCTCCAGCACCTCGATGAGGCGGCGGGATGCGTCGCCCAGGTTTCCGATCGGAGTGGCCGCGAGGATGATCACCCGCCCCAGCATAGGCTGAGCGGGTGACCGCGCCTCTGCTGCCCGGCCTCGACGCTCGCATCGACGGCCGCCCCACCGCCTGGGAGCGCCTGCGGGACGCCTGGCTCGGGGATCCGGCCCGGCTCCGGCTCGTGTCCTGGCTCGCGCCGACCCTCATCACGCTCCTCGCCGCGGTGCTGCGCATCGTGGGGCTCGGGCATCCGCACACGATCGTGTTCGACGAGACGTACTACGTCAAGGACGCCTGGTCGCTGTGGGTGCAGGGCTATGAGGGGACCTGGCGCACCGGCGCGAACGAGATGTTCGCGAAGGGCGACACGAGCGCGCTCGAGGACACCGCGGCCTTCGTCGTGCATCCTCCCCTCGGCAAGTGGCTGATCGCGCTCGGCATCGCCGTCTTCGGACCCGGATCCAGCTTCGGCTGGCGCATCTCGACCGCGATCATCGGCACGCTCACCGTGCTCGTGGTCTACCTGCTGGCCAAGGCCCTCACCCGTTCGGTCACGGTCGCGAGCATCGCCGCCCTGCTGATGGCCGTCGACGGACTCGGCATCGTGCTCAGCCGGATCGGCCTGCTGGACGGGATCCTCACGTTCTTCATCGTGCTCGGGATGCTGTTCCTCGTGTACGACCGGCAGCGGGTCATGCCCCGGCTCGAGGACCGTGCCTCGCATGAGCGCGGCGACGACCCGACGCTGTGGGGCCGCGTGTTCTGGCGCCGCCCGTGGGTGATCGCCGCGGGCGTCGCCCTGGGCGCCGCGACCTCGGTGAAGTGGTCCGGCGCGTACGTGCTCGCCGCCGCGGGGATCTACCTCGTGGTCGCCGACGCGCTCGCCCGCCGACGCGCCGGGGTCGCCCTGTGGCCGACCGACGCCGTGATCCGGCAGGGCCTCGCGAGCTTCGTCCTGCTCGTGCCGGTCGCCGCGGCCGTGTACGTCGCCTCGTGGAGCGGCTGGTTCCTCACCACGGGCGGCTACGACCGCCACATCACCGACAACGTGCTCACGTCGTGGTTCAAATACCACTCGGACATCCTGGCCTTCCACGTCGGGCTGACCTCCTCGCACCCCTATGCGAGCCCCGCCTGGCAGTGGCCGCTCCTGATCCGTCCCACCGCGTTCTGGGTCGGCGGGCAGGATGCGCCGTGCTTCGGCACGGATCACTGCATCGGCACCATCACCTCGATCCCGAACCCGCTGATCTGGTACCTGGGCGTCGCCGCGGCGATCTATCTGCTCGTGCGGTTCGTGCGCGGGCTGGTGCTGCGCGCGCCCATGCCGTGGAGCTACGCGATCCCGCTCGTCGGGCTCGCGGCGACCTACCTGCCCTGGCTGGCGTTCCCGGAGCGCACGATCTTCCAGTTCTACACGGTGGTGATGGCCCCGTTCCTGATCCTCGCGCTCGCGCTGGCGCTGCGCGACATCGCGGGGAAGCGGAGCGATCCGCGGCACCGCCGGCAGTCCGGGCAGCGCACGGTGGCCGTGATCCTGGTGCTGATCGTGCTGCTGAGCGCGTTCTTCTACCCGCTCTGGATCGGTCTGCCCGTGCCGTGGTGGTTCTGGCAGGCGCACAACTGGATGATCACCTGGATCTGACATGCGCATCCTCGACAGCATCGACGAAACCCTCATCGCGCAGCTGCGCGGGCAGGGCGAGTTCTTCTGGCTCGACCTGGTCTCCCCCAGTGCGGACGAGATCCAGCGGCTCGGCACGCTGCTCGGCTGGCATCCGCTCTCGATCGAGGACACCCAGCGCATGGGGCAGCGCCCCAAGCTCGACGTCTACGGCGAGGGAGCGCTGCTCGTGCTGCAGGGCGCGGTGGAGCTTCATCCCGAGGACGAGAACGACCACCCGCTGGAAGAGGTGCACTGCCACCTCAGCGGCGAGTTCATCGTCACGGTGCACTCCGAGCGCTTCCAGGATCTGCGCCAGGTGCGCGCCCTGCTGGAGAACTCCACGGCCCCCAAGACCGAGCGCTACTACGTCTACAAGATCATCGACGTGATCGTGGACAGCTACTTCCCGATCCTCAGCGACCTCGACGAGGAGATCAACGGCCTCGAGGATGCGATCGTCGCCGGCGGCGGACGCAAGGAGCTGCAGCAGACGTTCGGCCTCAAGCGCCTCCTGCTGAAGCTGCGCCGGGCCGTCGTCCCGATGCGGGATCTGTTCGCCCGGCAGGCCGAGGTCATCACGGATCTGGCGGGGCTGGAAGCCGACAGCCATGACTACTTCCGCGACATCTACGACCACCTGATCCGGATCACGGACGAGATCGACGGCTATCACGAGATGGTCTCGGGATGCACCGACCTCTACCTCTCCACGGTCGCGAACCGTCAGGGAGAGACGTCGAAGCAGCTCGCCATCATCGCGTCGATCTTCCTGCCGCTGAGCTTCCTCACGGGCTTCTTCGGCATGAACTTCGACTGGTCGATCGCGCACGTGCTGTCCGGGCCGTGGTCCTTCTTCCTGCTCGGCATCGGATCCATGGTGATCTCGGGCGCGATCATGTGGTGGTGGTTCCGGCACAAGGGCTGGACCGGGAACGACGAATAGAACCATGCCGGCACCCTCGGGCTTCACCTATGCCGTGCGCGGCGAGGACGTCGTCATCACGCATCGCGGCGCGGTCGCGACCACGCTGCGCGGCCGTCGCGCCGCCGAGTTCCTGACCCAGGTGCAGAGCCAGGATCCGCAGCTGCTCATGGCCCGGGTGACGGGGAACTACCGGCGCGGCAACGAGCGGGCCGCCCGGCGGCACCCGCGCAACAGCGGCTGATCCGGACCGCCGCTCACCCCCGGGCCGCGTGCTCCACGAGCGGCAGCACCCGGCCGCTGAGGTGCGTGCGCATCGCGATCGAGCTCGCGGTGCGCGCGACGCCGGGCACCAGGGCGATCCGGTCGAGCACCTCCTGCAGCTGCTCGGCGCTGTGCGCGACCAGACGCAGCTGCATGTCGCTCGCCCCGGTGACGGTGTACATGTCCACGACCTCGGGGATCGCCGACGCCAGCGCCTCTGCGACGTCGTCGTGGCCCACCTTCTGGTCGATCTCGACCTGGCAGAACGCGGTGAGCGCGTATCCGAACCCTCGCGGGTCGATGCGGGGCACGATGCCCTCGATCACGCCGTGCTCGTGCAGCCGCGCGAGACGGCTGGTGACGGTGCCGCGGGCCACGCCGAGCCGCCGTGCGCATTCCAGCACGGGCAGCTGCGGCGCGTCCGTGAGCAGCCGGATCAGGGCCGCGTCGAGGGCATCGATGCGCATCGTCAGCTCCGGAACACCTCGTCGGCGGAGTCCTTGAGCACTCCGGGACGGGACAGGCCGCGGGTGAGGCGCGCCACGACGAGGAGCACCACGGTGAGGCCGATCGTGAGCAGCAGCTGCGTGCGTGCGTTGGCGTCGAACATCGTGAGCACGATGATGGCGGCCAGCAGCACGAGCGTGACGATCGAGAGCCACGGGAAGCCCCACATGCGCATCGGCAGCGGCGTGCCCTCGGCGTCGGCGCGCCGGCGCAGGATGAACTGCGCGAGCGCGGTCGCCGTCCACATGATCAGCAGCGTGGATCCGACCACGTTCAGCAGCGCGGGCAGCACCTGGTTCGGGAACATCCAGTTCAGGATCACGGTGACGAACCCGAACGCGACCGAGCTCAGCACGGCCACGCGGGGCACGCCGGCGGCGCTCGTGCGGGTCAGCGCGAGCGGCGCGAGGCCGCGCTCGCCGAGCGAGAACGCCATGCGCGAGGCGCCGTAGATGTTGGCGTTCATGGCCGACAGAAGCGCCACGATGACGATGAGGTCCATCACGAGCCCCACGCCGGGGATCTTCAGCGTGTCCAGCACGGCGGAGAACGGGCCGGCGAGCACGGACTCGGAGTTCCACGGCAGCACGGCGACGATCACGAAGATGGATCCGACGTAGAACACCAGGATCCGCACCATCACCTGGCGCACGATCCGGCTGATGTTGCGCGACGGGTCGTCGGACTCGGCCGCCGCGATCGCGACGACCTCGGTGCCGCCGAACGCGAAGACGACGATCAGCAGTGCTCCGGCGATGCCGGCGATCCCGTTGGGCACGAAGCCGCCCTGGTCGACGAGGTTGCCGATTCCGGTGGCGGGGGTGCCGGGGATCAGGCCGACGATCGCGAGCACGCCGACGACGAGGAACGCGATGATCGCGGCGACCTTGATCGCGGCGAACCAGAACTCGAAACGGCCGTAGTTGCGCACGCCGAGCAGGTTCACGACCGTGAGGGCGAGCACGAAGAGCAGCACCCACGCCCATTCGGGGAGCCCGGGGAAGCGGTGCGCGACGATGCCGGCCGCGCCGGTGGCCTCGGCCGCGATCACGACGACGAGCTGGATCCAGTACAGCCAGCCGACCGCGCTGCCGACGCTGCGGCCCATGGCCTTCTGCGCATAGGAGCTGAACGCGCCCGACGAGGGGTTCGCGGCAACCATCTCGGCGAGCATCGCCATGACGAGCACGACGATCGTGCCGGCCACGAGGTAGGACACGATCACGGCGGGTCCGGCGATGCCGATCGCCTGGCCGGATCCGACGAACAGGCCGGCGCCGATCGCGCCGCCGAGCCCCATCATGGAGATCTGCCGGCGGGTGAGCCCGGGATGCAGGCCCTTCGTGGTGGTCGTGGTCAGCGGGACTTCGGTGGTCATGCGGTCGCCTCCTTGCGAACGGCAGCAGTGGGGTGAGCGGAGCTCGGGGTCACGCCGGCGGCGAGGGCCGCCGCGACACGGTCGATGTCCTCGGCGGATCCGGCGGAGATCCGCACGCCCTCGCCGGGGAAGGTGCGGGCGACGACGGCGCCTCCGTGCAGGAGCTCGTCGAGCTCGACGGAGCGCTCCCCCGCCGGAACCCACACGAAGTTGGCCTCGGAGGGCACCGCGGGCCACCCCGCGGCGACGAGCACGTCGTGCAGACGGTCGCGTTCGGCGGTGACCTCGGCGATGCGCACGGCGAGTTCGTCCTGGGCGTCGAGGGACGCGACAGCCGCCGCCTGAGCCAGGTCCGTGACCCCGAAGGGCACGGCGACCTTGCGCTGGGC
>JAITLM010000175.1 GCA_031277885.1 Microbacterium sp.
GAGGTCCGGTTCCCCCGCTCAGCGTATCGATGACCTGCCGCGACGACGACCACGAATTCCAGAGCTGCCTCGGAGGCATCCGCGTCGATGCGCCGCCCACCGAGGCGCCAGCGCCGGCAGACCCCGGCACTCCCGCCTGGAGCGTCACCAGCACCGACCTCGCCCGCTTCGTCCCTTCCACCGGGACGGTCGACGGCGAGCCGGGCAATGTCGCCGTCGTCGGCCTGCCCGCGAACTTCCTCAGCAGCGCGAAGGGCGAGACGATCCCCGGCACGATCCTCGGACGCGCGCTGAGCATCCGCTTCACTCCGGTGAACTACGCCTTCGACTACGGCGACGGAGAACGCCGAGACAGCGCAGGGCCCGGCACTGCGTGGGATGCCAACCGCCAGGCGCAGTTCACACCCACCAGCACGAGCCACGTCTACAAGGAGGCGGGCCGATACACCGTCACGGTCACCGTCACCTACGCCGCGGATGTCGATCTCGGCGGTGGCTGGATCCCGATCCGCGGCACGCTGGACGGTCCGCCCGCGGGCCAGGAGATCCGGGTCGTCAAGGCGCACACGGCACTCGTGCTCGGCACCTGTCAGGAGCGCCCGTCGGCGCCCGCCTGTTGAAAGTGGATTCCACAACCATTCAGCCAACCCATAAGGTCGTTACATCGCGGCACGCGGTCACGAGCTCCCGATCCGCTCACCGCCGCCGCACACGCGCTACCCACGCAGGAAAGCAGGACTCTCATGGCAGAGAAGTACGACCAGGCCACATCGGATCCGGCGACGCGAACCCTCGACTCGGTCACCGGGATCAGCAAGAAGGGCCTTCCGACGGGAACCGTCGGCGTTCTCGGTGCTCTCGTGATCGGGATCTCGACCTGCGCGCCCGCCTACACGTTGACGGCCGCGGTCGGCCCCGCGGCGAGCGAGGTCGGCTACCAGACGCCTGCCATCTTCCTCATGGGCTTCATCCCGATGCTGCTCGTCGCGCTCGGCTACCGTGCGCTCAACTCGGCGATGCCCGACTCGGGGACGTCCTTCACCTGGGCGACCCGGGCGTTCGGGCCGTGGGTCGGCTGGATGGCCGGATGGGGCCTCGTCGCCGCGACGGTGCTCGTACTCTCGAACCTCGCCGGGATCGCGGTGGAGTTCCTGTTCCAGTCGATCAGCATCCTCGTCGGGGATCCGTCGATCGCCGATCTGGCGGCGAACAAGTTCATCAACATCCTCGTCTGCCTCGCCTTCATGGCGCTCGCGACGCTGATCTCGTACCGAGGCATGACGTCGACGAAGATCTTCCAGTACATCACCGTGATCTTCCAGATGGCCGTCATGGTCTGGTTCGTCGTCGCGATGTTCGTCGGCGCGGGAGACCCCGCCAACAAGCAGGCGAAGATGCCGGAGCTGAGCTGGTTCAACCCATTCGAGGTGTCGAGCTTCAGCGCCTTCGCGGCGGGCATCGCGGTCTCGATCTTCGTCTACTGGGGCTGGGACACCGTGCTGACGATGGGCGAGGAGACGAAACCGTCCAAGGGGCGCCTGTCGACAGAGAGCAAGGCGGCCATGATCCTGGTCGGGATACTCGTCGTCCTCTACGTCGGCACCGCGACGGCCACCGTCGCCTTCGCCGGGCTCGGCGACGGGCCGACCGGCCTCGGCAACCCGGAGATCATCGAGAACGTCTTCGCGGCGCTCGCGCACCCGGTCATGGGGCCGGCGGCGATCCTGCTCTCGCTCGCGATCCTGGTGAGCGCGATGGCGTCGATCAACTCCACGGCGATCTCGCCCGCCCGCACGCTGCTCGCGATGTCGCACTACGGGGCGCTGCCGCCGGCGATCAAGAAGGTCCACCCGAAGTACAAGTCGCCGCACGTCGCCCTGCTGCTCTCGTCGCTGGTCGCGTCGGTGTTCTACGCGGTGATGCGCTTCATCAGCGAAGACGTGCTGTGGGACACGATCACCGCGCTCGGCATGATGGTCTGCTTCTACTACGGCATCACGGCGCTCGCGAGTCCCTGGTACTTCCGCAAGTCGGCGTTCCGCGAGGGCCTGGGATCCGTCATCTCGAAGATCGTCCTTCCCGGCATCGGCGGGATCCTGCTGCTCATCGTGTTCGTGAAGACGACGATCGACGCGATGGACCCGTCCGCCGGATCCGGCAGCAACATCGCCGGAGTGGGGCTGGTCGGGATCATCGGCGTGACCGTCCTCGGGATCGGCGTGATCCTGATGTTCGTGCAGGCCAAGGCGGATCCGGCGTTCTTCCGCGGTGAGCGGCTCGCGAAGACCGACGCCACCAAGGACACGTCGGCGCAGGTCTTCGACGACGGGCTGTAAGCGCGGCGCGGCTAAGCGCGACGCGGCCGGTCAGGCCACCGCGCGCCGACGGGCCGCCATCCGCGGTCCGTCCTGCGTCGGCGTCGGTGCGGAATCGGTCGTCCGCGCCGACCGCGGCGGCACCCGGAACGTGAGCGGCACCGGGCTGGAGAACTCGGAGGCGAACCGGCCCGTGCCGTGCAGGTCGGCGCCGAGCTCGCGGACGGTCGCGACCAGCTGGGTGAGCTGATGCGACGTCGGTGCTGCGGATCCGTTCGCCTGCACATCGATGAGCGCCTTCTGGATCGTGCGGGCCGAGGCGATCCGCGTCGCCCGGCCGCGCTCGCCCTCGTCGAGTCCGTTCGTCCAGACCCGCGCGTCCGGATGCGAGTAGAAGACGCACGTCTGCACGTAGGGGGCCGATCCGTGCCGGGCCGCGAGGTGACCGTGGAACCGTCGGGCCTGCTGCCGCACCTGGAATGCCGGCGACTCGCCCTCGAGCTTCGATCGCACGGTGACGGATCCGGCGCTGTCGCGCTTCAGCGCGATCGCGTATGACGTCGGCAGGACGGCTTCGTCGAACAGGATGGACAGCGCGCCGGCCATCGATGACGGCTTCTTGCCGTCGAAGATGAGCCCCTTCCAGTTCTTGCTGTCGACCAGCACCACGGCTTTCTCGGTGATCATCAGATGGTCGAGCTGCACGCAGTACGGGGCAGTCGCCTCGTCGTCGTGCGGGGAGAACACGATGTTCGTCGCGATGATCGCGTCGAGCCCTGCGGCGGTGCACGCGTCGACGAGCAGCTCGCGCGAGGCGAGCTCCCACCGCATGCCCTGCCCCGCGAGCTGCTGGGACTCGGTCCCGGCCTTGACCGCGGCATCGCGCTCGGCCTGCAGGCGGGAGATCTCGGTCGCGTGCGCGACCAGGAGCTGCTGCGCCTGGGAATCGTTCCGGACGGTCAGTTCGGCGAGTGTCGCGTCGTGCTGCTCCTGGAGCTCTCGCTTCTCACCGGCGTGCCGAGCGGTGAGCGCACCCTCCTCCGAGGAGTGCTCCTGGCGCGCCGCGGCGAGCTCGTCCTTGGCGCGCCGGGTGCGCCGGCTCATCACCCACGCGGTGACGACGAGGGCGACGAAGAGGACCGCGGCGGTGACGATCAGGGCGAGCGTGGATGTCTCCATCGGTCCAGCCAATCAGGCGCGGCGGACATTTCCCGGCAACCGACTGCGCGCCGGACGGATCCGATAGTCCGATCGTCAGCGCTGGTCGGCGATGGCGCGCTGGGTGTCCTCGAACATGAGCGAGGCGTTGACGGCCCCGCCGACCGCCGAGCCGGCGCCCATGGACATCGGGACGTTGGCGGCGAGGTTGGTGATGTTGCCCGCGGCCCAGATCCGCGGGTGACTGGTACGGCCTGAGGGGTCGGTGCGGAGGAGGGGGCCGTGCTCGGTGTCTACGCGGACGAGGTCTCCCGGGAGGAATCCGTCGCGCGGGTGGAGGGCGGTTCCGAGGAAGATCGCGTCCGCGGCGGTCGTGGCGCCGTCCGCGGTGCGGAGGAGGAGCTCGTCGTCGTCGGAGACCGTCACGGATGTCACAGGCGAGGAGACGATCGCGGTGCCGCGGGCGCTGAGCCGCTGTGCGGTCTCGGCGTCGAGTGGCTCCGCGGCGGCGGTGAAGGCGGTGATCCGGTCGCTCCACTGCCGGACGAGCTGCGCTTGGAACGGGCTCATGGTGCTCGTCGCGATGACCGCGAGCCGCTGCCCCCGCACCTCCCAGCCGTGGCAGTAGGGGCAGTGCAGGACGCGGGTGCCCCAGTGTTCGGCGAGGCCGGGGATGTCGGGGAGGCCGTCGGTCACGCCCGTGGCGGCGATCAGCGCGCGGGCGGTGAACGTGCGGTGAGTCAGGTGGGCGGTGACGGCGTCGTCCGATGCGGTGACCCGGTCGACCTGTCCATCGAGGAAGGTGACGTCGTAGGGTTCGAGCTCGGCGCGTCCCCGGGCGCGCAGCTCCGCGGGCGGCAGGTTGTCGATGCCGAGGACGCCGTGCATGGCGCTCGCGAATCTGTTGCGCGGCTCGCCGCCGTCGATGACGAGGACGGAGCGGCGGGCCCTTCCGAGCAAGTGGGCGGCGCTGAGCCCGGCCGGGCCGGCGCCGACGATGATCGCGTCGTATGCGGTGTTCATGCCGACAACGAACCACGCCGGAAGCGCGCTGTGCGAGTCCTGTTGCAGATCTGCAAACGACGCTAGGAGTCGGTGGGGTGCACCCGGGCGGTGCGCGCGTCAGACGCGCACGTAGGCCGCACTCTCGAACTGAGCGTCGCTCAGTGCGACGACGGCGGCCGGAACCGTGATGACGCCGGGCTGGAGCGCATCGACGGAGATCCGATGGCTGCGCAGGCCGCCCTCGCAGGCCTCGACCGTGGCGACGTCCGTCGTCGGCAGCGGTGCGGCGTCGGCGGCGACGCCGGGGATCGCCGGCCCGTTCACGATGATCCGGATCCGGGTCTCAGGGCGATGCCCGTGCAGGATCCTGGCCATGCCGATCGCGCGGGTGACGTCCTCCGGCCGATCCGACACATGCAGCAGGACGGTTCGAGCAGTCATGGGTCCATACTCGCGCATCGGGTGCGGGCAGCCGGTGCGTCACCACTCCACCGCTTCCACATCGCAATGCAGTCGGACTGCCTTCGCCAACCGCCGGTCGAGCGTCAGCAGGGGGCATCGGAACGCCTCTGCGAGTGCGACGTAGCTCGCGTCGTAGGTGGAGAAGTTGCTTCGAAGCGCCAGCACTCTCGGGACCAACGGCAGGGTGGGGTGAAGGTCGATGGGGAGGCGCAGAAGATCGCTGCACGCGACGTCGAGGTCGTGACTGTCGAGATGCCCTCCGAAATTCAACCCGCGGAGCGCCGAGGCGGCCTCGGTGGGCAGGACATCGGGGGCGATGAGCGTCTCGCCCACGAGGAGGTCGAGCAATCGCGGAGCGGATCCGTGATCGACGAGCAGTTCGACGACCGTCGAGGCGTCGATGACGATCATCGACCGCGCCGGCCGTCCCGAATCGCCTTGAGGATCGCTTCGCGAGGGACGTGCCGTGGCGGGCGCTGGCTCAGCTCCGTGAGCGCTTCCGTCAGCGTCGGCCGCTCGGCCAGGTACGTGAGCTCCGCGGTCAGGTATTGCTGAAGGGATTGTCCGCGCGCTTCCGCGCGCGCTGACAGAACGGAGTGCACCGCCGGGTCGAGGTCGCGAATAAGCACGTTCGGCATGCTTACAGTATGCATGCAGGTCACCCGATCCGGTAGCGTGTGTCGAACCACGCAGGTCGTAACGGAGACCAGAGGACGCAATCTTGCTACACAACGCACGCTCAAATTGCACAAATGGTTGTCTGATTGCTCTCTGATTTGGCGCGGATCCGTCCGCGGGCGGATACTCGACCCGTCCCGGACGTCGATCCCAACCGGGTCCAACAATGAACGAAGCCGTCTCTTCCACGTCGTCCGCTCCGGACCGCAGCATCGCCGTCGTCGGTGCCGGCCGGCTCGGTGGCGTGCTCGCGCGGGCGCTCGTCGAAGCGGGGTTCGAGGCGAGCGGCCCGTTCGGGCGGGGCGACGAGATCCCCGCAGCCGACGTCGTGATCCTTTGCGTCCCCGATGCGGCGATCCACGACGCGGCATCGGCCGCCCGCCCGCATGCGCGGCTGATCGGCCACGTCTCGGGAGCGACGGGTCTCGACGACGTCGACTTCAGCATCCACCCGCTGCAGACCTTCACGGGATCCGAGGCGCCGGGCGTCTTCCACGGCATCGGCGCGGCGATCGACGGGCGCACGGCGGAAGCGCTCGCCGCCGCGGAGGGCATCGCGCGAGCGCTCGGAGTGCACCCGTTCCGGGTCGATGACGCGCATCGTGCGGGTTATCACGCGTCTGCGTCGATCGCCTCGAATCTGCTGCTCGCTGTGCTCGACGCGGCCGAGCAAGTCGCCGGATCGGCGGGGATCCCCTCGGCGGAGGCGCGCACGATCCTCGCCCCGCTCGTGCGGCAGACCGTCGAGAACTGGGTCGGGGGCGGCGCGGCTCGAGCGCTCACCGGGCCGATCGCCCGAGGGGACGAGGAGACCGTCGCCCGTCAGCGTGCCGCCGTCGTGGAGGGGGTGCCCGAGCTCGCGCCGCTCTTCGATGCGTTGACGGACCGGACCCGTGCGCTTGCCGCGACCGCCGGTGACCGCGTTTCGTCTCGCTTCGCTCGCTCAACGACCCCGGATGAGGCGGAGGCGGGCGATCGCGTTTCGTCTCGCTTCGCTCGCTCAACGACCCCGGGGCCGACGGCCGACTCCGAGAGGAACCGCGCATGAGGATCATCCGCACGATCGCCGAACTCGGTGGGATCGTCCGTGACGCGAAGCGACAGGACAAGACCGTGGGTCTCGTGCCGACAATGGGCGCCTTCCATGCCGGCCACCTCTCGCTCATGGAGCAGGCCAGGGCGAACAACGACCTCGTCGTGGTGTCGCTGTTCGTCAACCCCACCCAGTTCGGTGCGAACGAGGATCTCAGCAACTACCCGCGGGACGAGGAGCGCGACGCCGCCCTCGCCGAGCAGAGCGGTGTCGACATCCTCTTCGCCCCGGAGCCTTCCGAGATCTACCCGGACGGCTTCGCCACGACGATCCACATCGACGGCATCACGGACGTGCTCGACGGAGCGAGCCGCGGCGCGCACCACTTCGACGGCGTCGCCACGGTCGTCGCGAAGCTGTTCGGCATCGTCGCGCCCGACGTCGCCTACTTCGGGCAGAAGGACGCGCAGCAGGTGCTCGTGGTCCGGCGGCTCGTGCGTGACCTGAACCTCGGCGTGCGCATCGAGGCGTGCCCGATCGTCCGCGAGGACGACGG
>JAITLM010000004.1 GCA_031277885.1 Microbacterium sp.
CGATCCCGGACTGGACGGCGTCGACGCCGTCGTGATCGACGAGGTGCATGCACGCGCCCTCGAGACCGACCTCCCGATCGGCCTCCTCGGCGAAGTGCGGGAGCTGCGCGACGATCTGACCCTCGTCGCGATGTCGGCCACGCTCGATGCCACCCGGATCGCGTCCGTCATCGGCGGCCCTGACGCACCCGCGCCCGTCGTCGAGCACACGGTCCCCGCCCATCCGCTCACGGAACGCTGGGCGCCGAGCCCCGTCCCGCGGCTGGACGAGCGCGGCGTCACCCGGGGCTTCCTCGACCACGTGGCGCGCACCACGGCCGACGCCGCCCTGGACCTGGTCCGCGACGACCCCGCCGCCGACGTGCTCGTGTTCGCGCCGGGCGCGCGCGAGGTCGCGGAGATCGCACGCCGCCTCCGCGACCGAGCGCCGGGGTTCGACGTCCGCGAACTGCACGGGCAGATCCCGGCGGCGGAGCAGGACGCGGTGATCCGGGGCCGGCGCCCGTCCGAGGCGCCGCGCCTCATCGTCACCACCTCGCTCGCCGAATCCTCGCTCACCGTGCCCGGCGTGCGGCTCGTGGTCGACAGCGGCCTGTCCCGGTTCCCGCAGCGCGACGCCGCGCGCGGCATGAGCGGGCTCGTGACGGCCGCCGCCGCGCGCTCCTCCGCCGTGCAGCGCGCCGGCCGCGCCACTCGGCAGGGACCCGGCACGGTCATCCGCTGCCTCGATGAGCGGACCTTCGCGGCGGCGCCCGCACGCCCCGCCCCCGAGATCGCGACGGCGGACCTCGCCGACGCCGCGCTGCTGCTGGCGTGCTGGGGCGCGCCCGGCGGTGCGGGGCTGCGACTGATCGATCCGCTCCCCGCCGATGCCCTCGCCGAGGCGCAGTCCGTGCTGCACGATCTCGGCGCGACGGACGCCGACGGACGCGTCACGGACGAGGGGCGCGCGCTCGCCCGGATCCCGGTCGATCCGCGCCTCGCCCGCGCCCTGATCGAGGGCAGCGCGCTCGTGGGCGCCGGGCCGGCCGCCGAGGTCGTCGCACTGCTCGGCGGCGACCTGCGCATGCCCGACGCCGACGTGGCGTCCGCGATCGTCGCGCTGCGCAACGGCCGCGGCCCCGACGCCCGCCGGTGGGCGCAGGAGGCGGAGCGGCTCCGGCGCTTCATCCCGCCGCAGCGCTCCGCTCCGGCCGCGGCCGCGGTCGAGGACGCAGGACTCGTGATCGCCCTCGCGTTCCCCTCCCGCGTGGCCCGGCGGGTCGAGCGCACCGCAGACGGAGCGACGTTCCTGCTCGCGTCCGGCACCCGTGCCGGCGTGCGAGGGGCGCTCGCGGGCGCCGAATGGCTGGCCGTCGCCGACGTCGCACGCGCCTCGGGCCGGGTGGCGGAGGCCTCAGGGGCCGTCATCCGCGCCGCCGCGTCGATCACCGAGAAGCAGGCGGAGCGGGCCGCCGACCATCTCCTCACGGACCGCGTGGAGGCGGAGTTCGCCGGATCCCGCGTCACCGCCCGACGCGAACGCAGGGTCGGCGCGATCGTGCGCTCCTCCGCGCCGGTCCGGCCGAACGCGGAAGAGGGCCGCGACGCCGTCCGTCGCGCTCTGCACGCGCAGGGGCTCGAGGTCTTCGCGTGGTCGGAGCCCGCGGATCAGCTGCGCCGCCGACTCGCGCTGCTGCATCGCGCGCTCGGATCCCCGTGGCCCGACGTGTCCGACGCCGCCCTGACCGGGACGCTCGACGACTGGCTCGGCCCCGAGATCGACGCGCTCGCGACCGGGACCCCGACGACGAGGATCGACCTCGGCCCTGCGCTGCGCCGGCTGCTGCCCTGGCCCGCCGCCGCGGAGTTCGAGTCCCTCGCGCCCGAACGCCTCGAGGTTCCGAGCGGCTCACGCGTCCGCATCGCCTATCCGGCGCACGACGATCCGGCCGCACGCCCGGTGGTGGCGGTGAAGCTCCAGGAGTGCTTCGGCTGGGCCGAGACGCCGCACCTGGCCGGAGGGCGCGTGCCGGTGCTGTTCCATCTGCTCTCCCCCGCCGGGCGTCCGCTCGCCGTCACCGACGATCTGGCGTCGTTCTGGTCGGGCCCCTACGCCCAGGTGCGCGCCGAGATGCGCGGGCGCTATCCGAAGCACCCCTGGCCGGAGGATCCGTGGCGGGCCGCGCCGACCCGCCACACGAAGAACCGCGCCGCACGCGACGGCCGCGCTCTCGACTAGGACGTGCGCGCGGCGAAGCGCCGGCGCGCGGCGAGCCGTCCCCCGACGCTGACCACGGTGAACAGCGTGAGCAGTCCCGGCAACCACCATTTGGCCGTGTAGAGGATCCACGCGCCGGCGTCCCAGGGCGCGTGCTGGGAGAACGTGGGATCCACGGCCACTCCGACGGCATCCGGCTCGGTCCACATCGTGGTCGCGATCCACGTCCCGATGGTCAGACCGAGCAGCACGATCGTGAAGGGCGCCACCGCCGGGGAGAGCACGTCCCGAGCGGCACCACGGCGATTCCACTTCCCATAGAGCGCGAGGAAGCCCATCGTCGCGAGGATGCCGACCGGCAGACCCAGGCCGCGGACCGCGACCGGGATCGTCGTGTCCCAGTTCCCGAACACGCTGTTGATGCTCATCACCCGGAACTGATCGAACACCGCCGCCGCCGCGAACCCCGCGAGCGCCGCCGCCGCGAGAGCGCAGAGCCCGAAGAGAACAGCGAGCGCCCTGGCCGATCCCCTGCCCCGATCGTCGCGGTCGTCGGTCGTTCTGGCCTGCAGCGGATCGATCGGGCTCACCGTTCCAGCGTATCCGCGACCGGCCGAGCCTCCCTCCGCGTCAGGACGTGCGCCGGCGCAGTGTGAGCGGCGCGAGCACGAGGAACGCCACCGCGAAGCCCGCGACGATCAGCACCGGACGCCACAGGTCCCAATCGCCCGTGCCGGCGGTGACGGCCTGGATCGCATCGATCGCGTGGCTGAGCGGCAGCCAGTCCGAGATCGTGTAGAGCACGTCGGGCATCTTGTCCCGCGGCATGAACAGGCCGCCCAGGATGATCTGCGGGAACACCAGCACCGGCATGAACTGCACGGCCTGGAACTCGGTCTGCGCGAACGCGCTCGCGAGGAGTCCGAGCGAGGTGCCCAGCAGCGCATCCACGACCGCGACGAGCCCGAGCTGCCAGAGCGGACCGTCCACGGTGAGCCCGCACACGTACACCGCGAACGCGACCGTCACGACGGCCTGCAGCACCGCCATGAGACCGAACGCGAGCGCGTAGCCCAGCACGAAGTCGGCCTTGCCGAGCGGGGTCGTCATGAGCCGTTCGAGCGTGCCGGAGCGCCGCTCGCGCAGGGTCGTGATCGAGCTCACCAGGAACATCACGATGAACGGGAAGAGTCCGAGGATCGCCCCGCCGAAGGTGTCGAACACGCCCTTCGTGTCGGTGAAGAGCCAGGCGAAGAGCCCGACCAGCAGGCTCGGCGCGACCACCATGAGCGCGATCGAGCGCGGGTCGTGCCGCAGCTGCGCGAGCACCCGGCCCGCGGTCGCGAACATCCGGCGCGGGTTCATGATGCCGCCGCCTCTCGTTGCTGCCGGCGGGTATGCGGGTGCGCCCCGCTCTCCGCGGCCTCGTCCCGCGCGATGAGCACGAGGAACGCCTGCTCGGGATCCGTCTTGCCCGTGTCCGCCAGCAGCTCGGCCGGCGTCGTGTCGGACACGATCCGCCCCTCCCGCATGAGCAGCAGCCGGTCGCAGCGAAGCGCCTCGTCCATCACGTGGCTGGAGACGACCATGGTCGTCCCGGCCTCCGCGATCCGCCGGAACAGATCCCACAGCTCGGAGCGCAGCACCGGGTCCAGCCCCACGGTCGGCTCGTCGAGCACCACGAGCTCGGGCGCCCCCAGCAGCGCGACCCCGAGCGACACCCGGTTCGCCTGCCCGCCGCTGAGCGCCGAGACCCGCTGCCCGGCGTAGGGCGCGAGCCCGACCTGCTCCATGACGCGGTCGGCGTCGGCATGGGCGACGCCGAGCACCGAGGCGAAGTAGCGCAGGTTCTGCCGCACGGTGAGGTCGGAGTACACGGCGGCGCCCTGTGTGCCGTACGCGACGCGGTGGCGCAGGGAGGCGGATCCGGCCTTCTCGCCCAGCACCGTGACCTCGCCGGAGCGGATCCGCTGCACGCCCACGATCGCGCGCATGAGCGTCGTCTTGCCGCAGCCGGACGGACCGAGCAGTCCCGTCACCTCACCGCGCGGGATCGTCAGCGCGAGCCCGTCGAACACGTCGCGCCGACCGCGCCGCACATGCAGCCCGTCGATCACCACCGCGTTATTCATCATGTGATGAATTATGGATCCGCGGGGTACGAGGGTCAAGGGCTCAAGGGCTCGAGGGCCGGAACCCCTACTCGAACAGGTAGCGCTGGATCGTCGGCCCGACGCGCGCGACGAGCTCGTCGATCGGCGCGTCGGCGATGGGCTGCAGCCGAGCCACGTACCGGGTCACGATGAGGCCGGCCACCTGGGACGCGACGAGCGTGGCGCGCAGGGCCGCATCGGGGGTCTCGAGACGCGTCGTGATCCGTCCGATCAGCTCGCGGGACAGGAAGCCCACGAGCGGCGGCGCCATGACCTTGGATCCGAGAGCGACGCGGATCAGCGTCACGCCGCGCCGGCGCACGTCGGGGCGCTCGAACGCCTCGAGCACGTACCGCACGACGCGTTCGCCGACCTCCTCGCGCGGTCCCTCCAGGATCGTGGGGACGTCGACGTCCGGCCGCAGCGGGATCCCGATGACCTCGGCGAAGAGGTCCGCCTTGGCGCCGAAGTAGTGGTGCACGAGCGCCGAATCAACGCCCGCGCGCGCGGCGATCGCCCGGATCGTGGCACCGTCGTAGCCGTTCTCGCCGAACTCGTGCTCCGCGGCGACGACGATCCGCTCCCGGGATCCGGACTCCCCCTTGGGGCGTCCGCGGCGACGCGTCGTGCTCATCTGCCCACCCTACGACCGGTGCCGGCAGCGCGGCGCCCCGAGCTCAGCACTCGATGACGTTGACCGCGAGGCCGCCCTCGCTCGTCTCCTTGTACTTGGTCGACATGTCGAGGCCGGTCTGCCGCATGGTCTCGACGACGGCGTCGAGCGAGACGTAGTGCTGGCCGTCGCCGCGCAGGGCGAGCCGTGCGGCGGTCACGGCCGTGGAGGCGGCGATCGCGTTGCGCTCGATGCACGGGATCTGCACGAGCCCGCCGATCGGGTCGCAGGTGAGCCCGAGGTGGTGCTCCATGGCGATCTCCGCGGCGTTCTCGATCTGCCGGTTCGTGCCGCCCATGACGGCGGTGAGCCCGCCGGCGGCCATCGCGCACGCGGACCCGACCTCGGCCTGGCAGCCGCCCTCGGCGCCGGAGATCGACGCGTTGGCCTTGAACAGGGATCCGAGCGCGGTCGCGGTGAGCAGGAACCGGCGGATGCCGCGGCGGCGGTTGGCCTCGGCGAGCGTGTCGGGGTCCTCGATCGCACCGACGGCGACGAGCGACGCCTCGGCGCCGAACCCCATCAGCGCGCTGCCGACCAGCTCGCCGTAGGGGGTGACCGCGTTGCCCGCGCCGAGGCCGGAGTCGGCGAGGAACCGCCACCAGTACATCGCCACGGCGGGGAGGATCCCCGCGGCGCCGTTCGTGGGGGCGGTGACCACGCGTCCGCCCGCGGCGTTCTCCTCGTTCACGGCGAGCGCGAACGCGCCCAGCCACTCGCCGGGGACCGCGGGGTGCCCGTCGGACTCGACCTCGTCCAGCTGCGCGCGGATCGCGCCGGCACGGCGCTTGACCTTGAGGATGCCGGGCAGCGTCCCCTCGGCGTGCAGGCCTGCGTCGACGCACGCGGCCATCGTGTTCCAGATCGCGTCGAGCCCCGCGGCGACCTCCTCCTCGCTGCGCAGCGAGGTCTCGTTGCGCCGGGCGAGCTCGGCGATCGTCAGCCCGTTCTCGTCGCACAGCTCGAGCAGCGAGGCGGCGTCCTTGTAGGCGAAGGGGAAGGCCGCCCTGTCCAGCGCCCGGCCGGACTCCTCGCCGTCACGGCGGATGAATCCGCCGCCGATCGAGTAGTACGTCTCCTGCGCGAGGTGGATCCCGTCGGCGTCGAGCGCCCGCAGCGTCATCGCGTTGGGGTGGCCGGGCAGGCGGGTGCGCGGCTCGAAGGTGATGTCGTCCTTCTCGAAGACGATGTCGTGGGTGCCGTTCAGCGCGAGCGGGGATCCATCGGTCCAGTCCGCCCAGGCGCGGCGCACGTCGGCGGGATCGCAGGTCTCGGGCGTGAGACCGCGCAGGCCCGCGACGACCGCGTCGGGCGTGCCGTGGCCGAGCCCGGTCGCTCCGAGGGAGCCATAGAGCGAGCACGTGACGCGCGCCACCTGCGCGAGCGTGCCGTCCGCGGCGAGCCGGGCGGCGAAGTCGACGCCGGCGCGCATCGGGCCCACGGTATGGGAGCTCGAAGGTCCTACACCGATGGAGAACAGATCGAAGGCCGAGACGTACGCAGTCACCCCTCCAGCGTAATCCGCCGGGCGGCGTCCGGATCCGTGCCGGGCCCCTCGATCGGCAGCGTCACCACGAAGGTCGCGCCGGGCCCTGGCGCCGTCGTGATCGTGCCGCCATGGGCCTCGACCACGGCGCGGGCGATCGCCATGCCGAGGCCGGTGCCGCCGCCTTCGCGCGAGCGCGAGGTCTCGCCGCGGGCGAAGCGCTCGAACACGGTCTCGCGGACGGCTTCGGGGAGTCCGGGACCGTCGTCCGAGACCGTGATCCGCACGGATCCTTCGACGGGCGCAGGGACCGCCGCGTCGCCGGTGCGCACCTCGTCCAGCCGCACGCGCACGGTCGTCCCCTCCGGCGTGTGCACGCGGGCGTTGCCGAGCAGGTTGTCGACCACGCGGCGCAGATCCCCGGCGTCGCCGCGGACGAGGGCCGCGTCCTCGCCGAGCTCCAGGATCCAGGTGTGGTCGGGGCCCGCGAGCCGGGCCGCGAGCACGGCCTCGGCGAGCAGCAGCCGCAGATCGACCTCGTCCTGGGCGAGCGCGGGGAGGGCGTCGAGGCGCGCGAGCAGGAGCAGCTGATCGATGAGAGCGCCCATCCGCACCCCCTCGACGTCGATGAGCGCAGCGTTGCCGCGGATCTCGGACTCCTCCGCCTCGGGGCGGTCCGAGAGCTGCGCATAGGCGCGGATCGTGGCGAGCGGGGTGCGCAGCTCGTGGCTGGCGTCGGCGACGAAGCGCCGCATGGTGGATTCGCTGGCCTCGCGCTGGGCGAGGGCGTTCTCGACGTGGTCGAGCATGTCGTTCAGGGCCGTGCCGACCTGGCCGACCTCGGCGGTCGAGGCGATGTCGCGGGCCTCGACCCGCTGGGCGAGCCGCACCTCCCCTCGGTCCAGGGGCACCGAGGTGACGGCCGCCGCGGTGTGCGCGACGCGGCGCAGCGGTCGCAGCGCGCGGCCCATCGCCAGGGCCGCCGCCGCGATCGCGAGCACGATGCAGGCGAGTCCGACCAGCGCGACCACGAGCGTCAGCCGCCCGGTCACGGCCGTGACGGAATCGAGCGGCAGCGCCGTGACCACGCCCACGCCGCTGGGCGTGGTGCGCCCGGCGACCCGGTAGTCGCCGAGCGCGCCGCCGAGGTCGACGGTGACCGGTGCCGTGCGGTCCGCGGATCCGCGGGGAAGGCGGGCGGCGAGGAGCTTCTTCTGCGCGGCGGTGAGATCGTGCCGCACCCCGTCGGAGGCGATCCACCCTCCGAGCTCGAAGGTGCCGTCGCGGAAGATCGCGGTGATCGTGCCGGCCGACTGCCCGGGAGCGCCGACCACGTCGTTGCGGTTGGGGCGCACGGGCGGCGTCGGCGCCGGGGTGGATCCGGGGCTCGTCGACGGCGTCGTCCCCGGCGTGGATCCGGGTCCGCGACCGCCGGCGATGTCGGCCCCGCGCGCCGCGGCGCCGTTCAGTCGCGCGTCGACCTGGCTCAGCATGTAGTCGTGCAGCGAGAGCACCGCGACCACCCCGACGACGATGCTCACCGCCGCGACGAGGGCCGAGGCGATGAGCACGACCTGCAGGCGCAGGCTGCGCGGACGCCTCATGCGTCCGGCTCGGGATCCGCGACGCGCAGCACGTAGCCGACCAGCCGCACGGTCTCCAGGTTCAGCACGGACGAGCCGGCGAGCTTGCGGCGCAGGCTCGACACGTAGACCTCGACCAGGTTCGACTCGGTGCCGAAGTCGTAGCCCCAGACGGCCTCGAGGATCTGCGCCCGGCGCAGCACGCGCCCCGCGTTGTTCGCGAGCAGGAGCAGCAGCTCGAACTCGGTCGGGGTGAGCTCGACCGGGGATCCGCCGAGCTCGGCCGTGGCCTCCGCCTTGTCCACCGCGAGGTCGCCGACCCGCAGCTGCGACTCGGCGGGCCGCGCGATCGCCGCGGCGGTGCGGGCCAGCACCCGCACCCTCGCCTGCAGCTCGGCGATCGCGAAGGGCTTCGTGAGATAGTCGTCGCCGCCCGCATAGAGACCCGCGATGCGGTCGTCGTGGCCGTCCAGCGCGGTGAGGAACAGCACCCGGATCTCCGGCCGGATCGCACGGATCCGCTCGAGCGTGTCGAGACCGTCGATGTCGGGCATCATGATGTCGAGCACGACCACGTCGGGCTGGAACTCGCGCACCGCGATGAGGGCGCTGCGGCCCCGGTGCTCGACCCGCACCTCCCACCCGTCGGCGCGGAGGGATCCGCCCACGGCCGCGGCGAGCGCCTGCTCGTCGTCGACCACGAGCGCGCGGGCCGGCGAACCGTCGGCCCGCACGATCGGCGGCAGCCCGAGGGGCAGGGAGACCGCGCCGGAGGTCCCCGCCTCGTCGCCGTCCTGCGGCACCGCCTCTGCCATGTCCGTCCTCCCCCTGTCCCGCTCTGCGCGCCAGGATCCATGGTCGGGATCCCTCCGACGCAGCTCCTGTGAGGCAGCTATGCGGCGGATGAGGATCCTCGATCGCCCTGCACTCCGATCATGCCCCGTAGGCGACGGATCGGCGAGCGCGCCCGCTGAAGGTGTGGACGAGCACGACGGTGAGGGCGATGACAGCGGGGCCCCCGCCCGCGAGCAGGAAGGTGACCTCGCCGCCGAGCGCGTGCACCGCCCAGCCGGCGGCGAGCGCCCCCGCCGCCTGCATGCCGGTCATGCACACGACGTAGAGCGACACCACCCGCCCGCGGATCGCACCGTTGGCCGAGAGCTGGGTGAGCGAGTCGTTGCCGATCATGAACGCAGTCCGCATCAGCATCGACGCGACCAGTCCGACGACGAACAGTCCGGCGAAGGGCGCGAACCCGGAGCACGCCCAGACCAGCCCCGAGCCCGCGAGCAGCAGCGCGCTGTCACGGAGGCGCAGCTGCCGCCGACGCGCCGCCAGCAGGCTGCCCAGCAGAGCACCGACCGCCGACGCCGTCTGGAACAGGGTGTAGCCGAGCGTGCCGAGGCCATAGCGCTCGTTCGCCGACCAGGCCATGAGGATCGACGCGGTGAGCGCGAAGAACGCGAGCGATGAGATCAGCAGCAGGGCGGTGCGGATCTCCGGCTTGCGCCGCACGTAGCGGATCGCCTCCCGTATCTGCCCCCGGCGCGCGGCGACCTTGATCGCCGGGTGCAGCCGGGAGCGCCGGATCCCCAGCAGCATGACGATGCCCGCGAGCGGCCCGATGGGCGCCGCCACGAGCGCCCATCCGGATCCGATGATCGCGACGAGACCGGCCGTGAGCAGGGCGCCGAGGATCCCGGCGAGCTGCTGCACGGCGGCGTTCAGGCTCATCGCGTTGGGCAGCGCGCGGGTGCCGACGACCTGCACGAGCAGCACCGCGCGGGCCGGCGCCTCGAACGCCGCGGCGACACCGAGCAGGAGCGAGGAGGCGACGATCAGCGGCACGCCGGCCGTGCCGAGGATCGCCGGCACACCAAGGCAGAGTGCCGCCAGCACCACGACGAGCTGGGTCAGCACTACCGTCTGCCGCGGTGCGAAGCGGTCGCTGAGCACGCCTCCCCACGGTCCGAGAACGATGGACGGCAGCAGCTGCGAGGCGACGACCAGAGCGACGAGGCCCACGTCGCCGGTGAGCTCGATCATCAGCGAATCCGTGGCCAGCCGCGCCAGCCATCCCGCGGCGGAGGTCGCCGCCAGGCCGGCGAAGTAGAGCCGGAAGTTCGCCTCCCCCAGCGCCGCGAAGGTCGCGCGGAAGGTCGGTCGAGTCGCGAGCACCGGCAGCGGCTCGGTGATCGGATGATCCACGGCCGACACGGAAGACATGACCTCAACCGTACGGAGGATCGCCCGATCACTCACGATAATGATGGACATAACTGTTATCGGATGTGTGAATGAGCAGGATCCCCGGAGAGACCGGAGAGAGGAGCGATCGTGTACGAGCCGGATCTGCTGCGGTGCTTCGTCGCCGTGGCCGAGAACCGCAGCTTCTCCGAGGCAGGGAGACAGCTCGGGATCAGCCAGCCCACCGTCAGCCAGCGAGTACGCCGCCTCGAGGAGCAGACCGGCCGCGCACTCATCGCCCGGGACACCCACAGCGTCGCCCTCACCGACGGCGGCGAGGCGATGCTCGCGTTCGCACGCCGTGGCCTCGCCGTGCTCGATGAGGCGCAGGCATACTTCTCCGGCCCGGCGGAACGCGCCACGGTGCGTTTCGGCACGGCTGACGACCTCGCCCTCACCCACCTGCCCGGAATCCTCCGCGATTTCCGTCGGAAGAACCCGCTCGTCGACGTCGAGATCACGGTCGGACAGTCCGCCGCACTGGTCCGACGCCTGCGGGCCGGCGCGCTCGATCTCGTCTACGTGCGGCAGGAGCCCGGGATCGCCGAGGGCCACGTGGTCCGGCGCGAGCAGCTGATCTGGAGCGCGCACCCGTCGCTGCGACTCGACCCGAACGACGTGGTCCCCCTGGTCACCTATCCCCGGCCGAGTCATTCTCGCGCCGCCGCGGTCGCCGCACTCGAATCCGCGGGAAGACGCTGGAAGGCGACCTGCACGGTCCGGGACATCACCGGGGTGCTCGCCGGTGTCCGCGCCGGCCTCGGCGTCGCCGTCTTCCCCGGCGGGATGATGCCACCCGATCTGGTCCGCGCGGACGCCACGCTCGGCCTCCCGCGGCTGGGCACTCTCGACTTCGCCCTCATCGACGACCCGGCGGCTCCGCGTGCGCCGATCGAGGCGCTGAGCACGGCGATCATCGACTCCCACACCAACGAGGCCCGCCAGCTCCCCGGCACGCGCCCGCGGGCCGATTGACGACCGGACCGGACGGGCTTCCCGCTATGCGGCCACGGCCTCGGCCTCGGCATCCGCCTGGACGTCCGCTTCGACCGCGAACGCGGCGTCCTCCCCGCGCCGGGCGGGGCTCGGGATGAACAGGGCCACGACCGCAGCCGTGATCGAGACGCCCGCGCCGATGATGAGGGCCGTGCGGAAGCCTGCTTCCGACGGCACGGCGACGTCGCCGAGGGGAATGGTCATCTGCGCGAGGATGACGCCGATGACCGCCGCTCCGATCGTCGTGCCGAGCGAGCGCATGAGGGTGTTGAAGCCGTTCGCCGCCGCCGTCTCGGAGCGGGGCACGGCGCCCATGATGATCGCGGGCATGGCGCCGTAGGCGAACGCGACGCCGCTGTTGATCACGAGGCTGGTGATGAGCAGCCCCCAGGTGCTGCCCATGCCGAGGAGCCCCACACCGTAGCCCACGGCGAGGATCACCACGCCGACCACCAGGGTGAACTTGGGCCCTCTGGCGTCGATGAGGCGGCCCGCGACGGGCGACAGCAGCAGCATCATGAGACCCGCGGGCGCCATCCAGAGTCCGGCGGCGAGGATCGACTGCCCGAGACCGTATCCGGTGGCCGCCGGAAGCTGCAGCACCTGCGGCATGACGAGCATGCTCGCGTACATCCCGAATCCCACGAAGATCGACGCGATGTTCGTCAGCAGCACCCGCGGGCGGACCGTCGTGCGCAGATCGACGAACGGCTCCTTCGCGCGCGTCTCCCAGACGCCCCAGCCGGCGAACGCCACCGCGGCGAGCGCGAGCAGCCCGATCGTCAGCGGCGATCCCCAGCCCCACTCCGAGCCCTTCGAGATCGCGAGGATGAACGAGACGAGGCCGAGTGCGAGGCCGAGCGCCCCCAGCCCGTCGAAGCGCTGCCCCGCCGCTCCGGCGGGCGTCGTCGGGACCACGATCCAGATCGCCGCCGCAGCGACCACGGTCACGGCGCTCCCGACCAGGAAGAGCACGCGCCAGTCGGCGAACTGGACGACGGCGGCCGACATCGGCAGCCCGATCGCTCCGCCGACGCCCAGGGTCGCGCTCACGGTCGCGATCGCGGAGGAGAGCCGCTCGCGGGGGACCACATCGCGCAGCAGCGCGATGCCGAGCGGCACCATGCCGGATCCGAGCCCCTGCAGTGCGCGCCCGACGATCATGATCTCGACCGTCGGGGCGACCGCGCAGACGATCCCGCCGAGGATCAGCGGGACGGCGACGATCAGGATCATCCGCTTCTTGCCGAGCAGGTCGCCCAGCCGGCCCGCGATCGGCACCGCGACAGCCGCCGCCAGCAGTGTCGCGGTGACGATCCACGCCGTGTCCGCCGCGGAGCTGTCGAAGATCTCCGGGAAGCGGGCGATCAGCGGGGTCACCATCGTCTGGGTGAGGGATGAGGCGATGCCGGCGAAGGCGAGGACGGCGACGATGGCCCTCGGCCGGGCGGGGGATGCGGACACGGACGACTCCCAACGATGTGTAACTTACATATGCATAATACACATCCCCGTTAGGATGAGGGTATGAGACGTCGCAGAATCGCCGACATCGAGTACGCGCAGATGCTCCTCAGCCGCTACACGATCGCTCAGCTGCGGCAGGACGGAGGCCTCGACCGCAGCGCCTACGTCGTGCTGGCCCGCCTCGCCTCGGACGGCCCGCTCTCGATCGCAGAACTCAGCGACCTGCTCCGCCTCGACACGTCGACCCTGCAGCGCCAGACGACGGCGGCCCTGCGCGTGGGACTCGTCGACCGCATCCCCGATCCCGACGGCGGCGCCGCCCGCAAGCTCACGCTCACCGACGAGGGCAGGGCTCGCCTCGACGCCACCCGCGAGCGCTCCCTCCACGCCCTCGAGAAGATCCTCGACGAGTGGACCGACGACGACATCGACCGGTTCGCCGACCTGCTCCACCGGTTCAACGACGCGATCGAGTCCTACGGTCCCGGTTCACCGAAGGACTGAGGCGACGGCCTTCGCGAGCCCGGCGATGTCCGCCGGGCCGTATCCGCAGCAGCCGCCGATGTAGCGCGCGCCGGCATCCATCCATCCCTCGATCAGGGCGTGATCGACGGCGTGCACCCCGGACCAGGCCTTGGTGGCGCTGTCCCAGTGGCCGCCGCGGTTCGGGTACACGACGCCCGGAAGCCCCGTGACCTGCACCGAGGTCGAGATCGCGGCCCGCACGTCCGCCTGATCCGAGCAGTTGACCCCCGCCGCGATCAGCACGGACGAGTCGGCGAGGGCCGCGTAGGCGTCGGCGAGCGGCTGGCCGGCGCAGGTGGCCGTCCCGCGCACCGAGTAGCTGAACCAGGCCGGGATCCCGATCTCGTCGAGCAGGCCGACGAGGACGGCCGCCTCCTCGACGTCCGGGATCGTCTCGACGGCGAACAGGTCGGGTCCGGCCTCCGCGAGCAGCTCCAGCCGTGCCCGGTGGAAGTCCCGCAGTCGGGCCGCGGAGATCCCGTAGCCGCCGCGATACTCCGAGCCGTCGCCCAGCACCGCCCCGTAGGGGCCGACGGAGGCGGCGACCCGCAGCCCGGGACGGACGCTCTCGAGCTCGTCGCGCGCGTCGCGGGCGAGCCGCACGCCGCGGCGGATCAGCGCACGCGCATGAGCCGCCTCGAATCCCGCCGCGAGGAACCCCTGCTCGCTGGCCTGGTACGTCGCGGTGGTCGCGACATCCGCTCCCGCCTCGAAGAAGTCCCGGTGCGCCTGCGCGATCCGCTCCGGCTCGTCCGCGAGCAGCCGCGCGGTCCACAGCGCGCCGTCCACCGCGATCCCCTGCTGCTCCAGCGCCGTCGACAGGCCGCCGTCCAGGATCGTGACGGAGGGCATCGGATCAGTGCCGTCCGCGTGCGCGTCCATGATCGTCCCGGTCATCGCACCCCGCCCGTCCGCCTCGATCCGGCGCCGGACGGACGGCGGCCGTCGAGTACGCTCGTGCCATGCCGACCGCCGACGATCTCGCCCCGGTCCGGAGCAGCATGGGCCGCGGCTTCGACGTCCTCTCCGCGCTCGCCGACCTCCTGCCCGGATCCCCCGCCGGCGCCACGGTCCAGGACGTCGCCCAGGCCCTCGGCCGCGAACGCTCGCAGGTCTCCCGCACGCTGTCCGCGCTCGCCGACCAGGGTCTCGTGGTGCGCGGCGACGACCAGCGCTACCGGCTCGGCTGGGGCTGGTATGCGGCGGCCCAGGACCTGACCGACCGCCGGATGCGCGCCACGGGCCTCGAGATCCTCGACGAGCTGGCGTCCTCGGTGGGCGAGGCGTGCTTCCTCGGCGTCCTCCAGGGCGACAGCACGCTCACGATCGTGGAGAGCATCCCGGCGGGATCGCGCATGATCGGGTCCTGGCTCGGCCGCGCCTATCCCGCGTTCTGCAGCGACGCGGGTCAGGCCGTGCTGTGGGATGCGAGCGACGACGAGGTGCGCTCCGTGTTCGCCCGAACCTCCTTCACCAGCCCCGGCCCGAACGCCCCCGCGTCGGCGGACGACTTCCTCGATCGCCTGCGGAAGGCCAGGGAGCGCGGTTACGCGATCGTGGACCAGGAGGCCGAGCCCGGCCTCTACTCCGTGTCCGCGCCGGTCTGGGACTTCCGCGGCGAGGCCGCGGCCGCCGTCCAGATCGTCGGCGAACGGCGGACGCTGCAGCCGCGCACCGCGGAACTCGCGACGGCCTGCGTCGCGGCTGCGGACGCGCTTTCGGCCGCGCTCGGAGCGCCCGGCGACCGCCGGGGATCGCCCGGGACTCACTGATCGCTCGCGGATGCGCTGAGCCGGTCGCGGGCCTCGTGCAGGGCCGTCAGCGCCGCACGCGTGCGGCGGGAGCTCTGCGGGGCGCCGCTGACGGCGATCGATGCCACGATCCCGGAGCGCCCGAACACCGGCAGCGCGAACTCGGCCATGCCCTCTGCGTACTCGTCGGCAGCGGAGATCACTCCGACCGCCCTGTCGCGTTCGAGGAGCGCATGCACCTCTCCGGTCGTGCGCGCGGCCGCGGGTCCGCCCACACCGACGAACTGCACGTCCCGGAGCAGGTCGGCGAGCTGTTCCGAGGAGTGATCCCAGAGCAGCGCACGGCCGGCGCCGGTGCACCAGATCGGGGCGACGGTCCCGTATCGGGTGGACGCATCAGCGGCGCCGATGCCCGCCTCGGCGCGCAGCACGAGCGCCGCCGCACCGTCGGCCGCGCAGACGCGCGCCGTCATCCGCAGCGTCGATGCCAGCGTTCGCAGCTCCTGTCGCGCGCCCTTCAGCCAGGGGGCGTCGAGGGCGGCCGCGATGCCGAAGTAGGCGTCGCCGGCGCGGAGCACGGCATCCTCGTCGCGGTGCAGGAAGCGCAGCGCGCGCAGCTCCTGGGTGAGGCGCGACACACGACTGCGCTCGATCCCGGTGGCGTCCGCGAGACGCGAGGCGTTGTATCCGGAGCGACCGGCCTGCTCCCGCGCGACGGCCGACCCGAGCAGCGCGAGGCCCTGCGACAGCGAGGAGGGAGCCGACATCCTGCCTCCCCGGTTCCTGCGCCGATCTCCGGATACGACGGATCCGGGTCCGGCCAGCCTATCCGGCGCTTTCGCGATCATGATGCCCCCTGTCCCGCCCGTGCGCGCCGCGGGAGGAGGCGCCCCCAGGCGGTGTACAGATCGGCGGCGATCTGCCCCGACGCGGCTTCGAGGTCCTTCGCGAGGATCGCCTCACCGCCCTGTCCCCCGGCCAGGACGACCTCGTCTCCGATCCGGGCTTCGGGAACACGGCTGACGTCGAGCACGAGCGAGTTCATGGCGAGCTTGTCGACGGCGGGGACCCGGTGCCCCCGCACGAGCGCGTGCGCGCGCCCGCCGAGCACCCGGTGATAGCCGTCCGCGTACCCGAGCGGCACCACCGCGAGCCGTGCCGCGTGCGCGAGCCGATGGCCGCGGTCGTAGCCGACCGTGCTGCCGGCGGGGTAGGCGTTGATGGCGGCGATCCGGGAGAGCAGCCGCAGCGCGGGACGAAGCCCGGCCACCGGAGCCGCCGTGTCCCCGTACAGCGCCGCACCCACGCGCACGAGGTCGAATCTCGACGACGCGACCGTGAGCGCGGCGTACGAGGTCGCGCAGTGACGTTCGACGCCGGGCGGAGCGCCGAGCAGGCCGGCCGCCTCGGCGGACTGCTCGCGGAACGCCTCGGCTCCGGCGGCGACGTCCTCCTCGTCCTCGCACGGGAAGTGCGCGCAGACGCCGATCGGGCGCACCCCGGCGAGCCGGCCGATCCCGACGAGCTCCGCCGTGCCGTGCCCGGCACCGAGGTCGACGCCGTCACGGCTGAGTCCGGTCGAGTTCAGGGAGACGTGCACCGGGATCCTCCGACCCGCAGCACGCGCCGCCGCATCGATCTCCCGCGCGTGGGCGAGCCCGCCCGCCCACTCCTCGACCCCGGCGGAGGCGGCGTCCTCGACCTCGTCACGCAGCGCCGCGCGCAGCCGCAGGATGCGACCCCGGAATCCGAGCTCGCGGGCGCGGTGCGCCTCCTCGTTCGCGGTGACGCCGATCGTCGTGATGCCGGCGTTCATGAGGACCGGGAGGACGAGGTCGATGCCGTGTCCGTAGGCATCGGCCTTCACGACGCCGCACAACGGCGTCGCGGGACCGATCGCCTGCCGGACGACGGCGACGTTGCGGGCGATCGCCTCGACGTCGACCTCGATCCATCCCGGTCCGGGGATCATCGCTTCTGGCCTGCGATCGGCTCCTCTGCGGCGGGATCCTCGGCGCTCTCGACCGGCGCCTCCTCCGAGACCTGGACCGCCGCCTTCGCTCCGCGTCGCCCGTAGCGCCACCAGAAGAACAGATAGCAGAGGCCGACGAACGGCAACCCGAAGTAGAGCGCCGCGACCTGGTTGGGATCGAACGCGATCGCGATCACCGAGACGAGCAGCAGCACGAAGGCGACGATCGGCAGGATCGGGAAGAGGGGCGTCCGATAGGGCAGGGTCGACAGGTCGCCGCCCCGGCGCAGGAAGGCGCGGCGGTGGAAGAACTGCGACGCCACGATCGACATCCAGACCGCGACGACCGCGAAGCCCGCGATCGACACCAGCGCGAGGTACACGGTCTCCGCCGCGATGACGCTGGACAGCAGGGAGACGAGGCCGAGGGCCATGCTCACGCTGAGCGCGACGATCGGGATCCCGCGCCGGGTGAGCCGCGCGAAGGACCGCGGCGCGTGCCCCTCCTCCGCGAGCGAGAAGAGCATCCGCGCGCAGGAGAACAGCCCGCTGTTGCCGGCGGAGAGGAGCGCGGTGATGATGACGAAGTTCATGATGTCCGGTGCGAAGGGCACCCCGGCATACGCGAAGACGTCCACGAACGGGCTGCTGGTGACGGTCGCCTTGTCGTACGGCAGGATCGCCGCGATGACCGTGATCGACCCCACGAACAGCACCAGGAGCCGCAGCACGGTGGACCTCAGGGCGCGCGGGATGTTCCTGCCCGGGTCCTTCGTCTCGCCGGCGGCCACCCCGATCAGCTCGGAGCCGCTGAACGCGTAGAAGACGGCGAGCGAGGTCATCAGGACGCCGCCGACGCCGCCGGGGAAGAGCCCGTGCGGGGTCTCGAAGTTGCTGAACAGCACGGCGCCGGGATGGCTGCTCGACAGCGGGGTGAACCCGAAGATCGCCGCCCCGCCGAGCACGATCAGAGCGACGATCGCGACGACCTTGATGAGCGAGAACCAGAACTCCGTCTCGCCGAAGACGCGCGCGGAGATCGCGTTGATGGTGAACAGCACCGCGGCGAAGACGAGGCACCAGACCCACACCGGAACCCCGGGGAACCAGCGCTGCATGAGGATGCCCGCGGCGGTGAACTCGGATCCGAGGGCCACCACCCAGCACAGCCAGTACAGCCAGGCGGTGGTGAAGCCGGTGGCCGGGCCGATGGAACGCGCGGCGTAGATGTGGAACGCGCCGGAGACCGGGTAGGCGGTCGCGAGTTCGCCGAGGCACGCCATCACCAGATAGACGACGAGCGCGCCGATGAGGTAGGCGATGATCGCGCCGAGCGGACCGGCCTGACTGATCGTGTATCCGGAGCTGAGGAACAGCCCCGATCCGATCACGCCGCCGAGGGCGATCATGATCAGATGCCGGGCGTCCATGGAGCGCTGCAGTCGGCGCAGCGGCACCTGGGTGGCGGTGGTGTGGGGCAGGGCGTTGGGCAGCGCCTTCTCCCCGGGAAGTGGGCTCATGATGTCTCGCATTCGAAGGGTATGAGGGGTGAGACGAACATCTGCGTGCTATATCACCACATCCATGTGCTGATGTTGCACGAAGTGTTTCCGGACATTACCGCGCCGGCGTCCGCGGGCACAACCGTTCGGGAAGCGCGCCGGCCGCTCGCGGCGGTTTCGGGCGAAACGTCATCACGCCGGGCACAACGGCAGTCCCTCCGGGCGATCGGGCAGGCGCCCGCTGACATCCCCCGCACCCAGGATGGATCGCGACCTGCCCACCCCTTCCGAGCATCGAAGGAGCACGACGTGAATCGTCATGACCTCGCCCTCATCGGCTTCGGCGGCGTGAACCGCGCCCTCGCCGAGATCATCCACGATCGCGGAGAGGAGCTCGCGGACGAGCTCGGCTTCGCATTGCGCGTCGTCGCGATCACCGATCTGCGCCTCGGCTCGCTCATGCAGTCCGAAGGCATCGACCTGGGCGCCGTGCTCCGCATGGCCGACGGCGCGACCTTCGCGGGGATGACGGGAGGTGTCGCGGTGCCGCAGAACGACTACGTGATCCGCAGCACGACGGCGGACATCGTCGTGGAGGCGACGTTCACCAATCCCGTGGACGGCGAGCCGGCGGTGTCGCACGTGCGCGCAGCCCTGGAGAGCGGCAAGAGCGTCACGACCACCAACAAGGGCCCGGTCGCACTCGCGGGGACCGCGCTCAACCGCGTCGCGGCGGATCGGGGCGTGCGATTCGAGTACGAGGGCTCCGTGATGAGCGGCACGCCCGTGCTCCGCTTCGCCTCCGATGCCCTGCCCGGCCTTCGGATCTCGTCCGTGCAGGGGATCCTGAACGGCACGAGCAACTACGTGCTCGGCCGGATGGAGACCGGCATGAGCCTCGCGGACGCCGTCGCCGAGGCGCAGGCGCTCGGCTACGCCGAGGCCGATCCGACGGCCGACATCGAGGGATCCGACGTGCAGCTCAAGGTCGTGATCCTCGCCAACGAGATCCTCGGCGCGGACCTCACGACGGCCGACGTCGAACGGCGCGGGATCTCCGGCATCACCTCCGCGGACATCGTCGCGGCGGCCGCCGACGGCAAGCGGTGGAAGCTGATCGGCACCGCCCGCCGGGACGAGTCGGGCGAGGTCGTCGCCACGGTCGAGCCCGTCGCGCTGCCCGCGATGCATCCGCTCGCCGGCATCGCGGGGCCGATGAACGCGGTGTCCTTCGACACGGACCTGCTCGGCACCGTGACCGTCTCCGGTCCCGGCGCGGGGCGGATGGAGACCGCGTACGCGCTCCTCTCCGACATCATCGCGATCGACGCGCACCAGCGCTCCCTCGCCGAGGCGAGCCGATGAGCGCGCCCGTCGTCGAGGATCCGCGCGACCTGGCGGAGCGGGCCGTGCTGACCGTGCACAGCCCGTTCGACGGCCGGGAGGTCGGATCCGTCCGGCAGAGCACTCCCGGCGACGTCGAACGCATCCTGGATCGGGCGCGCGCCGGCTTCGCGGTCTCGCGCGCGCTGACCCGCTTCACCCGGCACGAGGTCCTCGACCGGGCGGCCGTCCTGCTCCGCGAGCGTGCGGATGAGGCGGCGGCCCTCATCGTGGGCGAGGCGGGCAAGACGATCCGTCAGGCACGCAAGGAGGTGCGCCGCGCGGTGACCACGCTGTCCCTGTCCGCCGAGACGGCGCGGTCGCACGCGGGCGAGGTGATCCCCTTCGACGCCTTCGAGGGGTCCGCGGAGCGCCGCGGCTGGTTCACGCGGGAGCCGCTCGGCGTCATCGTCGCGATCACGCCCTACAACGACCCGCTCAACCTCGTCGCGCACAAGCTCGGCCCCGCGGTCGCCGCGGGGGACGCGATCATCCTGAAGCCCTCCCCGCTCGCCCCGCTCATCGCGGAGTTCCTCGTGGCCCTGCTCATCGAGGCCGGTCTGCCCGCCGAGGTCATCACGACCGTCCACGGGGATCCGGCGCTCGCGCAGGCGCTCGTCGCCGCGCACGATGTCCGGTTGGTCTCGTTCACCGGCGGCTTCGCGACCGGCGAGGCCATCGCGCGCGGCGCGGGGCTCAAGCGGCTCGCGATGGAGCTCGGCGGCAACGCCCCCGTCCTCGTGTTCGCGGATGCGGACATCCCGGCGGCGGTCGAGGCCTGCGTCTCGGGCGCCTTCTGGGCCGCAGGCCAGAACTGCGTGGGAGCGCAGCGGATCCTGGTGCAGCGCGAGGTGCACGAGCGTTTCCTCGACGCGTTCGTCGCCCGCGCAGGAGGACTCGTCGCCGGCGATCCGGCCGACGAGCGCACCGACGTCGGCCCGATGATCACGGCGGAGGCCGCCGAGCGGGCGCAGCGACTCGTCGACGATGCGGTCGCCGCCGGAGCCCGGGTGCTCGCCGGGCACCGTCGCGAGGGTTCGGTGTACTGGCCGACCGTCCTCGACGCCGTGCCGCACTCCTGCGCGCTGTGGCAGGACGAGGCGTTCGCCCCGATCGTCGCGGTCGCCCCCTTCGACACCGAGGAGGAGGCCGTCGCGCTGGCCAACGAGACCGACTACGCGCTGCACGCCGGGCTCTTCACGACGAATCTCGCCCGGGCGCTGCGCGTCTCCGCGCAGATCGAGGCGGGCGGCGTCATGATCAACGACTCCTCGGACTACCGCATCGACAGCATGCCGTTCGGGGGCGCGAAGCACGGCAGCATGGGCCGGGAGGGCGTGCGCTTCGCCTACGAGGAGCTGACCCAGCCCAAGGTGGTGTGCATCCGCACCTGACGGGGAGCGGCGCCGACGACCACCGGCGCCGCTCAGGGCCTGTCGATGACGCGCGTGAGCGAGAGCGAGGTCACCGTGTTCTCGACCCCGGGCAGGGCGGCGATCATCTCCCAGATCTCCCCGATCCGGTCCATGGTGTCCGCCCGCACGGTGACGAAGAGGTCGAACTCGCCGGAGAGGATGTCGCAGCGCACGACCTCCGGGATCCGCTCGAGCGCTGTCACGACATGCGCACCGCGCATGCGATCCGTCCGGTAGACCATCACGATCGCGGTCACCCGCCGGGCGGCCGCGGCCCCGCGGACCACGGTGTACCCCGCGATCACGCCGTCGCGCTCCATGCGCTCGATCCGCTGCTTCACTGCGTTGCGCGACAGATGCACCCGGGCCGCGAGCTCCACGAGCGCGACGCGGGCATCCGCCGTCAGCTCGGCCAGGATGCGGTGATCCGTCCCATCCACGCTGCACCTACTTCATTGATGTGCAATATAGACAATTGCTGATGTTGATATCACACGTTAGCGTAGTGCCCACGCGATGACATCGCCATCACCCGACCTGAGGAGGACCGCCATGGCGGAACGCCCCGACCGCACGCGCCCCGGAACCCTGTCGGACGCGAGCCTCGCCGTCCATGCGGGCATCCACGTCGATTCGACCAAGGCGCTGCGCACCCCGCTCGTGATGGCCAACTCCTACCTCCTCCCGGAGGATCCGAGTGAGATCAGCTGGTCGGCGACGGCCTCCGGCCTCTACACGCGCAACACGGGCGTCAACCAGCAGGCGCTGCAGGACAAGCTCGCCGCACTCGAGGCCGGGGAGGACGCCGTCGCGCTCGCCTCCGGGGTCGCCGCACTGCACGCCGTGTTCTTCACGCATGTCCGCGTGGGCGACCACGTGGTCGTCAGCGACGTGACCTACGAGGCGACCTGGCGGCTCTGGACGGAGCTGCTGCCGCAGCGCTACGGCATCGAGGCGACCTTCGTCGACATCACCGACCACGACGCGGTGCGTGCGGCGATGCGCCCGAACACCCGCCTCGTCTGCGTGGAGGCGATCGCGAACCCGACGACCCAGGTGACCGACGTCGTCGCGATCGCGGAGATCGCCCACGACGCGGGCGCCATCCTCATGGTCGACTCCACCTACACGCCCCCGCCGTTCTACCGCCCCCTCCGCGACGGGGCTGACCTCGTCGTCCACTCCCTGACGAAGTACATCAACGGGCACGGGGACGCCATGGGCGGGGCCGTCATCGGGCGGCACGAGCTGATCGAGCCGATCAAGGCGGATGCGATGGTCGACGTCGGCGGGATCATCTCGCCGTTCAACGCGTGGCAGATCCAGCGCGGATCCGTCACCCTCCCGCTGCGGATGCGTCAGCACTTCGCGTCCGCGCAGGCGATCGCCGAGCTCCTCGCCGAAGACCCGCGCGTCGCCTACATCTACTACCCCGGCCTGCCCTCGCACCCGCAGCACGAGCTCGCGGCCCGCCAGTTCGCCGGGGCCTTCGGCGGGATGATGGCCTTCGCCGTCGACGGCGCCCCCGAGGTGCAGAACCGCTTCGTCGCGAACCTGCGCCTGATCACCTCGGGCTTCTCGCTCGGGCACGACGACTCCCTCATCGTGCACACGGGCACCGAGGGCGGGCGGGTGTCCACCTACCCCGAGCCTTTCCGGCGACTCGGCCACCTGCGTCTCTCGGTCGGCCTGGAGGACACCGACGACCTGCTCGCGGATCTGCGCGCGGCACTGGACGCCACGTTCCGCTGAGGCACCGCCGCCTCAGGGTGCGGTTCCGGCGGCTCGCCGCCCGCGGACGATTCGGCAATCCTACGGATGGCGACGGCACCCGCCGGGACCGCAGGCTGATGCGCATGACCGATCGCTCCCGCATCCTCTTCGTCCACGGCGCCTGGGTGGGCTCCTGGGAGTTCGCCGACGTCGTGGCCCAGCTGCGCGAGCGGGGCTGGGAGGTGGATGCGCTCGATCTGCCCTCGACGGGGTCGACCGCCGGGATCGAGGCCGACGCCGCCGCCGTCTCCGCCGCCCTCGACGCGAAGCCGGGCCCCGTGATCCTCGTCGGCCACTCCTACGGGGGCGTGCCGATCACGCAGGCGGGCGATCACCCGGCCGTGCAGCACCTCGTCTTCGTGGCCGCGTTCGTCCTCGACGTCGGCGAGAGCGTGCAGAGCTCCCTCGGCGGTGCGCTGCCCGAGCTCTGGCACGTCGACGGCGGACAGGTCTTCCTGGGGTCGGATCGTGCGGAGCGCATCGCGATGGTGAGCGCCGATTTCCCGCCGGGAACCCCGCCCGAGGCCGCGGAGCAGCTGGCCGGCATGTTCCGCCCGCAGTCGCTCGCCTCGTTCCAGGGCGAGGTGAGCAGCGCCGCATGGCGGCGGAAGCCGACGACGTACGTGCTCACCGAGAACGACGCCCTCGTTCCGCCTCCATTTCAGGAGCTCCTCGCGACCCGCGCCGAAGCCGAGATCGTGCGCGTGCCCACGGGCCACGCGCCCTTCCAGGAGGATCCAGCGGGCTTCGTCGCGGTGATCGAGGCGATCGCGGCCGGCCCGGCGCGCGAAGGTTGAGCGCCCGGGAAAAGCGAAACGGCCCGCCGAAGCGAGCCGTTCGTCCAGGAGTCAGATGCGGCCGCCATAGAGGGGCAGCTGGAATGCGGCACGCTCCGCGATGTACGTGGCGACGAGGAGCGCCAGCACCGCTACTGCGCCGATGAGCGGAGGAAGCAGCGCAAGCCGGCCGCGAGATCGGAGCACGAAAAGGCCAACCACCGAGAGGGCCAGCAGCACGAGCGAACCGATGTAGAACGTATTGGACGCTGCCCAGAAGGCGTCGAAGTCGCAGAGGCCAGGGCCCGGGCCACAGCTGTCGCCCGAAAAGGCAGACAGGAATGTGTTCATCAGGCCGAATGCGGTGAGCACGACCTGCAGCGCCCACAAGCCGAGCGCGAGCGTGACATAGCTCTTCCGCAGGTCGTCTCTCATGCACGCATCTCAGCACGTCCACAGCAGTCTGCGCGAGAGCCACGCGACGGGCGCCTCTCCGGTTGGCCCCGACCTCGGACGTCCCGTGGATGAGCATCGCGCAAGAGCGGAGCAACCGACGGGCACTGTACTGCTCCCCACCTGCGTCGTCGCAGCCTGCTACGTCGCGTCCACCGACGCCCTGGGGGGCCTTTCATCATCATCGACATCACCCACCAGCCGGCCACGTACAACGACGGGAAGGACCCCGCAGGGTGGTCGGTACTGGTCGCCTGCGCGTCCGATTCGGGCGAGGGATACGTCGTGGGCGTGATCCCGAAAGCGTCGGCGACTTCGAGCATCATCAACTCGGCCAGGGCCGGCGACTACGACTCGTACGTCGCGGGCTGCACCAAGAGATAGCGCCCGGGAAAAGCGAAACGGCCCGCCGAAGCGAGCCGTTCCTTACTGTCTCAACACAGTGTGCGCCTGGAGGGACTCGAACCCCCAACCTTCTGATCCGTAGTCAGATGCTCTATCCATTGAGCTACAGGCGCATCCGGTCTTTCACAAGACCGCCCGCTCTCGCGGGCCTCGTCAACAATACCCCAGAGGCGGCCCCGAACGCGAATCGAGAGCGCCGCAGGCGATACCGCCGGGCGTGGCGCGGGTCAGCGCAGCTGCCGCGCGGCGCGCTTCTCCTCGCGCTCCGCCGCCTTCGCGGCCGCCTTGCCGGCCTTCTCCGCGACTTTGTCGGCCTTCTCGCGGTTCTTGCGGCGCGCGCGCTGGTCGGAGGCGAGCGCCTGCAGGTCGACGAGTCGCAGCGCCTGCATGCGGGCCTCGCGCATGGTCGCGTAGTCGGGATCCTCGTCCGGCCGCATGGCCTCGACCGTGAGCCGGCTCTGAAGGTTGCCCGCCACGTCGCCCCAGGCGGCGGCGCGGGCCGCCTCGACGAGGAAGCGCAGCGTCTCGGCGTCCTCCGCCATCTCGCGCAGGCGGTCCGCGACCGCGGAGGACTGCTTCGCCCGGCGCTTGAGGTTGCGCACGTCGCGGTCGCGGTAGTCGTGCGTGCCGTGCGGATCGGAGTAGCGCCCGTGGGCGCGCTTGCGCAGCTTGGTGGCGAGCTCCGCCGCCTCCTCCGACTCCGCGGCGAGCGCGAGCAGCGCCTCCCGTGCGTCGTTCATGTACTTGGAGACGTCGAAGGATCCGCCCTGTGCGATCGTGCCCACGAGGATGTGGTTCTTGACGGTCAGACGGGCGGCGGACGTGGCGATCGCCACGCCCTCGGCGATGGCGTCCGCGCTCTTTCCCACTCCGACCTCCTCTGACATCGAGCGTACCGGTTCCCGTTCCGCAAGAGCAGGACCATGAGGCAGGATGGGACCAGCGTCTGCGCCCACCCGACGCATGCGATGAAGCGTGCGAGGGCGCAGCGGTAGGAGGAGCGTTGCCCGTTCTCGACGCATCAGGGCGAAGCAGTGCCATCACCGGGGCTGCCCACGGCATCGGCGCAGACACCGCGAGAGCGCTCGCGCGCCGCGGTGCGAACCTCGCGCTCATCGACCGCGACCGGGCAGGACTCGCCCTCGTCGCCGACGAGCTGCGCGCCACCGGCAGCACCGTGACGGTGCATCCGGTCGACCTCCGCGACGACGACGCCGTCGCCGCGGTCGGCGAGGAGATCGAGGCCGCGCATCCCGAGCTGCAGACGCTGATCACGTGCGCCGGCTCCTCGATGCTCGGCTCCCTCGACCAGCTGACGATGGAGGAGATGCGCTGGCTGATGGACGTGAACCTCTGGGGCACGGTGTCCATCACCAAGGCACTGCTGCCCGCGCTGCGCCGCTCGCCCGCCGCCCACATCACGCACATCGCGAGCATCTACGCGCTCGCCTCGCCCGGCGGACGGATCCCCTACTCGATGACGAAGTTCGCGGTGCGCGCGTTCTCCGAGGCCCTCATGCACGAAGTCGAGGGATCCACGGTCACGGTCGGCGCGGTCTACCCCTCCGGCGTGCGCACGGGCATCATCCTGCACGGGCGCTACGCGTCCTCGATCGACCCCGGGGTCGCGGGGCGGGCCGCCGCCGCGCAGGCCGCGATGTACCACATGGAGCCGGCCGATGCCGCGGAGCGCATCGTGCGGGCCACCCTGCAGCGCCGGGCCCGCACCCTGGTCGGGCGGGAGACCCGCCTCGTCGACGCGCTCGTCCGGCTCGCTCCGGTGCGCTACTGGGGACCGATGCGGCGCCCCCTGCGCGAGGCGATCGACACGACGACGCCGATGTCGCCGCGCTGACCCGTCACTCGCCGGCGACGGCCGCGTCCTCACGGGCGACGGGTTCATCCTCACGGGCGACGGAGGCGTCCTCGCGGGCGCTCGTGTCCTCACGGGCGACGACGGCGCCCTCGCGCGCGGCGGACGTGCCCTCGCGCGCGGCGGCGGATCGCGCGCGGATCGCGGCCGTCTCGGCGTTGTACGCGGCGAGCTTGCGCAGGGCCGTCGCGGTGCCCGCACGCAGGTGCCGCTGCACGCGGAGTCGCAGGGTGGCCGTGTCGCGCGCGGCGAAGGACTCGAAGATACGGGCGTGGTCCTCCGCCATCGCGATCAGGTCGTCATGGTCCTTGAACAGCAGCAGCAGTCGGCCCCGCATCATGCCGAGGATCTCGTTGACGGTCGCGTTCTCGGCCAGCTCCGCCATGATCAGGTGAAACTCGGCACCCGCCGCGTGCGCCGCGGCCGCATCCCCGACGCCCGCCGCCGCGAACTCGCGCTCGAGCGTCGCCTCGACCTTCGCGATCCCGTCCGCCGTATGCCGGAGCGCCGCGATCTCGAAGACGAGAACCTCCAGCACGTCGCGCACCTGCGCGATGTCGCGCACATCGTCCTCGGTGAACTGACGCACCACGGCCCAGGACCGCGGACGTGCGGTGAGCATCCCCTCAGCGAGCAGTTGCCGGATCGCCTCGCGCACCGGAAGCCGGCTCACCGCGAGTTCGTCGGCGATGTCCCGCTCGATGAGGCGGTCACCGGATCGGCGTTCTCCGGACAGGATCGAGTCGCGCAGGAGCCGGACCACCCTGGCCGACTCGAGCTCCACGCTGCCCGCGTTCCCCATGGGGCCATTGTGGCACCGACGCGGCCGGCCGCAAGCGGTCGAACGGATCCGGGAACGGGACGGGGCCCGCCTTTCGCGGGCCCCGGGCCCCTTCACGACCGGATCGACACCCCGTGCTCCCCGAGCCAGTCGAGCACCTGCTGCGCCGCGTCCTGCACCGCCAGGGCCGCATCCACGACGAAGCCCGCCTCATCGGACCCGAGCGGCTCGAGCGTGTCGAGCTGGGACTCCAGGAGCGAGGCCGGCATGAAATGCCCGAGCCTGCGGCCGAGGCGCTCGGCGAGGTCGTGCTGGGTGCCTTCGAGATGGACGAATTCCACGCCGGGGCGGGCCAGGATCTCACGGTAGCTGCGCCGCAGGGCCGAACAGGTCACGACGCCGGACTCGCCCGCATCCTGCTCCGCCACGATCCACTCCCGGATCAGCTCGAGCCACGGACGGCGATCCTCGTCGGTGAGCGGGATCCCGGCCTCCATCTTCGCCACGTTCGCCGCGGGATGTAGGTCGTCCCCCTCCTGCAGCGCCCAGCCGAGGCGGCCCGCCAGGACTCCGGCCAGCGTGCTCTTGCCGGATCCGGAGACCCCCATCACCACGAGGATCGTCGGGGGAACCGTCTGCGTCGTCATCATCGTCTCCTCGCCCGATCAGCCCACGAACACGCCGATGATCATGACACCGGCGAGGCCCACGACCGAGATCAGGCACTCCATGATCGACCACGACTTGAGCGTCTGCGGGATGCTCAGGCCGAAGTACTCCTTGATGAGCCAGAACCCTGCGTCGTTCACGTGCGAGAGGAACACGGATCCGGCGCCGATCGCGAGGACCAGCAGGGCGGACCCGGCCGACGACAGGCCGAGGTCGTGCACGAGCGGCTGCAGGATGCCGGCGGCCGTGATGGTGGCGACCGTGGCGGATCCCGTGGCCACGCGGATCAGCACCGCGACGAGCCAGGCGAAGAACAGCACGATCGGCAGCGCCCCGCCGATGCCCGAGATGGCGTGCGCGATCACGGTGCCGATCGTGGAGTCCACGAGCACCTGCTTGAACCCGCCGCCGGCGCCCACGATGAGCAGGATGCCCGCGATCGCGGGGAGCGACGACGACACCGAGGCGCCGACCTCCTTCGAGCTCATGCCGCCGCCGCGGCCGAGCACGACCATGCCCACGAGCACGGCGATGAGCAGCGCGATGACCGGCTTGCCGAGGAAGTCGATGATGCCCTTGACCGCCGAGGTGTCGTTCGGGGCGACGATGTCGGCGATCGCCGAGAGCAGCATCAGGACGACCGGCAGCAGGATGCTGAACAGGGTGGTGCCGAAGCCCGGACGCCTGCGCGCCTGCACGGTCGCGGTCTCGCCGGGCTGCGCGGTGTCCTCGGCGGTCTGGAACAGCGCGGGCACGGGCACGTCGACCCAGCGGGCCGCGAGGCGGCCGAACAGGGGACCTGCGATGATCACGGTCGGGATCGCGACGAGGACGCCGAACGCGAGCGTGAGGCCGAGGTTCGCGCCGATCAGGCTGATCGCGGCGAGCGGACCCGGGTGCGGCGGCACCAGGCCGTGCATGGCGGAGAGTCCGGCGAGCGTCGGGATCGCGATCTTCATGAGGGAGACGCCGGAGCGGCGGGCGACCAGGATGATCACCGGCACGAGCAGCACGAGCCCGACCTCGAAGAACATCGGAAGGCCGATCAGCGCGCCCACGAGGCCCATGACCCAGGGCAGCGCCGCGGCGCTCGCCCGGGACACCAGGGTGTCCACGATCCGGTCTGCGCCGCCCGAGTCGGCGAGCAGCTTGCCGTAGATCGCGCCGAGGGCGATCAGCACGCCGACGCCGCCCGCGGTGGATCCGAAGCCGTTGGAGAAGCTCGTGACCGTCTGCGTGGCGGACATGCCCGCGACGAGGCCCGTGACGAGCGCCCCGATCAGGAGCGAGAGGAACGGATGCAGCTTGACCCAGGTGATCAGCACCACGATCGTCGCGATGCCGATGAGCGCCGCGAGGATCAGCGCCCATTCCGGGGCGGTCGTCGTGGGCGGGACGGGGTCGGCGGCCGAGAGGAGCGTTCCGGGAACGGCGGCGAGAAGGTTCGATGACATGGCCATGAGCTTCCTTGGTCTGGCGGAGAGATTTCGCCTCAGCGTAAGCGATAAGTAGGACTTAATCAAGCGCGAACCTGCTATACGCAGATCTACAAGGACTACGCCGCCCTTCTTGCCGGGCTATCGCCATAATGGGCTTCATGGCAGAAGGGACCCGCGAGGCGGCATCCGCGCAGCACCGCCGGCTGCTCGACACGATCGGCATGCGCATCGTGGAGGGCGAGCTCGCGCCGGGCGCCCGGCTGCTCACCGCCGACGTCGCCGCGGAGTACGGCGCCTCCCGCTCCGCGATGCGCGAGGTGGTGCGCGTGCTCGAGACCATGGGCATGGTCGAGGTGCGCCGCCGGGCCGGAGTCGAGGTGCTGCCCGCCGAGCGGTGGAGTCCGTACGCCCCCGAGGTGATCCGCTGGCGGCTGGACGGATCCGGCCGGCTCGGGGCGCTGCACGAGCTCAGCCAGCTGCGCTCCGCGATCGAGCCGCTCGCCGCCCGGCTCGCCGCAGCGCACGCCTCCCCCGAGCAGCGCGCCACGCTCGTCAAGGCCGTGCTCGGCATGGTCGAGCACGGCGACCGGGCCGACGAGTCCGTCTACCTGCAGCACGACATCGACTTCCACGCGGCGGTCCTGCGCGGCTCGGGCAACCCCTATCTGGCCGGTCTCACCGAGGTCGTCGCGGAGCTGCTGCACGGACGCACGGCCCACGCGCTCATGCCGCACCGCGCGGATGAGACCGCGCTCCGACTGCATCAGGACGTCGCCGCCGCGATCACGGCGCGCGATCCCGAGACCGCGGCCGCCGCGATGGCCGCGATCGTGACCGAGGCCGACGACGCCGTGGAGGCGATGGCCGAGCCGGGCCCGGCCGCTGTGCCCGGGCCGGTCGCCGAACCGGGCCCGGTCACTGAGCCCGTCGAAGCGCCCGGCCGACCTTAACCGCGCTGATAGGCGCCGGACAGCCTCCCCCGAGCGCCCGGCACGCATAATCGAGCCATGGCCGACACGAGGATCGACGCGGGACGCGGGACGCACGCGCCCAGCGCGCTGCCTCGCCTGCTCGCCACCTCGGTGCGCGGGGTGCGCCGGGTGCGCCGCCCCGCGACGCCCACCGCGCCCTCCTTCGACCTCGCGTACGTGCGCAGCGGACCGCGCTCCGCGGCGCCGATCGTCGTGATCCCCGGCGGCCCCGGGCTCGGATCCGTGCTCCCCTATCGGCGCTTCCGGCGCAGGGCCGCGACCCTGGGGCTCGACGTCATCATGATGGAGCACCGCGGAGTCGGCCTCTCCCGGACCGACCTCGGGGGTCGCAGCCTGCCGCTCTCGGCGATGCGCATGGTCGACGTGATCGACGACCTCGCCGCCGTCCTGGAGCAGGAGGGTGTGCCGCGCGCGTACATCTCGGGATCCTCCTACGGCAGCTACGTCGCGGCGGCGTTCGGCGCCCGGCACCCCGAGCGGGTCGCGGGGATGCTGCTGGACTCCGCCCTGCAGTCCGTCGCGGACCGCGATGCCGAGCGCGCGATGATCCGCGGGCTGTTCCTCGACGGGGACACCAGGATCACGGCCTCGGTGCGGGAGCTGCTCGACGACGGATCGGATCCGCGCATCCTCCTCGGCGTCCTGCGCGCGGCCTATGAGCTGGGCGGAGAGGGACTGCTCGAGCCGCTGCTGCGCCAGCGCGTGCACGACGCGCGGCGCACGGATCGACACGGGCGCCCGCGTCACGACTCCCGCGCCCACGGCTCGGTGTGGTCGGCCCTGGAGGCGTACGTCGACAAGGCCGAGTCCGAGGCGCATGTGCCGGGGTTCTACGAGTTCGATCTGGTCGGCGCGATCGCCTTCCGCGAACTCGGGTTCGGACCGGATCCTGACGGCTCCGCCCTCGATCCCTCGCTCACCTACGCGGCGGTCGCCGACCGGTTCCCCCGGTTCGCCGGCGAGCCGTTCGACCTGACGGCCGCGGCGGCCGGCTTCGACTGGCCCACCGTGCTGCTGACCGGCTCGCGCGACCTGCGCACGCCCGCCGCGGTGGCGCGCCGCGTGGCGGCGGCCGCGCCGGACACCGTGCTCGTCGAGATCGACAACGGGCACAGCGCTCTCGAGTCGCACCCGCTCGCGCTGCTGCATGCCCTGCAGCGGCTGAGCCGCGGGGAGCAGCGCCGGCTCTCCGCCGAGAGCGCGATGATGAACGCGCTCCCCCGTCGCGGGCTCGTGGCGGGTCTTCCCCGGCTGCTCACCACGGGCACGCGCTGGGAGGCGGCCCTACGGCCGTGAGCCGTACACGGCTGCGTCTCGGCCCGCCATCGCACGTCCCGCCCGGAATGGATCCCCGTTCCATTCGGTTGCATGGAACGTGACCTCCTCCCGTTCCGATCTCCTCGCCGCCGACACCGCGATGGGCGCCGTGACGCTGCTCGTCGCCGATCTCGACGCGATGACCGCGTACTACCGCGACGCGGTCGCACTGCGCGTGCTGTCCGCCGAGGGCGACCGCGTGGTGCTCGGCCGCGGCACGACGCCGGTGGTGATCCTGCGGCACAGCCCCGAGCTGAAGCACGCCGCGCCGCACGCGGCCGGGCTGTTCCACACGGCGATCCTGTTCGAGACCCAGGCGGCCCTGGCCGCGGCGCTGCACTCCGTCGCGCGGCACGCTCCCGGGACCTTCACCGGCAGCGCGGATCACCTGGTCAGCCAGGCCTTCTACTTCACGGATCCCGAGGGCAACGGGGTCGAGCTGTACTGGGACCGCGATCGCACGCAGTGGAGCTGGACGCACGGCCGGATCGAGATGGACACCCTGTACCTGGATCCGAACGCGTTCCTCGGCGAGCATCTCACCGAGAGCGGCACGGAGGACCCCCTGGTCGGCGGCGCGAGCGTCGGCCATGTGCACCTCTCGGTCGGCGATACGGCCTCGGCGCGCGAGTTCTACGTGCACCGGCTGGGATTCGAGACCACCGCGGAGCTCGGCGGATCCGCCCTGTTCGTGAGCGCCGGCGGCTATCACCACCACATGGCGATGAACACCTGGAACAGCGCGGGCGCGGACCGGCGCTCCCCGGCGCTCGGCCTCGGTCGCGTCGACATCGTGCTGCCCGGGGCGGACGACCTCGGATCCGTCGCCGAGCGCATGGCGCATTTCGGCGTCGCCGTGCGCGACGACGGACGCTCACTCGCGTTCGAGGATCCCTGGGCCAACGCGATCCGCCTCACGACCGCCGCCTGAGCGCGGCGCG
>JAITLM010000032.1 GCA_031277885.1 Microbacterium sp.
AGAAGTGGGACACGGCTCTCCAAGCCCTGCCGTGTCCCACTTCGGGCTGCCCCTTGTCCCACATCCGGCCCGGAAACCCCGGGATTCAGAACCAGAAGTGGGACACAGCCTCTCCGCACCCCGGGATCCCGAGCCAGAAGTGGGACACAGCCCTCCAGGCACTACCCTGTCCCACTTCGGGCTGCCCCTTGTCCCCCATCCGGCCCGGAAACCCCGGGATTCAGAGCCAGAAGTGGGACACAGCCTCTCCGCACCGCGGGATCCCGAGCCAGAAGTGCGACACGGCCCTCCCGGCACGCCCCTCCCCACACCGCACTCCCGACACCGCTCTCCCGACACCGCTCTCCCGACACAGCGTCCGCCCCGCCCCGCCCCGGCCCCGCCCGTGCCGAGCCTCACACGGGCCTCACCCCCTCCGACCCGACGTAGCCTGGTGCCATGGCTCAGGCGATCGTGCAGACCGAGACCGGCGGACCCGAGGTCCTCACCCTCGTGGAGGTGCCGGATCCGGTCCCCGCGGCCGGCGAGGTCGTCGTGCGCATCGAGGCGGCGGGCGTGAACCCGATCGACGTCAAGCAGCGCAGCGGCTTCCGCCCGCTCCCTCCGATCACGGAGCCGCGGCACCAGGGCTTCGACGGAGCGGGCGTCGTGACCGCGATCGGATCCGGCGTCGCCGACCTGCGGGTCGGCGATCGCGTCGCGATCCGGGACACCCGCGGCACGTATGCGTCCGCGCTCGCGGTGCCGGCCGCGCACGCCTCCGTGATGCCGGAGGAGGCCGACGCCGCTCAGGGCGCGGCCCTCGGGATCCCTGCCGGCACCGCCTACCAGTCGCTGCGGTCGCTCGGCGTCGGCGAGGGCGACCTGCTGCTCCTGCACGCCGGATCCGGCGCCGTCGGACAGGCCGCGATCCAGTTCGCCGTGGCCTGGGGCGCCGAGGTCATCGCCACCGGCGGGACTTCGTCGCAGGAACGCCTCCGTGAGCTGGGCGCGATCCCCGTCGTCTACGGCGAGGGCCTGGAGCAGCGGATCCGCGACGCCGCCGCCGGTCGCGAGATCACCGTGGCGCTCGACGGCGCCGGCACGGACGAGGCCATCGCGGCCTCCCTCGCGCTCGTCGCCGACCGGGATCGGATCGCCACGATCGTGCGCGGCCCCGATGCGGCGTCGTTCGGCATCCGCGCCTTCAGCGGCGGAAGCCCCGTGCCTCTGACGGCACAGGAGCTCGCCTGGCGCGCCGAGGCCGTGCCCGTGGCGCTCGGGCTCATCGCCGAGGGCCGTTTCTCGATCGAGTTCGGTCCCGAGCTGCCCCTCGCCGAGGCCGCCGAGGCGCACCGCCTCATCGAGACGCACGCCGCGCGCGGCAAGATCGTCCTGCGCCCCTGACCCGGCCGGATCCGCAACAGACGGAAACATCCCGGCGGATCGGGCCCCCGCGCCCGAGGATGGGTGCGTGACCGTTCCCGCCGCCTCCGCCCCCGACACCCGTTTCGCGACGAAGCAGGTGCAGGCGGCGTATGTCGCGGGAACGCCGCAGAACACGGCCGTGCCCCCGCTGTACCAGTCCGCCGCCTACGAGTTCGGCTCGCTGGCCGAGGCGCGCGACCTGTTCGCACTGCGCCGCGCAGGCAACATCTACAGCCGCAACGCCAGCCCCACGCAGCAGCTTCTCGAGGAGCGCGTCACCGCGCTCGAGGGCGGTGTCTCCGCGGTCGCCGTCGCCAGCGGTCAGGCCGCGGTCGCCGTCACGATCCTCGCGCTCGCGGGCCGCGGCGGTCATGTCGTCGCCGCCGACCGGCTCTACGGCGGCACGGTCGACCTGTTGCAGGACACCCTCGACGACTTCGGGATCACGGTGACCTTCGTCGACCAGGACGATCCAGAGGCCTGGCGCGCGGCGGCGAACGAGCGCACCCGGCTGTTCTTCGCGGAGTCCGTCGCGAACCCGCTCGCCCAGGTGCTCGACATCCGCACGGTCGCCGACATCGCGCACGCCGCGGGCGTCCCGCTCGTGATCGACAGCACGGTCGGCACCCCGTACCTGGTCCGTCCCGGCGAGCACGGCGCCGACTTCGTCGTGCACTCCGCCACGAAGTTCCTGAGCGGCCACGGCACCTCTCTCGGCGGCGTCGCGGTCGACCTCGGATCCTTCGACTTCGGCGCCGATCCCGCGCGCTGGCCGCAGTTCACCGCCGTGCACGACCGGTTCGGCCCGCAGTCGCTCTGGGAGCGGTTCGGGCAGGGCTTCGCGTTCGGGGCGCTCGTGAAGGCCAAGTACGTGCACGACCTCGGCCCCTCCCTCTCGCCGTTCAACGCGCACCAGATCCTGCAGGGCATCGAGACGCTCGATCTGCGCGTCGCCCGGCAGAGCGCCTCGGCCCAGGCGATCGCCGAGGCCCTCGCCGCGCACCCCGCGGTCTCCGCCGTGCACCACCCCGGCCTCGCCGGCAACCCGTGGCACGACCTCGCCGCGCGCTATCTCCCCCGCGGGATCCCCTCGGTCTTCTCGATCGACCTGGTCTCCACCGACGACGAAACCCTGGATCAGGAGCGGGTGGAGCGTTTCGTGGACGGCCTGAACATCGTGCGCCTCGTGGCGAACATCGGCGACGCCCGGTCGCTCGTCTCGCACCCCGCATCGATGACGCACTCGCACCTGAACTCCGCGCAGCGTGCCGCCGCCGGCATCGGCGCGACCACCGTGCGCCTGTCGATCGGCATCGAGGATCCCGCCGACATCCTCGCCGACCTCGAGCAGGCCCTCGCCCTCGCGACCACGGCCACCGCGACAGCTGCGGCACCGGAGTTCGCCGCGGTCTGAGTTCGGGACAGGTGCGCTCGGTAATCTGATCCCGTGCCGATCCTGAACAAAGACATGACGCTGTGCATCTCGCTCTCCGCGCGACCGAGCAACAACGGCACCCGCTTCCACAACCACCTCTACGAGGCGCTCGGACTGAACTGGATCTACAAGGCCTTCGCGCCGACGGATCTCGCCCAGGCGATCGCCGGCGTGCGGGGGCTCGGGATCCGCGGCTGCGCGATCTCGATGCCCTACAAGGAGGACGTGATCGCGCTCGTCGACCGGATGGATCCGTCGGCCACCGCGATCGACTCGGTCAACACGATCGTGAACGACGACGGCGTGCTTACCGCCTACAACACCGACTACTCGGCGATCGCGCAGCTCATCGCACGCCACACGCTGGATCTGGCGTCGTCCGTGCTGCTGCGCGGATCCGGCGGGATGGCCAAGGCGACCGCGGCCGCGTTCCGGGATGCGGGCTTCGCAGACGTCACGATCGTGGCCCGCAATGAGGAGGCCGGCCAGGCGCTCGCCGGGCTCTACGGCTTCGGCTGGGCCGCGGACGTCGCCGAGCGCACCGCGGACGTGCTCGTGAACGTGACCCCGATCGGCATGGCCGGCGGCGCCGAGGCGGAGGCGCTGTCCTTCCCTCCCGCGGCGATCGACGCCGCCGCCGTGGTCTTCGACGTCGTGGCCCTCCCCGCTGAGACGCCGCTCGTGCGTGCGGGTCGTGACGCGGGCAAGACCGTGATCACGGGCTCCGCCGTGGCGACCCTGCAGGCGCTCGAGCAGTTCGTGCTGTACACGGGGATCCGCCCGAGCGACGAGCAGGTGCGCGCGGCCGAGGAGTTCATGCGGGCGCCGTAGCGCTTCGCGGTCCCGGCTCTCGAAGGGATCCGTCCCGCGCCCCGGTAGACTCGGACGGTCATGCCCTCCGTGTCGAACTACCCCGCCCCGCGCCTGGATTCCCGCCCTGTCGAGACCTTCCGCGCCACCCTCGGCGACCTCGCGGCACGCCTCGACGTCGCCGCTCCCGAGCGCGCCGACGTCGCGATCACCGGCGTCGCGCTGGGCACCGACCACGTCCGCGCCGGCGACCTGTTCCTCGGCGTCCGCGGGGCGAACTCGCACGGCGCCCGCTTCGCCGCGAAGGCCGTGGAGGCCGGCGCGACCGCCGTCCTCACCGATGCCGAGGGCGCCGCGCTCGTGCCCTCGGACGTGCCGACGGTCGTCGTCGAGGATCCGCGCCTCGCCGCAGGCCCCGCCTCCGCGTTCCTGTACCGCGACCCGGTGGCGTCGATGACCTCGATCGGCATCACCGGCACGCAGGGCAAGACCACGACCGCCTTCTACGTGGCGGCCGCCGCGGGCATGCAGCAGTCCGGCACGATCGGATCCATCGGCACCACCGTGGGCGACGACTTCTTCCCGCCGGTGCTGACGACGCCGGAGGCTCCCGAGCTGCAGGCGCTCTTCGCGGTCATGCGCGAGCAGAAGCTCGGCACGGTCGCCGTCGAGGCGTCGAGCCACGCCCTCACCCTGGGCCGCGTGGACGGGTTCGCCTTCGACGCGGGGATCTTCCTGAACCTCGGCCACGATCACCGCGACTACCACCCGACGCAGGCCGACTACTTCGCCGCCAAGGCGCTGCTGCTCACGCCGGAGCACGCGAAGATCGGCATCGTCGACATCGACTCGCACTGGGGTCGCGTCCTCGCGGCCCAGGCGACGGTGCCCGTGCGCACGACATCGGCGAGCGGATCCGAGACCGCCGACTGGCGCGCAGAGGACGTCGAGCTGCGCGCGCACGGATCCTCGTTCACGGTCCGCTCCCCCGACGGCGAGCGCGTGCGGTTCACGACCCAGCTGACCGGCGCGTTCAACGTGAACAACATCCTGGCCGCCGTCGCCGCGCTCACCGAGTCGGGCCGCGACCTCGCCGGCCTCGCCCCGGGCATCGCCGCCCTGCCGAGCGTCGAGGGGCGCCTGCAGCGCTTCGACTTCGGGCAGCCCTTCACCGCGATCGTCGACTCCGCGCACAAGCCCGAGGCCATCAACGCCGCGCTCCGGGCCATCCGGACCACGACGCCCGAGGGCCGCCTGATCGCGGTGCTCGGCGCGAACGGCCACCGCGACACGGCCAAGCGCCGCATGATGGGGCGCTTCGCCGCGATGTTCGCCGACGTGCTGGTCATCACGGACGACAACCCCTACGACGACGACCCCGCCGAGATCCGCGCCTCACTCATCGACGGCGCGCGCTCGAGCACGGTCGAGATCACGGAGATCGCCGACCGCCGCGAGGCGATGGCCGCGGCCGTGCGGATGGCGCGTCCGGAGGACACCGTGGTGATCCTCGGCAAGGGCCACGAGCGCTATCACGCCCTCGCCGGCGGCGAGATCGCCTGGTACGACCCCGACGTGCTCCGCGAGGTCATCGAGGCGCTCTGACCTCGGGCCTCGTGCCGCACGCCCCCAGGATCAGTCCTCCAGCGGATCCGCCTCCTCGGGCACGGGTCCGACCTCGATCGGGCGGCCCGGGGTGTTCGACCAGGCGCTCCAGGATCCGGGGTACACGGTCACCTCGCGGCCGATGAGCGAGCCGGCCAGCGCGAGCTGCGCGGCGGTCACCCCCGATCCGCAGTACGCCGCGATCGGCACCTCCTCGCCGGCGCCGACGGCCTCGAAGGCGGCCACGATCTCGGAGGGGCTGCGGAAGCGACCGTCCGCCGTGAGCAGATCCACGATCGGCAGGTTGCGTGCGCCGGGGATGTGGCCGGCGACCGGGTCGATGGGCTCTGTCTCGCCGCGGAACCGCTCCGGCGCCCGCGCGTCCAGCAGGACCCCGGTCCAGTCGGCCACCTCGTCGGTGCTGAGCACGTCGGCCGTCCCTGGGCGGCCGAGCACGACGTCGCCGAGAGGCGGCACGATCTCGCCCTGTTCGACGGCTCCCCCGGCCTCGCGCCAGGCGCCGAGCCCGCCGTCGAGCACCCGCACCTCTGCCACGCCGGCGCGGCGCAGCGCCCACCAGGCGCGCGAGGCCGGCAGCGAGCGCGAGTCGTCGTAGACCACGACGCCCTGCCCCTGGTGGATCCCCCATCGCCGGGCGGCCTGCTCGAGGTCCTCGTCGGAGGGAAGCGGGTGGCGCCCGGCCGAGGGCGCGCCGTGGCCGGCGAGCTCGGCCTCCAGGTCGGCGAAGACGGCGCCGGGGAGATGACCGGCGAGGTAGTTCTCGTGCCCATCGGTGAATCCGAGGCGATAGCGCACGTCGAGGATCCGCAGATCCGTCCCCGCATCGAGGAGGGCGCCGAGCTCGGCAGCGGTGATGAGGTCAGCCATGCCCCCATCCTCTCAACTCGCCCCACCCTGTGGTCACTCCACCTTGGCCTCGTCCCCGCCACCGCACCCCCTGGCGCCCGCTGGCGGGGACGACTCGAGGGGGTGGAAGCCCGTACGCTGGATCCCATGACCGGACTTCGCTGGGGCATCCTCGCCACAGGCGGCATCGCCGCCGCCTTCGCCGCCGACCTGCGCACCGCGGGTCTCGACCTCGTCGCCGTCGGATCCCGGTCCCAGGACTCCGCCGACGCGTTCGCCGCGCGCTACGGCATCGCCCGGGCGCACGGCTCGTACGAGGCGCTCGTGGCGGATCCCGAGGTCGACATCGTGTACGTCGCCACCCCGCATCCGATGCATCACGCCGACGCGCGTCTCGCTCTCGAGCACGGCAAGCACGTGCTCGTGGAGAAGGCGTTCACGCTCAACCGCGCCGAGGCGCAGAGCCTCGCCGAGCTCGGCCGCGAGAAGGGCCTGCTCGTCATGGAGGCGATGTGGACCCGCTACCTGCCGCACATGGCGCGGCTGCGCGAGATCATCGCGGCCGGCACCCTGGGCGAGATCCGCACCGTCTCCGCGGATCACACGCAGACGCTGCCGACGGACCCCGCCCACCGCCTGAACGCGCTCGAACTGGGCGGCGGAGCGCTGCTGGATCTGGCCATCTACCCGATCTCCTTCGTCGTCGGCGTGCTGGGCGTGCCGACCGAGGTCAAGGCGGTCGCCCGCCTCCTCGAGACGGGCGCCGACGCCGAGGTCGCGACCGTCATGACGCACGAGGGCGGGGCGATCTCGACCACGTTCTCCTCCTCCCGCACCGCCGGGCCGAACACCGCGGTGGTGCTCGGCACGAAGGCGCGCGTGGAGATCGAACGCTGGTGGTGGTCGCCCTCCGTGCTGCGGGTGATCGACCCCGAGGGCGTCGTCCTCGAGGAGTTCTCCGCGCGGCCCGCCGAGGGCGAGGGGCGCGGGATGCAGTACGAGGCGATCGCAGCCGAGCGCTACGTCGCCGACGGATCCCTGGACAGCGACCTGCTCCCGGTGGCGGAGTCGGTCGCGATCATGGGCGTGCTCGATGAGATCCGCGCGCAGATCGGGGTCCGCTACCCGAACGAGACCGTCTGACCGACTGACCGACTCCGGAGGAGAACCCATGGCCGAGCCGCAGGACACCCGCGTCGCCGTCTACCTGGACTTCGACAACATCGTCATCTCCTGGTACGACCGCGTGCACGGACGCAACGCGTACAGCAAGGACCGCCAGCGGATCCAGGACAACCCCGCCGACGCCGAGGTCGCGGAGCGGCTCAAGGGCGCGATGATCGACGTCGGCGCGATCATCGACTATGCCTCCTCGTTCGGCACGCTCGTGCTCACCCGGGCGTACGCGGACTGGTCCTCCCCGGTCAACGCCGAGTACCGCTCCCAGCTGGTGGCGCGGGCCGTCGATCTCGTGCAGCTCTTCCCGGCGGCGGCGTATGCGAAGAACGGCGCGGACATCCGCCTCGCCGTCGACACGGTCGAGGACATGTTCCGCCTGCCCGACCTCACCCACGTCGTCATCGTCGCGGGCGACAGCGATTACGTGCCGCTCGCCCAGCGCTGCAAGCGGCTCGGCCGGTACGTGATCGGCGTGGGCGTCGCGGGCTCCACCGCGAAGTCGCTCGCCGCCGCGTGCGACGAGTTCGAGGCGTACGACTCGCTGCCCGGCGTCGAGCGCGCGGCCGCACCGGCGCCCCAGGCCGAGGCGGCGCCGAAGAAGACGACCGCGAAGCAGCCCCAGGGAGCGCGCAAGCAGTCCCGCGCGACCGCGGAGAAGGACGAGCCCAGCACGTCCGATCAGGAGCAGGCGACCGCCACGCTCGTGCGCGCGCTGCGGCTCGGTCACGACAAGAGCGACGGCGACGAGTGGCTGCACAGCTCGGCGGTGAAGACGCAGATCCGGCGGATGGATCCCTCGTTCAGCGAGAAGGCGCTCGGCTACCGCTCGTTCAACGCCTTCCTGAAGTCGCGGGCCGACATCGCAGAACTCGAGGAATCGGGCCACGAGCGCCTCGTGCGCCTGCGCGAGAGCTGAGCCGCACTCCGCACCGGAGACGCCGTCCTCACTGGTTGCGGAAGGCGGCGTCGAAGGACGCCGTGGGCTTCGGCCAGAGCAGGGAGCGCACGTACTGCAGGGCCTCGCCCGCGCCGTGCAGACGGTCCATGCCCGCATCCTCCCACTCGATCGAGATGGGTCCGGAGTAGCCGATCGCGTCCAGCGCGCGGAACGAGTCCTCCCACGGCACGTCGCCGTGCCCCGTCGACACGAAGTCCCAGCCGCGGCGCGGGTCGCCCCAGGGCAGGTGCGAGCCGAGCACGCCCGCGCGACCGTTCCGCGGGCGCATCCGGGTGTCCTTGCAGTCGACGTGGTAGATCCGGTCCTGGAAGTCCCAGATGAAGCCCACCGGATCGATGTTCTGCCACATCATGTGCGAGGGATCCCAGTTGAACCCGAACGCCTCGCGATGCTCCACGGCCTCGAGAGCCCGGACCGAGCTCCAGTAGTCGTAAGCGATCTCCGAGGGATGCACCTCGTGCGCGAACCGCACCCCCTCCCCGTCGAACACGTCCAGGATCGGGTTCCAGCGATCGGCGAAGTCCTCGAACCCCGCCGCGATCACGTCCTCCCCGACCGGCGGGAACATCGCCACGTACGGCCAGATCGATGAGCCCGTGAACCCGACGACCGTGTCGACGCCGAGCCGGCGGGCCACGCGGGCCGCCCGCTTCATGTCCTCCGCCGCACGCCGGCGCACGCCCTCGGCGTCGCCGTCGCCCCACACGTAGTCGCGCAGGATCGCCTGGTGGCGGAAGTCGATCGGGGCGTCGCACACGGCCTGGCCCGCGAGATGGTTCGAGATCGCGAACGTCTTCAGGCCGTGACGGTCCAGGATCTCGAGCCGCGAGGCGACGTAGGCGTCATCCTCATCGGCGCGCTTCAGATCGAGATGATCGCCGGACGCCGCGATCTCCAGCCCGTCATAGCCCCAGGAGGCGGCGAGGCGCGCCACCTCCTCGAACGGCAGATCCGCCCACTGGCCGGTGAACAGGGTGACGGGATGGGTGCTCATGAACCTCTCCTCAGGACTTCGTCGCCTCGGCCAGCCAGCCCGCCGTGTAGAGCGCGCTCTCCCCCGGATCCATGCTCGCACGGTCGACCTCGATGAGGACGGTGCCGTCGAAGCTGTCAGGGAGGGCCCCGAGGATTCCGACCAGATCGAGATCTCCCAGACCAGGCTCGCGGTACAGGCCGAGGTTGGTGGCCTTCTCGTAGCTCAGGCCCTCCTCGCGGGTGCGCCGGGCGACGCCGAGATCGATGTCCTTGATGTGCAGATCCTGCACCCGGTCGCCCCACTTCTCCAGCACGGCCCTGGCGTCGATCCCGGCCCACTCCAGGTGACCGATGTCGAAGGCGGCGCCGAGACGTGACGCATCGATGTTCTCCAGGACGTACTCGTACTCCCGCTCGGTCTCGATCAGGGTGCCGACGTGGTTGTGCAGGCCGGGACGCACGCCCTCGGCGTTGAGCACGTCGACGGCCTCGTCGAGAAGTTCCAGCTGCTCGTCGAGGAGGTCCTGGTCGAAGCCGTGGCCGACCGCCGGGTGCACCCAGCGCGGAGCCGCGTAGTCGACCTCTGCGGCGAGGAAGATCCGGGAGAGTCCCATGTAGTTGGACTCCTCGGCCTTGCGGCGCACGCCGTCGAACCAGTGGGCGCGCTCGAAGGACCCCTTCTCCAGGCGCCCGCCGTGCGCGGAGCCCACGGGCACCTGCGCATAGCCCGGCGAGACCCGCAGCCCGGCGTCCGCGATCATGCGCGCGTAGCTCTGCAGCGTCTGGGTGTCGAGCACCTCCATCATGGTCGTGTCGAAACCCGCCTCGCGGATCTGCGCGAGCACATCCGGGTACTCGGCCACGAAGGTCGGGTCCGCGAAGCGCCAGAGCCCCGGGCTGTCCGGGTCGGAGGGGTCGGACAGCACGTTGATCCACTGGATCGCGTTGAGGGAGAACGTCAGCGAGGAGAGGGATGCCATGTCGATGCCTTTCGAGAGGTGCGGCTACTTCAGACCCGTGGCGGCGACGCCCTGGATGAAGTACTTCTGCAGGAAGAGGAACAGGATGAGGATCGGCAGCAGGACCACCATCGCGCCGGCGAGCAGCACGCCGAAGGCGATCGTGTTGGACGCCTGCGAGGCGACCGCGAGCCCGACCGGGGCGGTGTAGACGTCCTGGGACTGCGCGACGACGAGCGGCCAGAGGAAGTTGTTCCACGAGGAGAGGAACGACAGGATCGCGACGGTCGCGAGTCCGGGGCCGGTCAGCGGCAGGAAGATCCGGAAGAAGATCCGCGGCTCCCCCGCTCCGTCCAGGCGCGCCGCCTCGAGCAGCTCGAAGGGGACCCCGTGCGCGAACTGGCGCATGATGAACACGCTGAGCGGCATCACCAGCAGCGGCAGGGCGATCGCCATGAGCGTGTTCACCAGCCCCAGCTGGACGACGATCACGAATTGCGGCACGAACAGTGCGACGTAGGGCACGATCATCGACGCGATCACGAGCGGGAAGATCACGGCGCGACCCCGGAAGCGCAGCTTCGCCAGCGCATACCCGGCCATCGAGCTGAACAGCACGTTGCAGACCACGACGATCGCCGAGACCACGATGCTGTTCATCATGTAGCCGCCGAACCCGCCGTCCGTGAACAGGCCGACGTAGTTCTGCACCTGGAACGACTTCGGGAACCAGGCACCGGGATCGGAGAAGAACTCGGCCTGCGTCTTGAAGGATCCGAAGAACACCCAGACGAAGGGCAGCAGCATCAGGACCGTGATCACCGCGAGGGCGATGTAGGTCAGCGTGGAGCGGATCGGGGTTGTCTTGTTCAATGCTTCGGCCTCAGCATTCGGAACTGGATGAAGGCGACGATGCCGACGAGGATCAGCAGGATCACGGATCCCGCCATCGAGGACGCGATGTTGCCGAATCCGAACTGCTCGTAGACCCAGAGCGCCATCGGCCGGGTGGATCCGAGCGGTCCGCCCTTGGTCAGCAGGAACGGCTCCTCGAAGATGTTCAGGAACGACACCGTCATCAGGACGGTGACGAGGAGGGTCGTGGGTCGCAGCAGGGGCAGCGTGATCGACCAGAGCCGGCGCATCGTCGACGCGCCGTCGGTCGCGGCGGCCTCGTAGATCTCCTCCGGAACGGCCTGGAGACCGGCGAGGAAGAGGATCATGCAGGTTCCGGCGTTGCGCCAGACACCCATCATGACCACGGTCGCGATCGCCCACTCCGGCTTGCCCAGCCAGTTCACGACCGGGACGCCCAGATTCGAGAAGGCGCTGTTGACCGGGCCGGAGATCGAGAAGGCGTACTGCCAGATCACGGCGGCGGCCACGATGTTCGTGATCACCGGCACGTACACGGCGGCGCGGAAGAACGTGCGCAGCCGCCGGATGCCGTTGTTGAGCATGAGCGCGAGCGCGAACCCGAGCGCCATGCTGAGCGGCACGCAGAGCACCACGAACATCACGGTGTTCAGGAACGCGCCCTGGAAGGCCGGCGAGCCCAGGACCTTGGAGTAGGCCTCGAACCCGGTGAAGTTCACGTTGAACGGATCGCGGATGTCGCGCGCCGTCATGTCGGTGAGGCTCGCGCCGACCGCCAGCACGGTGGGCACGGCGGTGAAGACGACGAAGATGAGCAGGAACGGGATCAGGAAGATCCATCCGGTGGCCGCCTCCGCGCGGGATCCCTCATGCGCGGAGGCGGCCCGGGTGGTGCCCCGGGGGCGTCGAGCGGACGCCCCCGGGGTGACCAGTGCACGCGTGGCGGTGGACATGGGCGACTACTTCCCGCCCAGCCCGATCGACTCCGCCTGCTGCTGCGCGGCGTCGAGCGCGTCCTTGGCGGAGACCCCGCCGCGGACGACACGCTCCATCTGCTTGCCGATCACGTCGCCGACCTGCGACCACGTCGGCACGTTCGGCTGGGCGACGCCGTTGTCGAGCGCGGAGCGCACGGTCTCCAGCATCGGGTCGCCCTTCATCGCCGAGTCGTCCCATGCGGCCTTGAGCGCCGGCATGTTGCCGAAGATCTGGTACCACTTCACCTGCTGCGCGGACTCGGACATCCAGCGCACGAACTTCCAGGACGCGTCCTTGTTCTTCGCGTCCTTCGGCACGAGCCAGCTGCCGCCGCCCGTCGTCGCGCCTTTGCCGCCGTTCGGACCCGTGGGGTTCTGGGCGAAGGCGAGGTGGTCCTTCGACCAGTCCGCGCCGTTGGCGTCGTTGAACCAGGCCTTGAACCACGGCCCGCCGTCCACGATCGCACCGTTCTTGCCCTGTGAGGACCACGGCACGGTGTCCAGGAACTGCGGGCCGTCGGGCGAGGACAGACCGCTCTTGATGAGGCCGGCCCAGTAGTCGAGCGCCTCGACGTTCTTCGGGTCGTTCAGGGTCCACTTCGTGTGGTCCTTGTTCAGGAAGGCGCCGCCGTTCTGCACGGCCATGACCTGCAGCTGCCCCGCGCTGTACTTGTCGTAGTTGACGGCGAGCGCGAACGGGAACTCGGATCCGGCGGCCTTGAGCTTCTCGCCGAACGCCTTCTGCTCGTCCCAGGTCTTCGGCGCGGCGGTGACGCCGGCCTTCTCCGCGAGGTCGCTGCGGTAGATGAGCATGTTCGCGTACGTGTACCAGGGCACCCCGTACTGCACGTCCTTCACGACCGAGTTGTTCCAGATGGCCGGGAAGAAGTCGTCCTTCTTCGCCAGCCCGTCCGGCACCGCGTCGAACCCGCCGGTGTTCAGCAGAGCCGGCTGGTCCTCGGTGAAGGCGAAGAGCAGATCCGGCACGGTGCCGGCGGTGATCGCGGCCGTCATCTTCGACGCGAACTGGTCCGAGGGGACCTTGGTCAGCTTGATGTCGACGTCGGGGTTCGCCTTCTTGAACTCCGCGATCATGTCGGGCAGCTTGTCGCCGTCGGCGCCCTCCGCCCAGAGCTGGACCGTGCCCTTCGCGGGCTTGTCGTCGATCGCGGCGCCGCTGCCGCCGGTGGATCCGGCGTCGCCGCTGCGGCCGCAGCCGGTCAGCAGCAGCGCGCCGGCGGTGAGAACGGCGGTGCCGAGCAGCATTGCTCGACGCGACCGTCGGGTGGTGAGGTGCATCGCATTCTCCTCTGTATCGGGTTCGGGTGGTGTTCGGGGTCGGGTGTGAGTCGGGGTCGTGGATCGCCCTCGCGGGCATCCGGTCAGAGCGCGGCCGAGACGGCGCGCGCGATGCGCACCGAGATCGTGGCGCCCGTGAGGGTGGCGTTGCAGGTGAGGGCGGTCGGGATGACGCCGTTGCCCGCCAGGTAGAGGTTGTCGAAGCCCCAGACGCGTCCGTCCGTGTCGACGACGGAGGTGCCGTCGTC
>JAITLM010000113.1 GCA_031277885.1 Microbacterium sp.
ACGAGATCGTGCCCGGCGTCTCGACGCACTCCCTCGTCTTCCTCGCGCGCGGGATCACCCTGTCCGACGGCGCCGCACGACTCGGCTCGATCGAGCCGGAGCGTCTCGCCGAGCTCGACACGCGACTGCGCGCGCTCGGGTAGCGCGGTCCGGGGCCACGACGGCGCCCGCGCGCTCCCTAGACTGACCGGGATGTCCGAGCACCCGGTCCCGCGTTCGACGCACCACACGGTTCACTCCGTGGCGCCGCCGGATCCGGAGCCGGTGAACCCCGAGCCGGGGCCGCTCTGGCGGCGGATCCTGCACCTGCCGTTGTTCTGGGCGCTGGTGTGCGGTGCCCTGGCCGTCCCGGGGTACATCGGCGGTCGTCTCGAACTCCTCCCGTTCCTCCTCACACTGGTGGGCGGCTGGCTCTGCGGCTTCGCGTTCGTGAACGCGACCCTGCGGATCCCGGGTTGGCGCGGGCTCATCGTGCACGTCGTCGGCGCGGTGGGAGCAGGGTTGCTGCTGTGGCTCCTGGCCGAAGGGGTCCCCGCGCTGCTGGCGCCCAAGCCCAACCCCGCACGCGCACTCCTCGCGGTGCTGCAGATGGCGGCGGTGCCGGCCGCCGGCTGGGTGTGGCTGGGGCTGATCAGCCGGCTCACGGCGATGATCGGCGCGCGGGATGCCGCGAAGGCGCCGCAGGCTCCGCAGTGGGAGCCCGCGGAGCGAGGATCCATCGCACGCTTCCGCGGGGTGCCGCTCACCACGAGAGCGCTCGTGCTCTGGTGCGTCCTCACCGCGGCCGTCGTGGCGATCCTGGTCATGGTGGTCGTGATCGCGTCGGGCGGAACGATCCTGAACGTCGGGCCGAAGGTCTTCCTCCTGCTGTACGTCGCGGTGCCGGGTCTCCCCGCCTATCTGCTGATGTCCTGGCTCCTGCGCCGACGTGCGGTCGACTGCGCGGTGCGCTTCGACGCGGATCGCCTGCGGATCGAGGTCGACGGCGCCGAGCAGCGGATCCGCTACCGCGAGCTCGAGCGACTGGTCTGGCGCGCGGAGGGGGACTTCGCCCGGATCGAGGCGCGCGGATCCGGCGTCGATTTGGCGATCATCGCCGGGATCGCCCGCAAGCCCGGCGGTACGCCGGCCGCGCTGCCCACCCTGTCGCGCAGAGCGGTGCGCCTCCTGGAGGACGCCGGACTCACGTCACGGACCCTGCGCGGAGGGCGGGCGCTGGTCTTCGAGCGCGTGCCCGCGGTGCCGGCCTCGCGTCGATGACGGGGTCGTCCCTCGGGTGTTCGAGCGGTCCCTGGGTCGAGAGCGCGGTCAGGCCCGAAACGACGGAACGCGGTGCTCCCGGAGGGGCACCGCGTTCCGCTTCGGTCAGGGTGTGTTCAGTTCTTGCGGCCGCGGGCGAGAGCCCAGGCGCCCACACCGACGCCGATGAGCACGACGGCGCCGATGCCGAGTCCGATCCACAGACCCGTGTCGGCACCGCCCGCCGCGGGCGCCTCGGTGGTCGCCGTCGCGGCAGGACCGCAGACGGGCTTCACGGATCCGGCCGCCGCGGGCGTCGCGGTGCCGTCCGGCGCGTACGCGAACGTGTAGCTGCCCGAGATGGGATGCCCGTCGGAGGACACCACGCGCCAGAGCACTTCGTAGGTGCCGGCGCCTCCGAGCGCGGCGGGCGAGGACACCACGGGTCCGTTCAGATCGGGGCACGCCGTCTCGTAGTACTTCTTGTCGGGCCCGATCACCTGGATGATCGTCGCCCCCTCGGTCCCGAGAGGATCCGCGCTGAACGTGAGCGCGACCGACGACAGGCTCTTCACGGTCGACCCCTTGGCCGGGTCCGTGTTCTCGAGCGTGTCATGCGCACTCGCCGCGGTGGCTCCGGCGGTGGCGAGGACGAGCCCGACCCCGAGGGACGCGGCGAGTGCGGTGAGACGGTGACGCAGGGTCATGCGTCCGCCTTCTTCCGGCGTCCCAGGGCGAAGCCGCCCAGCAGCGCGCCGCCCGCCGCGACCACGAGCGCGGCGATGCTGAGGCCGAGGGCGAGGCCGCCCTGGCCGTTCGCGGGCGCTTCCGCCGCGGCCGCCGGCGCGGTCGTCGCGGTGGCGCCGCCGTGGTGGTCGGCCGGAGGAGCGTCGTTCACCCACACCACGGGGGCGGGTTCGAGGGTGTCGTCCTTGGCGGCCTCCTCCGGCGTCGCCGACCATTCCACGACCTTGCCGTCGGAGTAGGTCTGCGTCGCGGGGATCACGATGCGGCCCGTGTCGGGCACCGGTCCGAGCGAGAGCGTGAAGGTCTGGAACTGTCCCGGGGCGACGCCGCCGGCGTCGGCGGTGAAGGTGACCTCCGTGGTGGCCTCGCTGATCGTGTTCCCCTCGACCTTGACCGGCTTGGGCAGGGCGGTCTTGGTCGCCGCTCCCGTCCAGCCGGCGGTGGGCTGGTAGCTGACACTCGTGAACGGGGTGTCGGCGGGCAGGTGGATCTCGAGCTTGACGGTGCTGGCGGTCGTGGACTCGTTCGGAACACGGAAGGTGACGTAGGTCCAGGATCCGGCCGCGGCCTGGTTCGGGGTCGCGGTCACGTGCGCCGAGGCGGCGAGCGGGGCGGCGAGGGCGAGGACGGCGCCGGCGGCGAGGCCGGCGAGGACGCGGGAAGCAGTGGTCTTGCGCATGGATTCGTTCTTTCTGAGGTCGTGTGTGTGCACCTCGGGCGCGCGGCGCGCGGCCCGGCAGAGGTGCGGGTGAAGGGAGGTCAGGCCGCGAGCGGCGGACCCCTCCTCGACACGACGGTGAGGACGAAGAGAGAGCCGAGCGGCTGCGCGGCGGCGCGCGGTGCGGCGGGAACACGATGCGCCGGAGCCGGCGGCGCGGTGAGCAGCCGGGCGACGAGGTTCCAGCCGCTGAGCTCGAGCAGCGCGCGCAGCGCCTGCTCGCCGCGGCCCAGGGCCAGGACGGTGAGGACGGCGGCGATCGCGTGCGCGACCCACATCGCGGGCTGCAGGTGCAGGGCGTGCCCGGCGTCGACCGCCGTGGTGCCGAGGGCGCCGGCCAGCTCCGCACCGTGCAGGTGCCCGCCGGCGACCGCGGATCCGGATCCGGATCCCACGCCGATCAGCAGCAGCCCGTGGAACGCGATCTGGCTCAGGCCCACCGCGAGCGACAGGCGGGCCCAGCTCAGCGTCCGCCCGGCCAGCGCGATGCAGACGGGCGCCGCGAACAGCAGTGCGAGCACGATCCCGATCAGCGGGGCGGGCTCGCCGTCGGCGGTGGAGTGCGAGACGGAGGCCACGAACGTCGCGACCAGGGCGGCGATGAGGCCCCGGACCGTGCGTCCCGCGCGCGTTCCCAACACGCCCCCCACTTTATCCGCCCCCTTCTTGACCGCGAGACTCCAACTGGGCGACGAGACTGCGGTTGCGGAGCGCAGTCTCGTCGCGGAGATGCAGTCTCGCGGAGAAGGGGGAGGGCGCGGCGGGAGCGAGGCCGGAGCGCGGCGGGAGGGCGGGAGCGGCGCTGGTAGCCTGATCCGGTGTCGAACCCCACCCTGACGACCGCGGCACCGGCCATCGACCACACGTTCGAGAACGTGTGGGATGAGCTGGTCTGGCGCGGACTCGTCCACGTGTCCACGGATCCGGAGGCGCTGCGCGCCCTTCTCGCAGGACCCGCGATCACGTATTACTGCGGCTTCGACCCGACCGCACCGAGCCTGCATCTCGGCAACCTCGTGCAGCTGCTCACGCTGCGCCGCATCCAGCTCGCCGGGCACAAGCCGCTCGGACTCGTGGGCGGATCCACGGGCCTCATCGGCGACCCCCGCCCGACGGCCGAGCGCACGCTGAACACGCGCGAGACCGTCGAGGACTGGGTCGGGCGCCTGCGCGCGCAGGTCGAGCGCTACCTCAGCTTCGAGGGCGACAACGCGGCGCGGATCGTGAACAACCTCGACTGGACCGCGCCGATGAGCGCGATCGACTTCCTGCGCGAGATCGGCAAGCACTACCGCGTCGGCACCATGCTGAAGAAGGATGCGGTCGCCGCTCGCCTGAACTCCGACGCGGGCATCAGCTACACCGAGTTCAGCTACCAGATCCTGCAGGGCCTGGACTACCTCGAGCTGCATCGTCAGTACGACTGCGTGCTGCAGACCGGCGGATCCGACCAGTGGGGCAACCTCACCAGCGGCACGGATCTCATTCACCGCGTCGAGGGCGCCTCGGTGCACGCGATCGGCACGCCGCTGATCACGAACAGCGACGGCACCAAGTTCGGCAAGAGCGAGGGCAATGCGATCTGGCTCGACGCCGAGATGTGCAGCCCGTACCGGATGTACCAGTTCTGGCTGAGCACCGCCGACGCCGACGTGGTCGACCGGCTCAAGGTCTTCACCTTCCTCAGCCGTGCCGAGATCGAGGAGTACGCGGCTCTCGTCGAGTCCGAGCCCTTCCGCCGTGCCGCGCAGAAGCGCCTCGCCCTCGAGGTCGTCGCCACGGTGCACGGCGTCGACGCGACCGCCGCGGTGATCGCCGCGTCCGAGGCGCTGTTTGGGCAGGGCGACCTGTCCGCGCTCGACGCCGCGACGCTGCGCACCGCGCTCGAGGAGCTGCCGAACGCGCAGGTCGCCGCCGGATCCACCGTCGTCGACGCGCTCGTCGCGACCGGGCTGGTCTCCAGCGCCTCCGAGGCCCGGCGCGCCATCGCGCAGGGCGGGGTCTCGGTGGACGGCGAGCGGGTGGAGTCCGATGACGCGACCGTGCCGTTCGGCCTGCCCGGCGGAGTCTCGGTGCTGCGCCGCGGCAAGAAGACGCTCGCCGGTCTGCTCCCCGCCTGACCTGTTCGCGGACCGGATCCGCCTGGTCTGTACGTGGACCCGATCCGCCGACGCCCCCTCTGACGATCCACGCCCCCTCTGGGTTGCGTAAGTCAGAGGGGGCGTCGATCTTTCGGAGGGGCGTCGACGTGGATGGGCCGGCTACCGCGACGTCTCCCGGGAACCTGGGATCCGGCCCGGGTACGGTCGGACCATGCCGTTCACGCCGAGTCACGCGATCGTCGCCCTGCCGTTCGTCCGTACGCCGCTCGTGCCTGCGGCGATCGCGATCGGCGCGATGGCGCCGGACCTGCCCCTGTTCACGCGCGGACTGATCGTGGACTACTCGGTGACGCACGATCTGCGCTGGCTGCCGGTCACCGTGCTGCTGTCGCTGGCGCTGCTCCTCCTCTGGCGGATGGTGCTGCGGCCGGCCTGCCGGCTGCTCGCGCCGCGCTTCCTCGGCGCGCGCCTTCCACAGGAGTGGGACCGAGGACCGCGCGCCGTGCTGGCCGAGACCTTCGGAACCGTCGCGCGTGCGTTCCTCCTCGTGCTCGCTCTCGCGCTCGGCGTGGTGACGCATGTCCTCTGGGACGCGTTCACGCACGAGGGGAGGGCGGGCCTCTCTCTGATCCCCGCCCTCGACGAGCAGTGGGGCCCGCTCCTCGGATACAAGTGGCTGCAGTACGGATCGGGGATCGGCGGCCTGCTCGTGCTCGCGATCGCCGGTGCGCTCTGGCTGCGCCGCCGCACGCCGGGACCGGTGGATCCGGCGCCGCTCGGGATCCGAATGAGCTGGTGGCTGTCGCTCCCCGTGATGCTGATCCTGGCCGTCGCCCTCGGGTTCGCCGCGTACGGGCCGCTCACCGAGGAGCTCACCGTTCGACACCTCGCCTATCGGACGCTTCCGCTCGCCTGCGGGGTCTGGGGCGTCCTGACCCTCGGGCTGATCCTGGTGATGCGGTTCGCGCCCGCGCGGCGTTCGGCATCGCGGGGTGCATGAATCCGCGGTGAACGGCCGCGGAACGGTGCGCGACACGCCCGAGTGGGCGCCCCGATTTGCCGGACCCCCCGGATCCACGTAAGTTATTACCTGTTCGCCCCAAGCGGTAGAGCGAAGGGCCGGAAGGCCTGACTCCCCAAGCGACGAACACCACCCACCTTCTTCTTCGGAAGTCGGTTCCTCTTCGCAGGTTCTCCCTGCGGCGGGGTCAAGCGCGTGCGCTTGAGAGGGTGACCGTCCGCCAGGAACGTCGATTTGACAAGCTGGCCGGGAGGGATAAGCTAGAGAAGTTGCCTCGGAAACGAGATAACGGATCCGGTTCTGAACCTCACGGCGTGTCGATTTGACAGCCGGAGCGAGACGGATAAGATAGAGAAGTTGCCCTGAAGGGAAGGCCGAGAGGCCGGAACGCAGGAGCATCCGATCCTTGAGAACTCAACAGCGTGCACTTGTCAAATGCCAATTTATTCCTCGTCCAGCTTTCGGGCTGGTTGAGAAATTCCTTTGGATCAAAGACCAACC
>JAITLM010000192.1 GCA_031277885.1 Microbacterium sp.
GCACCGCCGACGGGCGTACAGTCGGCGCCAAGCGACGTCGTCCTCGCATTGTTTCTGGGGTTCTGGAGGAGGTGACCGTGGACGTGACCGCTTCGACCGGTCACCGGCTCCGTGTCGGCCTGCTCTCCGGCGCCTTCCTCGCCCTGGGCTGGGCCGCGCTCTCCGTGATCCTCGGATCCTCATCCGCGCACGCGGACGACTCGGGAGGGCTGCTCGACGGTGCCGGCGGGGTGGTGGGCAATGCCTCGTCCGCGGTGACGTCCGCCGTCAGCGGGACCGTGAACGCGCTCGCCGCGACGGTGGACAGCGTCGTCACTCCCGTGCAGAGCGCCGTGCAGGCCATCGCCCCCGCGGCCTCCGCCAGCACGCCCGATGGCACCGGGGCTGCATCCGCATCCGGCGTCGTGCAGGATGCGGGGTCCGCGCTCGCGGATGCCGCCTCCTCGGCCCCTGCCGTCGCGGATCAGATCGCGAACGCCGTGTCGGATCTCGGGAGCACCGTCTCGACCGCCGTTCCGAATGCGCTCGCCCCCGTGTCGACGGCCCTCGCATCGTCGCCCGTCTCGTCGCTCACCGCCCCGGTGGTCACCGCCCTCACATCGGTTCCCGTCGTGGGCGAGGTGGCAACGCAGCTCGGCCTCCCCGCGGTGATCGACAGGGTCAGCGGGGCCGTCGACCACGTGACCGGATCCCTCGCTCCCGTGCTGGGCACGGTGAGCCCGACCGTTCCGCCGGTCGTTCCACCGACCGAGCCCGGCGGCGCGGCTGATCCTGGCATGCCGGATTCGACTCCGCTCGCCTCCGCGTCGGCACTCCCGCCGCCGATCACGAGCGTGGTGGCAGGGTCCGCCGCAGGACCGCCGGTGCGGACCGTCGACAGATCGATCGGCGCACTCCGCGACGCCTTGCCCGCTTCCGGCCCTCCGCACTCCGCCGCCTCGCCCCCGTCCGCGCCGACAACTCCGAGAGCGCCCGATCCGTGGGCGGCTCCCGTCGGCACGGGGACCTCCTCGTCCTCCGCCGGAACCGGCGGCGGCGCGGCTCCGTGGTTCGCCGCTTTCTCGGCTCTCACGACCGCGGCACCCGGGCCCTCCGTGCCCGCCGGCGGCGCTGCCGACGACGCCCTGCCTTCCTCCCCGGTGTTCGCCACCGACGTCTCTCCTGACTGAGTCGATCCGGGCTGCCTTCGCGGCAGCAGCAGACGCGCGATTCCGCGCGTTCCCCCATCGATTCGAAGTCAGGAGAAGCACCATGCGCACTTTCGTGAAGCATGCCCTGTGGGGCACGCTCATCGCCGGCGGGATCACCCTGCTCGGCGCGACGGCCGCGAACGCGGCCGACCACACCTCAGGAGACGACGGGATCGGATCCGGGACGCAAGTCGTCGCGCCGATCACGATCCCCATCAGCGTGACCGGCAATGCGATCTCGGTCCTCGGGGTCTCGACGGCGACCGGCCCGGCCGCGCCGGCGCCCGCCCCCGCACCCGCGCCTGCACCGGCCACGACGTCCGGTGACGACAGCGTCGGATCGGGCACGCAGGCGATCGTCCCCGTGACCGTGCCGATCACCGTGGCGGACAACGCCATCAGCGTGCTCGGCGAGTCACAGAGCACGGCGACGGCACCCGCCGCCGCACCCGCCGCGCCTCCCGCGACGGCGACGCCTCCGGCACCGGCCGCGACCACGAGCGGCGACGACGGGGTCCTCTCGGGCACCCAGGCGGTCGTCCCCGTGACCGTGCCGATCACGATCACAGGGAATGCCGTGAGCGTGCTCGGCGACAGCACGGCCAGCACCACCGGATCCGCACCCGCAGCCGGCGGGAGCGCCCCGACCGGCACCGGGCCGCGCACCAGCGGTGACGACGCGATCCTGGGCGGCACCCAGATCATCGCCCCCGTCACCGCACCCGTCACCGCCACCGGCAACGCCCTCGCTGTCCTCGGCCGAAGCACCGCCACCACCACCGGATCCGCACCCATGACGGGCGGCTCGGGCGGTGGTTCCGGACCGACGACGTCGGGAATCGGATCGCTGCTCGGCGGCACCCAGCTCGTGCTGCCGGTGACCGTGCCGATCACGATCGGCGGCAACGCGATCGCCGTGGTCGGCACCAGCACCAGCACCACGACGACGCCCGGCACCCCGGGAACCCCCGGCACCCCCGGAACCCCGGGAACGCCGGGAACGCCGGGAACCCCCGGAACTCCCGGAACTCCCGGAACCCCTGGAACCCCGGGAACGCCCGGAGCCCCGGGAGGTCACGGAGCCGCGTTCGTCCCGGTGTCGCACCTGATGGCCGCGCAGAGCGGCCCGGGTCTCGCCCAGACGGGCGGGGCGTCCCCGGCACCGCTGGTCCTGGCGGCGCTGCTGCTCATGATGATCGGAGGCGGCATCCTCACGCGGCGCACGCTCACCCGCTGACCGGTTCGGCGGCGCGACGGCCCAGGAGGGGTGGCCGCCGCACCGCCGTGAGCGTCCGCGGAAGCGCTAGCGGCGGATCGCCCGATAGCGGTTCTCCGGTCGCCCCACCGCGCCGTAGCGGGGGGCGACCTCGGCCTGCCCGGTCGTGGCGAGGTGGTCGAGATAGCGGCGCGCGCTCACCCGCGACATCCCGAGGGCGTCGGCGATCTCCGCCGACGACATGTCCCCCTCTGCGTCGTCGAGGAGTGCCGCGACCCGTTGCAGACTCCCGGCGGAGAGGTTCTTGGGGGCTGCCGCGGCATCATCGGATGCGCCGCCCAGCATCAGATCGACCGCGCGCTGATCGAGGTCGACGTCCCCCGCCGTCATGCTGAGCGCCCGCTGCACCTCGTTCAACCGGCGGTGCAGATCGACCTTCGTGAAGGGCTTCACCAGATAGTGACGCACACCGAGCACGCGCGCGCGGCGGACCGTCTCGAGATCGCGGGCCGCGGTCACCGCGATCACCTCCACGTCGGTGCGTGTGGTCCGCAGCCGGCGCAGCAGCTCGAGGCCGTTCAGGTCGGGGAGGTACACGTCGAGCAGCAGCAGATCGGGACGATGATGCTCGATCTCCCTGAGGCCCGCCGACGCGGTGTGCGCGACCGCGACCACCTCGAAGCCAGGATGGGCGTCGACCAGCGTCGCGTTGAGGGCGGCGAGCATCCGATCGTCCTCGACGATCACGACCCGTGCGGGACTCATCGCGGCGACCGCGCCTCGAACGCCCACGGCACGTCGACCACGAAGCGCGCACCCCCGATCGCGGAGGCCTCGGCGACCGCCGTGCCGCCCAGCCGCTGCGCCACGCGCTTGACGATCGTGAGCCCGATGCCCCGCCTCTCCTTGCGCGGCACGGATCCCTTGTCGGAGACGTCCATCTCGAAGACCGCGTCGCGCAGGTGCGCCGGGACCCCGGGACCGTCGTCGTCGACGCTCACCGTGATCCGGTCGGGCGCGACGTCGTCGCTGATCCGCAGCACCACGCGCCCGCCCCGGGATTCGAGGGCCTCGATCGCGTTGTCGAGCAGGTTGCCGACGATCGTCAACAGGTCGTCGTCCTGCTCGACCTCGCGCAGATGCGAGGCGGGATCCACGACCAGATCGATCCCCAGCTCCTGCGCCCGTGCGGACTTGGCGAGCACGAGCGCCGAGACCTCGATGTCGTCGATGCCGTGCAGCAGCTGCCCCGCGGGCAGCGCCCCGCCTCCGCCGACGCGATGGATGAACGACAGCGCGGCGTCGGTCTGATCCGTCTCGAGCAGGCCGCTGAGCACCTGGAGCGTGTTGAAGAACTCATGGGACTGCGCCCTCAGGTCATCGGCGAGACTGCGCGCGCCGCTCAGATCGCGCAGCGTCTCCTCGAGTTCGGTGCGGTCGCGGAGCATCGCGATGTGCCCGACGTCGCGATCCTTCACGCGCGCCGCGGCGCCGTGCACCACGAGCACGCGCTCGCCCGAGAGCACGGGAGTCTCTGCGGTCTCGCCGGAGAGCAGGAACCGCGCCAGCTCCTCGTCGAGCACCTCGGCCGCGTCCTTGCCGAGGATCTGGTCCGACTCCACGCCGAGAAGCCGTGCGGCCGCGTCGTTGACCACCACGAGCCGGCCGTCCGCATCCACGGCGATGAAGCCCTCCTGGATGCCGTGCAGCATCGCCTCCCTGGTGTCCAGCATCGTGCGGATCTCCTCGGACTCGAGGCCGTAGATGCGCCGTCGCAGCAGCCAGCCGATCCAGACCGAGCCGATCACGCCGATGACGGCGGCGGCGATCGGCGCGATGATCAGGCCGGGGAGGTCGTCGACGAACTGCGCCTGGAGATCGACCTCGAAGATCCCGACCGAGACGATCCCGATCACCGCGCCGTCCGGCCCGCGCAGGGGGACCTTCACGCGCCAGGATTCGCCCAGCGTGCCCGTCTGCGTCTCGATCTGGACCTTTCCGGAGAGCGCGACCGAGGGATCCGTCGAGACCATCTCGCCGATGCGGTCCGGATTCGGGTGGGAGTAGCGGATGCCGTGATCGTCCGTCACGACCACGTAGCTGAGCCCGGACGACTTCCGTACGGCCTCCGCGATCGGCTGGATCTGACCCTGGGGATCCTGTGCCAGCAGCGCATCCACCACCGTGGGCAGGCCGGCGACCGATTGCGCGATGGCGACCATGCGGTCCCGGTAGGCGTCCCGGTTCGCCTGGGCAGCGAGGACGGCGGCGACAGCGCCGGTCCCTGCGACGATGACGAGCACGATGGCGATCTGCAGCACCAGCAGCTGCGTGCTCAACGACATCGATCGACGCACGTGACCAGTGTCCCACGCGGGGATGCGGCGCCCTCCGGAGAAGGGAGTCTCCGCGAGGGCGCCGCCCGTGCGCGGGGGCGAGGCTCACCCCTGATCGCTCTTCGTGCGCGCCGCCTCCCGCTCCGGGGCCTCGTCGGCGGCGGACTCCGGCACCTCGATCGTGGGAGTGAGCGTCGTGGGCAGACCTCCCACCTCGACCAGCACGTCGCGCTTGGACGGCCGGCGGCGCAGCGCGAAGGTGAGGATGAAGACCAGGGCGAGCGTGCCATAGATCGCCCAGGTGAACGGGGTGGAGATCAGCGTGGCGGGATCGCCGCCGGCGATGTCGAGCGCACGCCGGAACTGCACCTCGGCGATCGGCCCCAGGATCGCCCCGACGATGAGCGGCGAGACGGGGTATCCGAACCGGCGCATGACGTATCCGAGCACGCCCAGTACGAGGAGCAGGCCCACGTCGAAGGTCGACCCTCCCGCGGCGTAGGCGCCCAGGACGGCGAAGGTCGCGATGCCGGCGAACATGTACGGCTTGGGGATCTTCAGCAGCTTGACCCAGAGCCCCACGAGCGGGAGGTTGAGCAGCAGCAGGATCGCGTTGGCGACCACGAGGCTCGCGATGAGGCTCCACACCAGCGGCCCGTTGGTCTCCAGCAGCTGGGGCCCCGTCTGGATGCCGTACTGCTGGAACGCCACGAGGATCACCGCGGCGGTCGCGGAGGTCGGGATCCCGAGGGTGAGGAGCGGCACCATGGTGCCGGCCGCGTTCGCGTTGTTCGCCGCCTCAGGGCCCGCCACGCCCTCGATCGCGCCGTGGCCGAACTCCTGCGGGCGCCGGGAAAGCCGGCGCTCCAGCGTGTACGACAGGAACGTGGGGATCTCGGATCCTCCGGCGGGGATGACACCCAGGGGGAATCCGATCGCCGTGCCGCGCAGCCAGGGCTTCCAGGAGCGCCGCCAGTCCTCGCGGTTCATCCACCGCCCCGCGAAGGGCATGACCTTGAAGATCAGCGTCGACTGGTGCGCCACGACGTAGAACAGTTCCCCGATCGCGAAGAGCGCGACGATGAGGACCACGGTGTCGATGCCGTCGAGCAGCGGGAGCAGGCCGAAGGTGAGGCGCTGCTGCCCGCTCTGGAAGTCGATGCCGACGAGCGAGATCGCAAGGCCCACCACCATCGAGATGAGCCCGCGCAGTGGCGAGCTGCCGACCAGTGCGCTCACGGTGAGGAAGGCGACCACCATGAGGGCGAGATAGTCCTGCGGGCCGAGCTGCACCGCGATGTCGACGATCCATGGCGCGAAGAACGCCACGAGCATCGTCGCGATCGTGCCGGCGACGAAGGATCCGATCGCCGCGGTCGCCAGAGCTGTGGCCCCCCTTCCCATCCGCGCCATCCGGTTGCCGTCGATCGCCGTGATGACGGATCCCGATTCGCCGGGGGTCTTCAGCAGGATCGCCGTCGTCGAACCGCCGTACATCGCTCCGTAGTAGATGCCGGCGAACATGATGAACGCGGCGGACGGATCGACGGAGTAGGTGAGCGGGAGCAGCAGGGCGATGGTGAGCGCCGGGCCGATGCCGGGCAGCACGCCCACGAGCGTCCCCACGATCGTGCCGATCAGTGCGAACAGCAGGTTCTGCGGCTGGAACGCCAGTTCGAACCCGTGCATGAGTCCTTCGAGGCCGGGCATCAGATCATCCCTTCCAGGAAGCCCGCGGGCAGATCGATCGAGAGCAGCTTCGTGAAGGAGAAGAAGATCACGCAGGCGGTCGCCAGAGCGATCACGAGCGCGGTCAGATACCGGCGGGAACCCATCGCGAGGGAGATCAGGAAGAACATCACGGTGGTCGCGGGGATGAAGCCGAGCGGCTCCACGGTGAACAGGAAGAACAGCAGACCGGCGGCGGCGATGCCGAGTGCGGTCCAGTGCGTGCGGGTGACGTCGACGTCGCCCTCGGCCTGTTCCGGCTCACCGCGCCGCCCGCGGGCGAGTTGCACGGCCAGCACCACCGCGAGCGCGAGCAGCAGGCTCCCCACGACGATCGGCATGAATCCGGCGCCGATCCCCGATGCGGAGGTCGACTGGCGCTGGCCGAGACCGTCGAGGAGGACGACCACGCCCAGGACGAGCACGGCCGCGGCGACGGCCCATTCGCCGAGTCCTCTCGTCGGTGTCGGACGGGGTGCGGCCCCGAGGTCTTCCGGGTTCGGGTCCTCCTGCGTGGCGGTTTCCTGGGGCGAAGAGACGTCGCTCATCGGATGCTCCTTCATGCGGCTTGATGCGGCGCAGGCAGGGCGGTTCGCGGAGGAGGCGGATGTCCTCCTCCGCGAGCGCCGGTGCTACTTCGCGAGACCGAGGTCCTTGAGGACGCTCTGCACCCGGGTGTTCTCGGTCTTCAGCCAGCCCGCGAACTCGTCGCCGGCGATGTAGTTGTCGAGCCAGTCGTTCTTCTTCAGCTCGGCCTTCCACGCGTCGCCGGCGTGCATCTTCTCGATCGCGGCGAGGTACTGGGCGCGCAGCTTGGCGTCGATCCCTCCCGGCGCCATGATCGAGCGCCAGTTGGCGAACTCGAGCTTCGGATCGATCTCCCCCGCCGCCTGGGCGAAGGTGAGGGCGCCGTCGTTCTTCAGCGACGACACGAGCAGCCCGGTCAGCTCGCCGCTCTCGATCTGCGCCGCGAACTCGCCCGTGCCGGCGATGCCCGCCTGCACCTTGCCGCCGAGCAGAGCGGTGGTGGCCTCGCCGCCGCCGGAGTACGGCACGTAGTTGACGTCGGAGGGCTTCACTCCGTAGTGCTGCGCGAGCAGGCCGATGAAGAGATGGTCGGCGGATCCGGCGGAGCCGCCGGCGATCGCGACGGACTTGGGATCCTTCTTGATCGCCGCGAAGAGGTCGTCGGCGTTCGCGAACGGCGAGCCCTTGGGGACGACGATCGCCTCATGCTCGCCGACGAGACGGGCGATCGGGGTGAGGTCGTCGAGGGAGACCGAGGTGCCGTTCGTGACGACGCCGCTCATCATCGCGAGCCCCGACATGATCATCAGGTCCTTCTGGCCCTTCTTGGGCGCGACCTGGGCGAGGGCGACGGTGCCAGAGGCGCCCGGCACGTTGTTGACCGTCACGGTCTTGGCGAGCTCATCGGTCTGCAGCGCGCCCTGGGTCGCGCGTGCGGTCTGGTCCCATCCGCTGCCCGGCGCGGCCGGTGCGATGAGCTCGAGGCGGGTGAGCGGGGCGAACGCCGCGGCGCCGGAGTCGGCCGTGGCGGTCTTGTCGGTCTTCGGGGAGCTGCACGCCGTCAGGGCGAGGAGCAGAACCGTCCCCACCGCCGCGGCCCTGGCGAATGTCGAGATCTTCACGGACGATGCCTTTCACTGTCACCGGCGCCTTCGCCGGTGTGCGGAGCCGGCGACGCTGCCGGACCCGATGAATGTACTGAGGCACCTCTCCCGGAACCGGTTCTGGTCATTAAGAAAAGCCCGCGGCTCCTCCGCGGATCTCCTGGCACGCCCCTCGCGGATCCCGGGTACGCGAAAG
>JAITLM010000197.1 GCA_031277885.1 Microbacterium sp.
TGGCCGCCCAGGAGGCGAGCAGGACCAGCTTCTCCGCAGACGGCGTGCCCGGCTCCGCGGTGTAGGCGAGGATCTGCAGTCCGGGCTCACCGGGCGCTTCGAGGTTGTCGAACTGCAGGTCGAGCTCCCCGACGGCCGGATGCCGGTATCCCTTGGTTCCGGTGCGGTGCTCGTGCACATCGTTGTCGGCCCAGTCGCGGCGGAACTGCGGGCTCCGGGTCGACAGCTCGCCGATCAGGGCCGTGAGCTCCTCGTTCAACGGGTCCCGACCCGCCTCCCGACGCAGCGTGCCGGCGGTCATGCTGCACACCAGCAGCCAGTCCTGGTAGAACTCTGGCGCGCGGGAGTCGAGGAACGTGAACCGGGCCATGTTCGGCGTCCCCGTCTCGTACAACGGCGAGAACAGCGCCCGGCCGAGCGTGTTCGCCGCGACGATCTCCTGCGTGACGTCGTAGATCACTGCGGGACCTGTGAAGGAATCCAGCATCCGCTGCAGCGTCGGACGCACCGTCTTCGCCGGCGTCGGCCGCTCCCGCGGCGTGACGGGCCGGGCGAGCGCGAACAGGTGCTCCCGCTCGACGCCGCTCAACTGCAGCGCGCGGGCGAGCGCGTTGAGCACGCTGTCGGAAGCGCCCTGGATGTTCCCGCGCTCCATCCGCGTGTAGTAGTCCGCGGTCACCCCAGCCAACTGCGCGACCTCCTCACGGCGCAGCCCTGGCACGCGGCGCTCGTCGCCCCAGTCGGGCAGGCCCGCCTGTTCGAGCGTGACGTTCGCACGCCGCGAGGTCAGGAAGTCACGGATCTCGTCCTTCGTGCTCATGCCGCCCATTCTCCTCGCCGCGACGGCCGCCTGGTCATTCCTTCGACCAGTAGACCGGGAAGGCGCTGGAGTCGCCGTAGTCGGTGACCCGCTCGACGTTCTTGAGCGCGTCCATGTCCGCATCGGAGATCACGAAGTCGACCTCGGCGTTGGAGCGCATGTGGTCGGGGTTCGCGGTCTTCGGCAGCGACACCGCCCCGAGCTGGAGCGTGTAGCGGATGCATAGCTGCGGCACCGTCACCCCGTACTTCTCGGCCATCGCGATCACCGCCGGGTTACGGAGGATCTCACCATGACCCATCGGCGAGTACGCCTCGACGAGGATGCCGTGCTCCCGACAGAAGTCGATCGTCTCGAACGGGGTGTTCCCGACGTGCGCGAGCACCTGATCGACGACCGGCCTCACCGTGCCGTGGTCGAGGATGTTCCGCAGGTCGGCGGGCTCGAAGTTCGACACCCCGATCGACCGGATCAGCCCCGCCTCGTGCGCCTCCTCCAGCGCCCGCCACGCCTCGAGATTGCCCGCGAAGTAGCGGTCCTCGTCGTGGAAGTGCGCCCACGGCTGCGGGCTGTGGATGATCATCAGATCGATCCAGCCGATGTCCAGCAGGTCCAGCGACTCCCCGATCGCGGCCTTCGCCTCGTCGTAGGTCTTGAAGTCGGCCTGCAGCTTCGTCGTCACGAACAGCTCTTCGCGGGGCACGCCGCACGTGCGGACGCCCTCGCCGACGCCGCGCTCGTTGCCGTACCCCTCCGCGGTGTCGATGTGCCGGTAACCGATGGACACAGCATCACGCACCGCCTGCGCGACGACCTCGTCATCGATCATCCAGGTGCCGAGACCCAGCTTCGGGATCTCGTAGCCGTCGTTCATCACCATCGTCTCGTCGAGGATGCTCATGATCTTCCTTCCGTTCGGGGTATCGCGGCGTCAGACGCGCCAGGTCGTCGTACGCCTCCCCATTCCAACGCGGCTGGATCGAGTCGCGGGAGGACCTGTCAGGCACCCTCAGCGGCGGGACCTCGTGATCTGCTCGCCGGGTATCGCTTGTCCCTTCATACGGTGAGCGGCCCTGCCACGTCGAGCCGGTCGTTGTCGATGAGCCAGCGGACGGACTCGAGGATCGCCTGCTCCGGCTCGTGGGCCGGGGCGTAGCCGAGCAGGCGTCGTGCCTTCTCGATGCTGAAGACATGGCTGCGGTGCAGGTGCCCCCAGCTCTGCGGCGCGTAGTCGCTCCCGGTCGCCGTCGACCGGTACTCGTCCCAGGAGATGCTCTCCATGCTCGCCGACTGCCCGAACCAGCCAGAGGCGATCTCCAGGTATCCGCGGACGGTCAGAGCGGTCGGTGCGACGATGTTGAAGTCCTCACCGGCGGCGGACTCCCGGTTCTCCACGGCGCGCTGGAACGCCTGGGCGACGTCGTCGGCGTGGACGTGGTGCAGCGTCTCCGCGCCGCTGCCCGGCACCCGCACGGTGTCGCCTGCCGAGAGGGCGTGCCACACGGCGGGGTCGATGTTGCCCAGCGGCCCGGTGGGATGCCAGCCCGGGCCGACGATGTGTCCGGGGTGGAGGGAGGTGGTGACCAGGCCGCCGGAGGCGGTCTCGTCCTTCAGCATCTGAGCGATCGCGGCCTTCTGCACGCCGTACTCGTCGAACGGCTCCCCGGCCGACGCCGACCCCTCCGCGAGGGGGAGCTTCCGGCTCGGTCCGTAGCGCCAGATCGACCCGCAGTGGATCAGGTGATCGACCTTGCCGCGCAGCGACTCCACCAGCGCGGCCGCGGACTCCAGGGTGAAGCAG
>JAITLM010000156.1 GCA_031277885.1 Microbacterium sp.
CAACCCGACCTTCAAGGCCACCGGCCAGGTCTACGACGGGGAGAACTACGGCGACGGCACCCTGAAGGCGGGAGAGCTGTTCACGATCGCCTTCGCCAACGGTGCGACCGCGGTGTCCATCACCAACCTGGTCGGCCTCACCTACGTGAGCGGGGACCCCGCGACCGGCGGCCCCGTCATCTACCAGGTGACGACGGACACGGCAGGGGTCGTGAGCCTTCGCTGCAACAACGTCCAGCCGGTCGGGGGCGCGATCACGGCCACGATTCTCGGCGGATCCGGCGGCTCGCAGATCAGCGCCTAGCCCAGGGCCGCACGCCCCGATCCGTGCGGCCCGACACGCCCCACGCGCGCGACGGCATCCGAGGACCACCGCGAGGCCGTGCGGGGAATCACTCTTCCCGGTCCCTGCGCAGCCTGCCGCTGGGGACGGCAGGACAAGACCCGGGAGAGCGCTCCATGCCTCTCCCGGGTCGATCCTTTCCCTCCCGTCTCGAACTGCCCGCATGGCGGGGGCGGCAGCAGGGATGCAGCCACGTGCGCACTGCGAACTCCCAGGAAAGAAGTCTTGACGCGATCGAGATATATCGTGTTATTCTCTCAATCACGATATATCTCGATCAGCGGATCGGGATCACTGGACTCAGGAGAACAGACATGACCGAGAAGTGGCTCATCGCCCCCGGGCAGGAGCGCGTGATCGACATCGAGCGCGCGTCGAAGCTCAAGATCGGACTCGTCGGCGGACAGGTCGACGTCATCGCGCACGACGAACCGGGAATCCGGATCGAGGTGCACAACGTCACCATCAAGGACCTGCGCGTCGAGTCCGACGGCACCCAGATCGAGATCGACCACCCGCAGATCGGCTGGGACAACTTCCTCGAGGTGTTCCGCAACTTCGGCGCCGGCGGCCCCAAGGCCGAGATCAGCGTCGCCGTCCCCCGCGACATCGCCCTCAACCTGGGCGTCGTGAGCGCGGGAGCCCTCGTCTCCGGCCTCACCGAGGACGCCCGCCTGAACACGGTCTCCGGCGACCTCATCGTCGACACCCACACGGGCGACCTCAACGTCAACACCGTCTCGGGCGACGTGCAGGTGCGCGGCCTGTCCGGATCCGCCATGGCCAACACCGTCTCGGGCAGCGTCGCGCTGACCGGCGAGGTGCGCAAGGCGACGGTCGACAGCGTCTCCGGAGCGATGCTCATCGACGCGACCGGCCCCGTCAACACCGTCTCGCTCAACAGCGTCTCGGGCGATGCGACCGTCCGCCTCGACGAGAACCTCGCCGCGAACTACGTCGCCCGGGCGCTGAGCGGCCGGATCACGATCGACGGCGTCCCGCGCGGATCCTCCGGCCCCTCGAACTTCACGGGATCCCGGGGGGAGCTGTCCGGATCCTTCGCCGACGTGCGGGTGAACACCGTCTCCGGCGACATCACGGTGCTGCGCCGCGACGCCGCAGAGGCTCCCGTGTCGTTCACCTCCGACGGAGAGGATCTGCTGTGAGCCCCGCGGTCTTCTCCCACGGCGATCTGCGCCTGTACCTGCTCGCGCTGCTGGCCGAATCGCCGCAGCACGGGTACGGCATCATCCAGGCGCTGACCGACCGCACGGGAGGCACGTACACGCCGAGCGCCGGCACGATCTACCCCCGCCTCGCGAAGCTCGAGGAGGAGGGCCTCGTCACCAAGACCGTCGACGGCCGCACCACGATCTACGCGATCACGGAGGCAGGCCGCGCCGAGCTCGCCGCCCGCGAGGGCGACCTGCAGGGGATCGAGGCGGGGCTCAACGACTCGGTCCGTCTCATCGCGAACGAGGTGCGCCAGAGCGTGCAGGAGGCGATGAAGAGCCTCCGTGCGGATCTGGCGGCTGCCGCCCGCGAGGAGAAGAAGGGCGCCGCGTCCTCGTCCTACCGGGAGGCCTCCGCACGCGCCGACGAGCGGATCGCGAGCCGCGAGGAGCTGCGCCGCGCCGATGCCTCGATCAACGAGTTCCGCGCCAGGGTGCGCGCCGACCTGCGCACGCATGTCGCGAAGGGCGGCCTGCTGCCCTCCCACGTCGTGAGCGAGCTCGACACGGCTCTCGACACGGCGGCGCACGCCGTCACTGCGGCCCTCGCCGCCGCGGGGCTCGCCAACGGTCGTTGAGCGAGGCCGTTGCGGGGCGCGCGACGCCCATTCGGGGCGCACCACGCCGGCGATCTGCGGCGGGAGGCGCCCCAAAACCACATCCCACCATCGCCCGGAAGGATCCCTGGGTCGTCACTCGGCCCAGGGATCCTTCTTGTCGTCCGGGATCGGCTCCTCGAGCGGGACGACGAGGATGGGCCGGGACTGGCGGTGCGAGAGGCGGGCCGCGACGGATCCGGTGAAGAACTCGCGGATCGACTCGCCGATCCCCCGGCTGCGGGTGCCGACCACGATGAGCTGCGCGTCCAGCGCGCCGGCGAGGTGCTTGATCGCGAGAGCCGGGTCGCCGACGAGCTGGCGGGCCGTCCAGGTGAGACCGGACCCGGCCAGCACCTTCTCGACCTCGCGGCGCAGCTCCGCGAACTCCTCCGCCCCGGTGTCGATGTTGAGGTCGATGGGCGCCGAGTGCACCATCCCGTCCGGATCCTCGAAGGTCACGAACCGGGTGACGTCGACGTGCACGACCACGAGCGCCGCCGAGAGCAGGCCCGCATAGCGAATGGCTTCCGAGAGCACGCGCGGGGGCTGCCCCGGGCGCAGCGCCACGATCACGGCCTTCTGCAGCTGCGGATCCTGCAGCTCCTGATCCTCGGGGGTGGAGGCGGTGTCGCTCATCTCGTCGTTCCCTTCGGTGCGGCGGTATCGGGGACCCGTCACGGCGAGGTGAGGTGGCCCGCGTGCTATCCTGGATGCTACTCTTACCGGCCGCGAGCCGGTGCCGGAAATAGACAGCGAGCCCGTTTCGCCCGCTGCTTACAGTAAGGGGGTCTCGCGCATGGGCCGTGGCCGTCAGAAGGCAAAGCACACCAAGATTGCCCGCGAACTGAAGTCCTATAGTCCGTCGGTGAACTACTCCGCGCTGGAGCGCGAGCTGGGGCACCCGGAGAACGAGGACCAGTACGTCGACAAGTGGGCGGATCAGTACGCCGACGAAGACGAGGACGAGCTCGAAAAGGCCTGAGCCTCGTCGTTCGAAACCCCGCCCGACTCCGCTCGCGGCGGGGTTCGTCGTTGGTTCCGCGGGGCGCGGTCGCGCCGAGCCTCCATGCTTGCGCTGACCGTGCGCTGAGCGCCCGCGCGGCCCTGCGAGGATGGATCCATGCCTCACGTCGTCGCGCTCTACCGCCACCCGGTCAAGGGGTTCACGCCCGAGAAGCTGCCTGCCCTCACGGTGCAGACGGACGGACGGATCGCCGGCGACCGTGTGCTCGCGTTCCGTTTCGCGGATGCGGCGACGCCCGAGGAGCGCGACGGACTGGACCACTGGCCGAAGTCGAAGGGGCTCGCGCTGGAGACCTTCCCCGGACTCGCCGCGCTGCGGCTGGAGTTCGACGAGACGGCGCAGCGCATCCGGATCGATCATGCCGGGGCGACGCTCGTGGAGGCGGGCCTGGACGAGGACGGCCGCGCCGCGCTCGTCGAGGCGATGACGGCCTTCGTGCTCGACTCCCCCGACGGCAAGCGCCTGCAGCGCCCAGGGCGACTGCCGCTGGCCCTCGTCGGCGATGGCGAGAGCTCTCGCTTCCAGGACCGCGGCCGCGGCTACGTGTCGCTGCACAGCGAGGCCAGCGTCGCCGCGCTCGGGGCCGCGCTCGCGCAGGACGTCGATGACCGCCGGTTCCGCTCGAACGTCGTGATCGGCGGCGTCGACGCGTGGGACGAGCTGGACTGGCAGGGCGAGGTCACGATCGGGGATGTGCGGCTCAGGACAGCGGGCCCGATCGTGCGCTGCCTCGCGACGCACGCGAACCCGGACACCGGCGAGCGCGATGCGAGCGTGCTGAAGACGCTCACCGGATCCTTCGGGCAGGACGAGCCGACGCTCGGCCGGCTGCTGATCCTCCCCGGCGTGAGCGGCGCCGTCGGCGAAGACGCGGGCGTCGGCGGCACGATCCGCGTGGGCGACGAGGTCGTCGTGGGCTGACCCGCCGGGCGCGACCTGATCGAGGGTGCGCCTACCGGCGCCTTACCAGCGTCGGCCGTTGCGGCGCTCCCACGCGGCCTCGACCGTGCGCGGGCGCCCGACGACGACGCCCGCGGGGATCGACAGCACGAGCATGATCGCG
>JAITLM010000176.1 GCA_031277885.1 Microbacterium sp.
CCGCTCGCCGAAACAGGAACGAAGTCGATCGCCTGCGAGGAGGCGAACGCGGGGGTGCCATGACTCGGAACACGGTTCGCCGGACTGTTCTGCACCAGCCACCACCCCGTGAACGGGTAGGCGAGATCGAGCGGATCCGTCATGTGCGCGCCCCCCTTCCTCCCGCAGACCTTCCTCCCGCAGAGATCGGGCTCGGCCTGGAGCCTACAAGGCGATCCCGCGCGCGTGCTCGGCGGTGGATCACGACGCATCGAGCGACCGTCCGCTCCGAAGGCGGGAATCGCGCGCAGAATGATGTCGAGAACTGAGCATCGGCTCCGACCACATGCCGAGGCGGACATCGGGTCCCCCGACGAATCGAAGGAGAACGGCCATGAAGTACATGATCCTCATGCAGGTGCGGCAGGACGTGCTGGATGCGCTCACCGCGGAGCAGATGCAGGCGATCGGCGAGGGGCACCAGGCCTTCATCGACACGATCACCGCCTCGGGCGAGATGCTCGGCACGGTCGCGCTCGCCGACCCCAGTCAGTCCAAGGTCGTGCGCGCCGCGAGCGGTTCGCCCGAGGTGGTCGACGGCCCGTTCGCCGAGACCAAGGAGTTCATGGGCGGGTACTACCTGCTCGAGGTCGAGTCCGAGGAGCGCGCGGTCGAGCTCGCCCAGCAGATCCCGGACGCGGCGATCGACGGTCTCGCGCTCGAGGTCCGCCCGGTGATGTTCTCCGCCGGGACCGACGTGTGACCGATCGCGGCTTCGAGGACCTGTGGCGCAGCAATGCGCCGCAGGTCCTCGCCGCGCTGCTGCGCCGCTACGGCGCCGCGCAGCTCGACCTGTGCGAGGACGCGGTGCAGGAGGCGCTCCTCGCCGCGCATCAGCAGTGGCCGGCCGAGGGCGCCCCTGCAGATGCGAAGGGCTGGCTGCTGACCGTCGCCCGCCGCCGGATGATCGACCGGATCCGCAGCGAGCATCAGCGCCGCGAGCGCGAGCACGCCTACGCGGACGCCTGGCGCCCCCTCGCCGAGGCCGGGGCCGCGCACACGGACGACAGCGTCGAGGTGCTCCGGCTGTGCTGTCACCCCGCGCTCACGACGCCCGCGCAGGTCGCGCTCACGCTGCGCGCGGTCGCCGGCCTGTCGACCGCGCAGATCGCCCGCGCGCACCTGCTGCCCGAGGCGACGATCGCGCAGCGGATCAGCCGGGCGAAGGCGCGGATCCGGGCCGCCGGGGCCGTCTTCCCGGAGCCTTCGGGCCCCGAAGACCGCCTGGATCCGGTGCTCGCGGTGCTCTACGTCATGTTCACGGAGGGGCACACGGCCACCGAGGGCGCCGACGTCAACGACGTGCGGCTCAGCGACGAGGCGATCCGCCTGGCCCGGATGCTCCACCGCGAACGCTCGGACGACGTCGAGGTCGCGGGGCTGCTCGCGCTCATGCTGCTCACGGACGCGCGCCGCGCCGCGCGCACCGGCGCCCGTGGCGAGCTGATCCCGCTCGACGAGCAGGACCGCACCCGGTGGGATCGCGATCGGATCCTCGAGGGGACTGAGATCCTCGACGCCGCGCTCGCCGCCGGTCGGCACGGCCCGTACGCGATCCAGGCCGCGATCGCGGCGCTGCACGACGACGCGCCCAGCACCGAGACCACGGACTGGCCGCAGATCCTGGCCCTGTACCGCCTGCTCGAACTCGAGACCGGCAATCCCGTCGCGACCATCAACCGCGCCGTCGCACAGGCGATGGTGCACGGCCCGGAGTCGGGGCTGGCCGTGATCGACGGGATCGCGGATCCACGCGTGCGCGGCGACCGCCGTCGCATCGCGTCCGTGCGCGCGCATCTGCTGGAACGCGCGGGGCGCACGGCCGAGGCGATCGAGGCGTACCTCGACGCGGCGCGTGCGACCCTCTCGATCCCGGAGCGCGACTACCTGCGCGCCCGCGCGGCCCGGCTGCGGGGCTGAGGCTCCGGCCTTCCTCAGCCGGCCCGCTGCGGATCGATCATGGTCATGCCCGCCACTGTTGCGCGGTCGAAAGCCGGCAGCAGCGCCGCCGCCTCCTCGAGCCCGATCGTGCGCTCGATGAGGCGCTGCGGCTCCAGGTGCCCCTCGGCGATCAGCTCCATCATCGCGGGGTAGTCGGCGGCGGCCATCCCGTGGCTTCCGAGCAGGTCGAGCTCCCAGCCGATCACCCGTTCCATCGGCACGCGGGGGTGCCCGTCGATGGGAGGGAGCAGGCCGATCTGCACGTGGCGACCGCGGCGGCGCAGTCCCAGGATCGCGTCGGCGAGCGTCTGCTCGCTGCCGACCGCGTCGACGGAGACCTGGCTGCCCCCGCCGGTCAGCGCGGCGACGGCGGCCGGGATGTCGGTCCCGTCGGCGAGGAGCGTGTGCGCGGCGCCGACCTCCTCCGCCACCGCGAGCGCCTCCGGGTTGCGGTCCACCGCGATCACCCTGGCGCCCCGCGCCTTCGCGATCATGACGGCGCTGAGGCCGACGCCTCCGGCGCCGACCACCGTGACCCACTCGTCCTCGCGCACCTGCGCGCGCCCGACGAGCGCACGGAAGGCCGTCGCGAAGCGGCAGCCGAGACTCGCCGCCGTGGCGAAGTCGACCTCGTCGGGGAGCGCGACGAGGTTCACATCGGCCGCGTGCAGGGCCACGATCTCCGCGAAGGATCCCCAGTGCGTGAAGCCCGGCTGCTGCTGGTCGGGGCAGACCTGCGCATTCCCGGAGAGGCACCACTCGCAGCGTCCGCAGCCGCAGACGAACGGCACGGTCACCCGATCGCCGACCCGCCAGCGGGTCACCTGCGGCCCGACGGCCGCGATGGTCCCGGCGAGCTCGTGCCCCGGCACATGCGGGAATGCGATGTCGTCGTGCCCCGCCCAGGCGTGCCAGTCGCTCCGGCACAGGCCCGTGGCGCGAACCTGGACGAGCACCCCGTCGGCGGGGAGCGCGGGCTCCGGAACCTCCCTGACCTCGGGCTGAGCACGGACCGCATCGAACACCACTGCGCGCATGGCCTCATCCTGCCAGTCGCCCGGGTGATCACACCCTACGGACGCTGATCTGCAAGGGCGACTGATCTGCGCGCTCGGCGCTCCTCCTCTCCGATCGCTGTCTGCAGACGGATCAGTCGTGCCTCAGCCGATGCAGCCTCGGAAAGGAGAATGGCGCCAGGCAACAGCCAGCTCAGAGGCGAAGGTCCATTTCGGTGCGTTCGGGCGCGAACATAGACGGCGACGTTCAGGCCGATCATCGCGGCCATCGCGCCGGTGGCGACCCAAGCGGCGCCGGCGAGCGACGTTCCTGCCACGGGCCATGCAAGCCAGGTGACGCTGATTCCGAAAAGAGGGGTCATCGCGCAGGCCATGGTCACGGCCGTTGCTGTTCCGAACGGTCGGGACACCAGAGAGTTGGCCGTCTGCGCGAGGAAAGACGTCGTGTAGGCCACCATGACCACGCAGAGAGCAGCGAATGCCATGTTCCCGATGATCGCTCCAGGATGCACCGGCGCGAGTGCCAGTCCGACGCCGACCCCGATCAGTACGGTCAATACCGAAAACGCCAACAGGGCGACCCAGATCCGCCGACGGGCCTGCTGGCGCGCGACAGATGGGAAGTCCATCCTCCGCGAGCGTGCTTCAAGCGTTGCAGTGGCAAACGATCGGCGTAGTTCTCGCATCCGATGCGAACCGAAGTGCATGCGCAGCTCGCCTCCGAGGTAGAAACACAGCCACGCGGCGACCCCGGTGAACAACATCGGGATGGCCGCGTTCTGGATGGCGGAGTGCGGGTCCATCACGAAGTCGACGCGGACCGCAACCAACGAAAGGATGCAGGACGCGGCGGTGAACGCAGCGATGAGCTGCACCGCCG
>JAITLM010000008.1 GCA_031277885.1 Microbacterium sp.
GGGTGGGCGCCGACCGAGACCGGGCGGGCGAGCGCGGCATCGATCATGGCCGCCGCGACCTGCAGCAGGTTGCGGTCCTCGACCGCGCTGCGGGTCAGGTCCTCCGAGGGCTGCCAGCCGAGGACGGTCGTCCGCGCCTCTTCCAGGCCCTCGGCGGTGCGCAGCGGCCCGACGAGATCCCACATGAGGTCCTGCAGGGCGGCGCGGGAGAACGGATCCGCCGCGGGGGCCCGATCGAGGTCGTCTATCGCGGCCGGCCGCTCCGGGAGGTCGGCGACGACATCGGCGAGGATGCGGGGGTCCGGCGCGACCGTCCCGAGGGCCGCCGCGGCGCGGGCTCCGAACACGGCGCCCTCCAGCAGCGAGTTCGAGGCGAGCCGGTTGGCGCCGTGCACGCCCGTCCTCGCGGTCTCCCCGACCGCGTAGAGGCCGGGCAGCGTGGTGCGACCGTCGACGTCGGTGACCACGCCACCCATGAGGTAGTGCGCGGCGGGCGTGACGGGGATCGGCTCCCGGGCCCAGTCGAAGCCGCGCTCGCGCGTCACCCGGTCGATCGTGGGGAAGCGGTGCGCGAGACGCTCCGCACCCAGCGCCGTCGCGTCGAGCCGCACCGGGCGTCCCTGCTCCCGGGCGCGGCGCACGACCGCCCGCGTCACGACGTCGCGCGGGGCGAGCTCGCCATCGGGATGGGCGTCGAACGCGAAGCGGACTCCGTCGTCGTCGATGAGGGTCGCACCCTCACCGCGCACCGCTTCGGAGATCAGGAACGCCGGTCCCGGTGCGGCCAGGATCGTGGGATGGAACTGGACGAACTCCAGGTCGGCGACGGCGGCGCCCGCGCGCAGGGCGGCGGCGATCCCGTCGCCCGTGCAGACCGCCGGTGCCGTGGTGTGCCGGAACAGCCGCCCCGCCCCGCCGGTCGCGAGGATCACGGTGTCCGCCGAGACGTCGAGGATCCGTCCGGCGGAGAGGAGCCGGGCTCCTCGCGCCACCCCGTCCTCGGCGATCAGGTCGACGAGCATCGTGTGCTCGCCCACGGCGATGTCCGCATCCCGCACGGCGCGCACGAGCGCGGCCGAGATCGCCGCTCCCGTCGCGTCGCCTCCGGCGTGCGCGATCCGCGCCGCGGAGTGCGCGGCCTCGAGTCCGCGCAGGAGCCGTCCCTGGGGGTCGCGGTCGAAGGGCACCCCGCGGGCGACCAGCTCGGCGATCCGTGCCGGTGCCTCGCTCACGAGCACGTCGACCACCGCGGCATCGGAGAGGCCTGCGCCGGCCGCGAGCGTGTCCGCGGCGTGCAGCGCAGGGGAGTCCGCCGTGCCATCGGGATCCGCTCCGTACACCCCGGCGATGCCGCCCTGGGCGAGCGCGGTCGCGCCGTCGCCGAGGGCGTCCTTCACGACGACCTCGACCCGGTGCCCAGCCTCGTGCGCGTGCAGCGCCGCGGTGAGGCCCGCGATGCCGCCGCCGATCACGAGCACGTGCAGCGCCTCGGTCGTACGGCGCTCGCGGGAGGCGGACATCAGGCCACCGCCACCGGAGGGCGCGCCGCGAGCATCCGCTCGAGCGCGACCCGCGCCGGGTCGGCCACATCCGCGGGAACCGTGATGCGGTTCGGGGTGCGCCCTGCCACGAGCTCCTCGAGCACCCAGGCCAGGTAGCCGGGGTGGATCCGGTACATGGTCGAGCAGGGGCAGACCACGGGATCCAGGCAGAAGATCTCGTGCTGCGGATACTCCGCGGCGAGCCGCCGGACGAGGTTGATCTCGGTGCCGACCGCGAAGGTCGTGGGCTCGGTCGCGGCGGCGATGGCCTTGCGGATGAAGTCGGTCGAGCCGGCTTCGTCCGCGGCGTCCACGACCTCCATCGGGCACTCGGGGTGCACGATCACGCGCACGCCGGGGTGCTCGGCGCGGGCCTGGTCGATCTGGGCGACGGTGAAGCGGCGGTGCACGGAGCAGAAGCCGTGCCAGAGGATGACGCGGGAGTCCTGCAGTTCGTCCGCGGAGGATCCGCCGAGCGGGCGACGCGGGTTCCACATCGGCATCTGCGCGAGGGGCACGCCCATCGCCTTCGCGGTGTTGCGGCCCAGGTGCTGATCCGGGAAGAAGAGCACCCTGCGCCCGCGTGCGAACGCCCACTCGAGCACGGTCCGCGCGTTCGAGGAGGTGCACACGATGCCGCCGTGCCGGCCCACGAAGCCCTTGATGGCGGCCGAGGAGTTCATGTACGTGACCGGGATCACCGGCACGAGGCCGTCGGCGTCCGGCTCGTCCAGAGGGCCCAGCACGTCGGCCAGCTGCTCCCAGCAGTCCTCGACCTGGTCGATGTCGGCCATGTCGGCCATCGAGCAGCCCGCGGCGAGGTTCGGCAGGATCACGGCCTGATCCGCACCGGAGAGCAGGTCCGCGGTCTCTGCCATGAAGTGCACGCCGCAGAAGATGATCGCCTCCGCCTCGGGATGCTGCTTCGCGAAGCCCGCGAGCTGGAACGAGTCGCCGACGTGATCCGCGTGCCGCACGACCTCCTCGCGCTGATAGAAGTGCCCGAGCACCACGACGCGCTCGCCGAGGGTCGCCTTGGCCGCGCGGATCCGCTCGTGCAGTTCGTCCTCGTCGGCCTCGCGGTAGGCCGCGGGGAGCTCGCCCTGGCGGGGCGCGCCGGTCGGGATCACATCTCCCATGGACGATCCGGGGCCGTACCCGGGGATCGTGTCGAAGTTCCAGGGGCCCGCGGCGAGATCGGTCGTGCAGGTCGACTCGGTGGAGGCTCCCGTGACGATCAGGCGCAGTGCGTGGTCGATGGACGGATCGATCGGTGAGTGCAAAGAGGTGGTGCTCATGAGGTCCTCGTCTCGTCGGGGGCGAGCGGGCCGCGGTCGGCGAGCTCGACGTCGGTGGCATCCCGGTAGAGGCGGGCCGGCCGATGGCTGCCCGTGCGGAACGCGTTGGTGGGGATCAGGGTTCGCGTCGCGTCGACCTGGCGGCGGAAGTTCGCGGGATCCAGCCGGCGTCCGAGGATCGTCTCGTACGCCTCGCGCAGATCGGCCAGGGTGAATTCCGGGGGCAGGAACCCTTGAGCCACCCGGCTGTATCCGGCCTTGTTGCGCAGTCGCCAGAGCGCGTACTCGACGATGCGGGCGTGATCGAAGGCCAGTGCGGGCAGATCGGAGGCGTCGAACCACTCGACGTTCTCGATCTCCACGTCGGCCGAGCGGTGCGCGGCGAGCTGCTGGTCGACGAGGTCCTCGCGCAGCAGCGCCCAGTACACGACCGAGATCACGCGGCTGGGGGAGCGGTCCACGGCGCCGAACGCGTACAGCTGCTCGAGGTAGCTGGGGGCGAGGCCCGTCGTCTCGGCGAGCGTGCGCGCCGCCGCTGCCGCGAGGCCCTCGCTCGCATCCAGCCATCCGCCGGGGAGCGCCCACGCTCCGGCGTGCGGGTCGCGGGTGCGGCGCACCAGAGGCAGGGCGATGCGCGGGGCGGCGCTGCCGTCGCGGCGCATCGTGAGGATCACCGTCGAGACGGCGACGCGGATGCCGTCCTCGGATCCTTCGCTTCTGGTCATCATGACTCTAACCTCCGGGAACCGATCTTAGAGTCAAACTGACTCGAAGGCGAGTCCATGACGTCACGAAGCGCGGACCAGGGTCTTCGCGGTGCTGCCGCGAGAAGCCCTCATCGCGATAGGATGAGCGCGCACAATTGAACACGTGGCCGCATGGTCTGTGCGGGAGAGTCCGGTGATCGCTGCCGGACACCGAAGGAGCAAGCCTCCCCGCCAATCTCTCAGGTAACCGCACCGCGCTGACCCGGCCGCTCTGGAAAGTGATTTCGAGCGAAGCAAGAAGTCAGGTCGAGCGAGGCCGCCGAAGGCGCCCGAGCCGAAACCACGGTGAGCAGACCCTCGCGGATCTCCACCTCTTCTTGCTTCACGACGGATCCGCCGACGGTGAAAGCCCCGCGTCCTCTCGAGGAGCCGGGCGAAGCTCTCAGGCCCATGACAGAGGGGGAGTTCTCGGATCCGCGCGCCGTGCGGATCCTCACCGATCCGCACGGGAGAGCTCCATGACAGACCCCCGCTACACCCCGCTCCGGGAGCGCCATGAGGCGCTCGGGGCCTCGTTCACCGACTTCGGCGGCTGGCAGATGCCGGTCCGCTACACGTCCGACCTCGCCGAGCACCACGCGGTGCGCGAGAGCGCGGGCATCTTCGACATCTCGCACATGGCCGAGTTCACGATCGTCGGCGCCGGCGCGGGGGAGTACCTCGACTACGCGCTCGCCGGCCGGCTCTCGGCGCTCGCGGTGGGCAAGGCGAAGTACTCCCTGCTGCTCGCCGAGGACGGCGGGATCATCGATGACGTCATCGTCTACCGCCTCGGCGACGACGACTTCCTCATCATCAGCAACGCGGGCAACCGCGACGCCGTGCGCGAGGCTCTCCTGAACCGCACGACGGATCACGAGGTCGTCGTCGAGGACGTCTCCGACGACTACGCCCTCATCGCGGTGCAGGGGCCGAACGCCGAGGCGATCCTCGCCGGCACGCCCGGCATCGACGAGGTCTCGATCCCCTGGGCGGAGCAGAAGTACTACGCCTGGGCGTCCGCCGCCTACAACGGCAAGCCGCTGCTCCTCGCGCGCACGGGCTACACGGGCGAGGACGGCTTCGAGCTCCTCGTCGCCGCGGACGACGCCGCCGCGCTCTGGGACGCCGTCGTCGCCGCCGGTGCGGAGCGCGGGCTCGTCCCCGCGGGCCTCGCCGCCCGCGACACGCTGCGTCTCGAGGCGGGCATGCCTCTCTACGGCCACGAGCTGAACCGCGAGATCAAGCCGGCTCAGGCCGGGCTCGGCCGCGTCGTCGTCTCCGACAAGGAGAGCTTCGTCGGCAAGGACGGCACCACACCGGCCGAGGGCGCGCGCGTGCTGATCGGCCTGGCCGCGGAGGGCCGCCGCGCCGGTCGCGCCGAATACGCGGTCGTGACCGAGGACGGCGCGGTGATCGGCGAGATCACCAGCGGCGCCCTGAGCCCCACACTCGGCCACCCCATCGCCATGGCCTTCGTCGACCCCGCGGTCGCCGACGGCTCCGTCCCCCTGTTCCTCGACGTCCGTGGAACGAAGATCCCTGCGACCATCACCGCCCTGCCTTTCTACCGGAGGAAGAAATGACCGATCTGAACACCCTGCGCTACAGCGAAGAGCACGAGTGGGTCGCCGTGGACGGCGAGTCCGCGACCATCGGCATCACCGACTTCGCCGCTGACGCCCTCGGCGACATCGTCTTCGTCGAGCTGCCCGCCGTCGGCACCTCGTTCAGCCGCGGCGACGTCTTCGGCGAGGCCGAGTCGACCAAGTCGGTCTCCGAGCTCTACGCGCCGGTCGACGGCACGGTCCTCGAGATCAACGACGCCGTCATCGACGACCCGTCGCTCGTCAACTCCGCCCCGTTCGAGGGCGGCTGGCTGATCAAGATCTCGGTCGCGGCGGGCGCCGTCGACGGTCTCCTCGACCGCGACGCCTACGTCGCCCACACGGAGGGCTGAGAGTGACCGCGTTCCTCGACCGCCACATCGGCACCACCGCCGACGCCCAGCGGGCGATGCTCGACGCCATCGGCATCTCCTACGGCGCCGACGAGCGTCCGGTCGACGCCCTCATGCGCGAGGCCGTCCCCGCTTCGATCCGCTCGGCCGCCGACCGCGTGAGCGTCCTGCCTGCCGCGGCGAGCGAGGCGGAGGCCCTCGCCGAGCTGCGCTCGCTGGCGGACCGCAACACGGTCAACCGCCCCATGATCGGCCTGGGCTACTACGGCACCCTCACGCCGAGCGTGATCCAGCGCAACGTCCTGGAGAACCCGTCCTGGTACACGGCGTACACCCCGTACCAGCCGGAGATCTCGCAGGGACGTCTGGAGGCGCTGATCAACTTCCAGACCATGGTGTCCGAGCTCACCGGCCTCGACACGGCGAACGCGTCGATGCTCGACGAGTCCTCCGCCGTCGCCGAGGGGATGCTGCTCGCCCGTCGCGGATCCAAGGCCGCGTCCCACACGTTCGTGGTCGACGCCGATGCGCTCCCGCAGACCAAGGCGCTCCTCGCCACACGCGCATCCGCACTCGGGATCGAGCTCGTCGAGCGCGATCTCGCGGGCGGCGAGACCCTGCCGGAAGACCTGTTCGGCGTGTTCGTGCAGTACCCCGGAGCCTCGGGACGGATCTGGGATCCCTCCGCGGTCATCGACGCGGCGCACCTCGCCGGCGGCCTCGCCGTCGTCGCGGCCGACCTGCTCGCGCTCACCCTGATCGCCTCGCCGGGCTCGCTCGGCGCGGATGTCGCCGTGGGCACCACGCAGCGCTTCGGCGTGCCGATGGGCTTCGGCGGCCCGCACGCCGGCTACATGGCCGTGCGCTCGGGACTCGAGCGTCAGCTGCCCGGCCGCCTCGTGGGCGTCTCGCAGGACGCGGACGGCCACCCGGCCTACCGCCTCGCCCTGCAGACCCGCGAGCAGCACATCCGCCGCGAGAAGGCCACGTCGAACATCTGCACCGCGCAGGTGCTGCTGGCCGTCATGGCGTCGATGTACGCGGTCTACCACGGCCCGGAGGGGCTCAAGGAGATCGCCTCCGGCGTCGCGTCGAAGGCGCGCTTCCTCGCGACGCAGCTGGAGAAGGCCGGTGCCGAGATCGTGCACGCGGACTACTTCGACACGATCACGGTGCGCGTCCCCGGCCGGGCCGACGCGATCGTCGCGGACGCGCACGCGGCGGGGATCCTGCTGAACCCCGTCGACGCGGACACGGTGAGCATCGCCGCCGACGAGACCACGACCTACGAGGACATCCTCGCCGTGGCCACGGTCTTCGGCGCGGGGGAGGGTTCGTTCGCCTACATCCCGGTCACGAGCGTGCCCGCGGCCCTCGCCCGCCAGGACGAGTACCTCACGCACCCCGTGTTCCACGCGCACCGCTCCGAGACCGCCATGATGCGGTACATGAAGAGCCTCGCCGACCGCGACTACGCGCTCGACCGCGGCATGATCCCGCTCGGATCCTGCACGATGAAGCTCAACGCCGCGACCGAGATGGCCGCGATCACCTGGCCCGAGTTCGCGCAGCTGCACCCGTTCGCCCCCGAGGCCGACGTGCAGGGCTCGCTCGAGCTGATCGACCAGCTCGAGGCCTGGCTCGCGGACGTCACCGGCTACGACGCGGTCTCCCTGCAGCCGAACGCCGGATCGCAGGGCGAGCTCGCGGGCCTGCTCGCGATCCGCGGCTACCACCTCGCGAACGGCGATGACCACCGCACCGTGTGCCTCATCCCGTCGTCCGCGCACGGCACCAACGCCGCGTCCGCGGTGCTCGCCGGCATGAAGGTGGTCGTCGTCGCGACCGATGAGCTGGGCAACGTCGACCTCGACGACCTGCGCGCGAAGATCGCGCAGCACGCCGACGAGATCGCCGCGCTCATGATCACCTACCCGTCCACGCACGGCGTGTACGAGCACGACGTGCTCGACATCACGGCGGCGGTGCACGCGGCCGGCGGCCAGGTGTACATCGACGGTGCGAACCTGAACGCGCTGCTCGGCTACTCCCGGTTCGGCGACCTGGGCGGCGACGTCTCGCACCTCAACCTGCACAAGACCTTCGCGATCCCGCACGGCGGTGGCGGCCCCGGCGTGGGTCCCGTCGCGGCCAAGGCGCACCTCGCGCCGTACCTGCCGGGACACCCGCAGGCGCAGCGCACCGCGCACGCGGGCGGCTACGTCTTCGAGGGCGGCCCGGTCTCCGCGGCACCGTACGGCTCCGCGGGCGTGCTGCCGATCTCCTGGGCGTACGTCCGGATGATGGGCGCCGACGGCCTGCGCGACGCGACCGCGGCCGCGGTGCTCGCGGCGAACTACGTCGCCGCGCGCCTCGGCGAGCACTACCCCGTGCTGTACTCGGGGGAGCAGGGCCGGGTGGCGCACGAGTGCATCCTGGACCTGCGTCCGCTCAAGGAGGCGACCGGGATCACGGTCGACGACGTGGCCAAGCGTCTCATCGACTACGGCTTCCACGCCCCGACCATGTCGTTCCCCGTGGCGGGCACGCTCATGGTCGAGCCCACGGAGTCGGAGGACCTCGGCGAGCTCGAGCGCTTCGTCGAGGCCATGATCCAGATCAGGGCGGAGGCCGACGAGGTCGCCGCAGGCGTCTGGCCGGCCGACGACAACCCGCTCGTGCATGCACCGCACACGGCGGCGTCGCTGCTGATGGGGGAGTGGAACCACGCCTACTCCCGTGAGAAGGCGGCGTACCCCACGCACGCCCTGATCGCGGGCAAGTACTGGCCGCCGGTGCGCCGCATCGACAACGCGTACGGAGACCGCAACCTGGTCTGCGCCTGCCCTCCGGTGGAGGCGTTCGCGCTGTAGCATCCGCACGAGCAAGACGAGACCACGAGGCGCCCTGGGAACGGTCCCAGGGCGCCTCGTCGTCTCAGGTCACCAGTAAGTAACGGTTAACGTTACGCATTCGTGCGATCGGCGGATCGGCGGTTAGGCTCAGGTATCCCTGAGCACTCGACGACGAGTGCGCAGATTGCTGTCAACTGTCCACAGGAGGACACAACGTGAAGCGCAACAAGATCGCCCTCGCGGGCATCGGGCTGCTTGCGGTGGGCGCACTCGCCCTCGCCGGCTGCTCCAGCAAGTC
>JAITLM010000057.1 GCA_031277885.1 Microbacterium sp.
CGCCGCCCTGCGCCCGCACCTCCCCGGCGCCGAGAACGACCGCCTCGAGCCCGTGTTCACCGAGCTGATGGGCGCGCACGCCCGACGCATGGATGCGATGGGCCTCGCGTCCTAGCGACCGTCTTCCACCCTGTGCTCAGACGCCGAGCTCGGCGCGGCGCACGGCGTCGCCGTGGTGGCGCACCCGGGTGAGGATCACGCCGACGGCCGCGGAGACCACGACGGCACCGCCGAGGGCGATCAGCCACAGCCACACGTTCGACTCCTTGAGTCCCGCCCACTGGCCGAGCGCATAGGCGGCGGCCGCGACGGCGGTGGCGGCCGCCGGGACGAGGGCCACTCCGCGGAGATCCCGGTGCGGGATCGCGTAGTGCACCACGACGCCGAGTACGCAGGCGGCGATCAGCGCGAGCAGGATGTACATGCTCCCGGCCTCGGGTCAGGCCACGAAGCCGACGCGGCGGGACTCCTCGGTCCCGAGCTCCACGTAGCCGAGGTTCGCGGTCGGCACGATGTAGGAGTTGCCCTTGGTGTCGCTCAGGGACACGTGGCTCGCGCCCTGGTCGAGGGCGCCGGCGATCTGCGCGCGCACCTCGTCCGCGGAGGCCGAGGTCTCGAAGCTGAGCTCGCGGCCGGTGTTGATGATGCCGATGCGGATCTCCACGGGAATGCTCCTTGAAAGGTTGAGGTCTCGTCACTCTATCGCGGGGTCCGCGGGGGAGGACCGCGTGCGCGGCGGTGTTCGCCCAGGGCGATGCGGTGCCGGAGCCGGGCCGCCGGGAGCGCCTGCGCACGGCGATGTCGGTCGCGGCGGCTAGCGTGGGAGCATGCCCGCACAGCCCGCCCCCACCGCTGCGCAGGCCGCGGTGATCGACGCCCCTCCGGGCGCGGTCGGCACCGTGATCGGCGCTCCTGGCACGGGCAAGACGCATGCGCTGGTCGAGCGCGTCGCGGCGCTCCTCGAGGGTGGCTTCGCTCCGGAGCAGGTGCTCGCGCTGACCCCGAACCGGCAGGCCGCCACCGCGTTGCGCGACCGGATCGGCGTGCGCGTCCGCGTGGCGACGCCCGGCCCGCTCGCCCGGTCGCTGGGCTCGTTCGCGTTCCAGCTGGTGCGCGGCACGATGGTGCACGCGGGACAGGAGCCGCCCGCACTGCTGACCGGCGCGGATCAGGACCGCATCATCGCGGATCTGCTCGCCGGCGAGGCGGAGGACGAGCAGGAGGGGATCCGCAGCCGCTGGCCCGAGAACCTCGGCGCCGCGGTGCGCTCGTCGCGCGCGTTCCGCTCCGAGCTGCGCGCGTTCCTCGCCGAGTGCACCGAACTGGGCGTCACCCCCGCCGAGCTGGAGCGGTCGGAGCGCCCAGCCTGGCGCGCGGTCGGATCCTTCGCCCTGTCCTATCGCAGCGTGCTCGACCGCGCCCGTGCCGCGCACCGCGACGCCGCCGATCTGCTCGCGGAGGCCGCCGCGATCCTGCGCACCGCCGATGCGGAGATGCTGGGCGCTCTCGGCCGGCTGCGCGCCGTGCTCATCGACGACGCGCAGGAGCTGACCGCGGGCGGGGTCGCCCTCGTCGCCGCGCTCCGCAGCCGCGGGATCGCCGTCCTCGCCTTCGGGGATCCGGACATCTCCTCCGGGGCGTTCCGCGGTGCGGGTCCCGAGCTGTTCGCGAGCCTCGTCGCCATGCTCGGCGACGTGCACGTGCTCGACGAGGCGCACCGGCAGGATCCGCCGCTCACCGCGCTCACCCGCACCGTCGTCCAGACGATCGGGGCCTCGGGGCGGATCGAGCACCGTCGCGCCCCGGGGGCCGCGGCGGCCGATGCCCCGGGGGACGCGGTGCAGGCGTTCCTGGCACCGTCGCCGCACGAGGAGCACGATCTCATCGCGCGCACGCTCCGGGAATGGCACCTGCTCCACGGCATCGGCTGGGAGCGCATGGCGGTGATCGCGCACGACACCCGCCAGGTCGCGGCCCTCGAGGCGGAGCTCGCGGCCCGCGAGGTACCCACCCGCGCGGCGGGCGTGCAGCGCCCGCTCGGCAGCGAGACGGTCGTGCGCGACATCGTGGGGATCGTGCGGCTGGCGCTCGCGGAGCCGACGGAACGGGATCCGCAGCTGCTCGCGGAGGCGCTGCGCACACCGTTCGGCGGGCTGGACGGCGTGGGACTGCGGCGGCTGCGCGCGCGGCTGCGGCACCTCGAGCTCGAGGCGGGCGGATCCGCCCCGGCACGGCTGCTGCTGCGCGACGGCATCGCGGAACCCGCCGGGCTCGCCCGGCTGGACACGGCCGAGGCGCGCGTCGCGGACCGTTTCGGCACGATGCTGCACGAGGTGCGCGAAGCACGGCTGCGCGGCGAGACGATCCACGAACTGCTCTGGCGCGTGTGGGACGCCTCGCGCGCCGCCGACGGCCGGCGCCTCGCGCTCGCGTGGCAGGAGGCGGCGAGCTCGCCCTCCGGTGCCGAGACCTCGCGAGCGCTCGATGCCCTGGTCGCCCTGTTCGACGCGGCCAAGCGCTCGGTCGAGCGCGCACCGGAGAAGGGGCCGGAGGCGTTCATCCACGACATCCTCGACAGCGAGGTGCCGGAAGACTCCCTGTCCGCCCCGGAGCGTCCGGCCACGGTCACCCTGATGACGCCCGCGACCGCGCTCGGCACGGAGTTCGACGCCGTGGTGATCGCCGGCGTGCAGGACGGGGTGTGGCCGAACGTGCGGCTGCGCGGCGGGCTGCTGGAGACCTGGCGGCTCGGCGAAGCGGTGGCCGCGGCCCGCTCTGGCGAGCCGGAGCACGAGCACTCGACGCTCGACCGGCGCCGCGCGGCGCTGCACGACGAGCTGCGGCTGTTCGTGCGGGCGCTCTCCCGGGCGCGCCACCGCCTGCTGGTCACGGCGGTCGACGACGACGACCAGAGCCCGAGCGCCTTCTTCGGATTCCTGCCGGATCCGCTGCCTCCGCAGGAGCGGCATGCGCACCCGCTGACCCTGCGCGGACTCGTCGCGAAGCACCGCAGGGTGCTGACGACCTCGACGGATTCGATCGCGCGCTCCGAGGCGGCGGGACAGCTGCGCCTGCTCGCCGAGGCCGACGTCCCGGGGGCGGATCCGGACGAGTGGTTCGGCGTGCGCCCTCCGTCCGATGCGCGGCCGCTGCGCGACCTGGACACCGGATCCGTGCCGGTCTCGCCGTCGCGGCTCGAGGCGTTCGAGGAGTGCGGGGTGAACTGGGTCGTGTCGGCGCTCGGCGGCGATACCGTGGCGCCGCCGTCGGCCGGGATCGGCACCATCGTGCACGCGGCGATGGAGCACGTGCCGGACGGCGACCTGGAGGACATGCGCCGCATCCTCGAGGAGCGCTGGGGCGAGCTCGACTTCGAGACGCCGTGGATCGACGCCAAGGAGCGCCGCAGGGCCGACCTCTACCTGCAGCGCCTGCACGACTATCTGGCCGAGGTGCGACGCGAGGGCGGACGGGTGGTCTCCTCGGAGGGCGGGTTCCGGTTCGCCGTCGACCTCGCGGCAGAGCCCCTCGCGCACCCCGTCGATGCGGAGAGGCCCGCTCAGCAGGCGGTCGTGAGCGGCTACATCGACCGCGTCGAGGCCTATCCGGCGGGCGGCGGGGAGCACGAGGCCGCCCGGGGGCGCACCTGGAAGACGATGGCGGAGGGCGCCGGGGGAGAACGCGTGGTGGTGGTGGACCTGAAGACGGGCAAGTACGAGCCGGGGACGGAGGCGCTCGTGGCCGAGCACGCCCAGCTGGCCGCGTACCAGCTCGCGGTCGAACAGGGACAGGTCGAGGATGCGGATCCGGCCGCGCTCGCCGGAGCCCGCCTCGTGCTGGTCGCGCAGACCATCGGGCAGAGTCCCTACCGCGTCGCGCACCAGCACCGCCTCGGCGACGAGGCGCGGGCCGCGTTCCTCGAGCGCGTGGCCGAGGCAGGGCGCGGTATGGCGGCGTCGAGCTTCACAGCCCAGGTCGAGGCGCATTGCGCCGACACCCAGGTGCGGATCAGCCCGTGCCGCATCCACACGATCCCGGCGGTGAGCGCGTGAGCGGCGCAGAGGAGTCGGTCGTCGGGGACGCGCGGGCCGTCCGCGACCGCGGGACCGCTGCCTGGGAGGGTGGTCACGGTATCGCCGCGACCGACATCTCGGCGGCCTTCGGGCTGCCCACGCCGACTGCGGCGCAGCAGCGCGTGATCGAAGCGCCTCCCACGCCGGCGCTCGTCGTGGCCGGCGCGGGCAGCGGCAAGACCGAGACCATGTCGGGCCGCGTGGTCTGGCTCGTCGCGAACGGCCACGTCGAGCGCGATGAGATCCTCGGCCTCACCTTCACGCGCAAGGCCGCGGGGGAGCTCGCCGAGCGGATCGCGCTGCGCCTCGATCGCATCGACGAGTACGGGCGCCGCGGGCTGCTGCCGCACCTTCCGGAGATCGTGCGCACCGGCGCGCTCGACCGGGTCACGGCGGCGACCGCTCCCGCGCAGCGCGCGGCCGTGCAGCGCGAGGTGCTGGACGAACTCGCCGTGCGATTCGACACCGGGTGGGATCCGAGCGCACCCCGCGCTGCGGAGGACCTCATCATCCGGCCGCGCGTGTCGACCTACAACGCCTTCGCGGACGGCATCGTGCGCGAGCACGCGGCCCACATCGGCCGGGATCCCGACTCCGCCATGCTCAGTCAGTCGGCATCGTGGCTCATCGCCCGTGCCGTCGTGCTGCGCGCGGACCTTCCCGGGCTCGACGAGGTGGACCGCTCGCTGAACGGGGTGATCGATGCCGTCCAGCGCCTCGCGGGCGACGTGCTCGACCACCGGGTCGACCTGGATGCGATGGTCCGCATCGCGGTCGGGCAGGCGGACGACTTCGAGCCCTACCGCGGCAACGCCGACGTGGCCAAGGCCGTGGACAACCTCCGCACGATGCCGATCCTCGCGGATCTGGTCCGCGAGTACATCGCGGAGAAGGGGCGTCGCGGCGTGCTCGACTTCGCCGACCAGGTCGGCGGCGCGTTCGACATCGTGCAGGCGTCGGCCGAGGTGCGGGCGGAGCTGCGCGCGCAGCACCGGATCGTGCTGCTGGACGAGTACCAGGACACCTCCGTGATCCAGACGCGCTTCCTCGCCGCACTGTTCCGCGACGGCGCCGTGATGGCGGTGGGCGACCCGCACCAGTCGATCTACGGGTGGCGCGGCGCGAGCGCCGACAACCTGTACGCCTTCGGGCGCACGTTCGCCGAGGAGCGGACCGCCGAGACGTACAGCCTGATGACGAGCTGGCGCAATGACGAGCGGATCCTCGACGTCGCCAACCGCTTGCTGCTCCCGCTGCAGCGCCCGGGACTCGACGTGCCGGCCCTCGAGCCGCGGCCCGGATCCGGCGCGGGCCGCGTGCAGGTGCAGTACGGCGAGACCGCGGACGACGAGGCCGCGGCGGTCGCGACCTGGTTCGCGGAACGCCGCGCCGCGCACGACGAGGTGCAGGCGGGACGCCCCCAGGATGCGCGTCAACACACCGGGGCGATCCTGTTCCGCTCCAAGCGGCACATGCAGACGTTCGCGGGCGCTCTCGCCGCGCAGGGGATCCCGCACCGCATCCTCGGCCTCGGCGGACTCCTGGCGACGCCCGAGGTCGTCGACGTGGTGTCGGCGCTGCGGGTGATCCACGATCCGACCGCGGGATCCGCGCTCATCAGGCTGCTCGTCGGGCCGCGTTTCGCGATCGGCGTCGCCGACATGGCCGGGCTCTACGACCTGGCGCGCGAGCTCGCCGTCCGGGACGGATCGCTCGCACCCCTGACCGATGAGCTCAAGCAGCGCCTGCGCTCCTCGCGCGGCGCGGACGAGGCCGTCTCGATCGTCGATGCGGTCGACTTCGTGCGCTCGGCGCGCGACGACTACCGGCTGCTGGAGCGGATCAGCCCCACCGGCCGCGCGAGGCTGCGCGCGGCGGGGGAGATGCTGGAGCGACTGCGTCGGGCGGCCGGTCAGCCGATCCTGGAGCTCATCCGCACGATCGAGTCCGAGCTGCGCCTGGACATCGAGCTCGCCGTGAACGAGACGCGAGGCCCCGCCAGAGTCGCCGCGACCCAGCTGCGCGCGTTCGGTGACGAGGTGCGCGCGTTCCTCGTCGCGGACGACCGCGGCACGATCTCGAGCCTGCTCGCGTGGCTGGACAAGGCCGAGATGACGGACGAGCTCATGCCGCGCACCGAGCCGCCGGAACCCGGGGTGGTGCAGCTGCTCACGATCCACGGCTCCAAGGGCCTGGAGTGGGACGCGGTCGCCGTCGTGCGGCTCGTCGAGGACGAGCTGCCGGGACGGATCTCCGATGCGCAGGGCTGGTTCGGCTTCGGCGTGGTGCCGTTCGCCCTGCGCGGCGACAGCGACGCGCTCCCGCGGTTCGCGTGGGATCCGCAGTCCGCTGCCGACGCGGCCGGCGACGATCCTCGCAAGCGGGAGAAGGCAGCCCTCGATTCGCTCGCCGCGGGCGTCACCAAGGCGTACCCGCACGGCGGGGCGCTGCGCCGGTTCAAGGACGACTACCGCGACTACCAGCGCGCCGAGGAGCGTCGGCTCGCCTATGTCGCGGTCACCCGGGCGCGCACCGACCTGCTGCTGACCGGTTCGCACTGGTCCGGGCAGAAGAACATGCGCAAGCCCAGCCCCTACCTGCTCGAGGCGATCGAGGAGCTGGGGCTCGACCCGCTGCCCGCCCCGGAATCCGAGGACAACCCCTACGAGGGCGCGGCCCGCACCAGCGTGTGGCCGATGGATCCGCTCGGCGGGCGCAGGGCGCGGGTCGTCGGCGCGGCGGACGAGGTGCGTCGGGCGATCGCGGATCCGACCGCGCCGGCACCGAGCGAGGAGCTCGACCGGCTGCTGGCCGAGCGGGCGGCGCGGCAGCGCGGCACGGTCGCGGACGCACCCACGCGCGTGCCCGCCTCGCGCTTCAAGGACTACGTCACCGACTACGGCGGCACGGTCCGCACGATCGCCCGTCCCATGCCGGAGCGCCCGTACCGGCAGACCAGGCTCGGCACGCTGTTCCACGCCTGGGTCGAGCACCGCTCGGGATCCGTCGGCGTCGGGACCTCACTGGATGACGCGCTGTGGGATCTGGACGACGATCTCTCCTCGCTGTCCGGGGGAGACGCGAGTCCCGTCGGCGGCGCAGGGGATGAGATCGCCCGTGCGGATGCCGAAGACCTCGCGCGTCTGCGGGAGATCTTCGAGCGCAGCGAATGGGCGCCTCTCCGGCCGATCGCGGTGGAGACCGAGATCGACTTCGCCCTGCCCGTCGGTGAGGGCGAGCCCGCGCGCATCGTGATCTGCAAGCTGGACGCGGTCTACCGGCGCGAGGATCGCGGCGGGCGGATCGAGATCGTGGACTGGAAGACGGGAAGGCCCCCGGCGACCGCGGCCGAGCGCGAGGAGCGCATGCTGCAGCTCGCGCTGTACCGGCTCGCGTATCACCGCCGGTTCGGCGTGCCCCTCGACGAGATCGACGTGGCGCTGTTCTACGTCGCCGACGATCTCGTGCTGCGGGGAGACGTCGTCTATTCGGAGGAGGCGCTGGTCCAGCGCTGGAACGCGGCGCGCGCCGCGCGGTGAGCCTCTGCGACGTCGGAGTCCGAGCCCGCGATGCCGCCCTCGCTCGGCAGCAGCGTGCCGGGCCGGGCCGGGCGTTCACCGTCCTCGTCCTGGTCGCTGCCGAGCGGGCCGCTGCCGGTGGAGAAGGACTCGCGCAGGTCGCCGAGATCCTCGGTGGCGTTCGGATCCAGGTCCTCGATCGCACCGGTGGCCGTCAGGTCCTCCCGGGCGGCGTCGTGCGGCGCGGCATCCTGCTCGTCCGGTTCGGGCGCATCCTCATCGGGCTCGGCGTCGGGGTGTGCGGCGCCCCGCGGCCCGAAGGCGGAGGTGTCGTCCATCGAGATCCCGGCGAACGCGCTCGCGTCGTAGGTGTCGGTCTGCATCGAGGTGTCGATCCGGGTCGCGCCGGTCGCGGGCACCCGGTCCAGCGCGGACATCGCCTCGTCCACGCCGGCACCGGCTCCCGCACGCGGGGCCAGGTCGTCGTGGATCCCGTCGGCGAGGGCGTCCAGCAGCTGCGCGGCGTCATCGACGATGTCGGAGCGGTGCGTGTCGTGGCCGTGCAGCAGCCAGCGCGCCAGCTCGAGCTCGGCGAGCAGGCGCGCACGCGTGGCGAGACCCGCGTCGGGGGCGCGCAGCGTGGCCGACGCGTACGCGTCCAGCACATCGGAGCGGGCGTCGGCGGCCATGGTCAGCCAGGCGAGGTCGACCGCGGGGTCGCCGATCGACAGGGCGTGCCAGCCCACGACACCGGTGACCCGCGGGCCGCGCTCGTCATCGTCCGCGAACAGGAACGACTCCGCATGCGCGCCGCCGAGGGTGACCGCGGATTCGAAGCGCCACAGGTCGTCCGCCTCGACGGCCTCTCGCCATCGCACGGTGAGACGGGCGGAGACCCTTCCGGTGGACGCGGCGCGGTCGATGAGGACGCGCACATCGTCGCGCGCCTCCGCCGGCGTCCGCTCGGCGAGGCCGGCGTTGCGCACCACGGATACCGGCAGCGCGTGCACCCCGGCGATCGCCTTGCCGATCGCGACGGCGGCACCGGGCCCGGACGGCACGTCCGCCGCGTCGATCTGGAAGCCGGGCAGGAGCGTGGTGACCAGGGCGCGCGTGTCGCCGACACGCCCGTCGCCCAGGTGCTCGGGGGCGGAGAAGCGCAGCATCGAGCGTGCGCCCGGCGTGAGCGCGCGAAGCGCCAGGCTCTCCTTGGCGAGTTCGGAGGCGGTCTCGTCGTCGTTCGACGCGCGGATCGCGACCTCGGTGCCGTCGGCCAGCGTCGCCACGGCGGAGTCGAAACGGGCGTCGCCGTCGGCCGAGAGGGCGCGGGCGCCGACGACATCGGCTCCGGGCACCGCCGCCGTGACCGCCGCGGCTAGAGTGAAGGGTGAGCGAGCCATGTCACCAGGGTAGGTCGAGCCTCGTCCGCACAGGGCCCGCCACGCCTGTGAGAAGGGGAGTCGAGACCGTGCCGGAGACCGTCCCCGAACCGAACGCCGACACAGCGATCGTCCTCGACAGGGCCGCGGAGTGGCGCGCCGATCCGCAGACCATCGACCGGCTCCGCGCCGACGCCCGCACCGGCGTGCTCGTGGTGCGCGAGCGCCGCGTGCCCCTGGGCGACGGCCTGATCCTGCTGTCCGCGGGCGACCCGGTGCTGGCCCGCACCCGTGAATGGGCGCTCCTCGGGCGTCGCCCCGACGGCACCGGTCTGCTCCTCGCGCTGCAGGATCCCGAGGACGACACCGATGCGGATGGATCCTGGGCGCCGCGCTGGGCTGACCTGCGCGAAGCTCTCCCCGTGGTCGGCGCCGCCGATGCCGAACTGGTCGTCGCCGCGATCGCCCTGGCCGGGTGGCTGCGCGACGCGGGGTTCTGCCCTGCCTGCGGCAATCCGGCCGAGCTGCGGCAGAGCGGCTGGTCCCGGCACTGCGGATCCTGCGGACGCGAGCACTTCCCCCGCACGGATCCGGCCGTGATCGTGGCCGTGCAGAGCGCCGACGGCGAACGCCTGCTGCTCGGCGCCAACGCGCAGTGGAAGGGACGGTTCCATTCCTGCTTCGCCGGCTTCGTGGAGGCCGGCGAGTCTCTGGAGACCACGGTGCACCGGGAGCTCTTCGAAGAGGCGGGCGTGCGCCTGCGCGACCTCACGTATTTCTCCTCGCAGCCGTGGCCGTTCCCGCGCTCGCTCATGGTCGGCTTCCACGCCACCGTCGTGGACGAGGCCGCGGCGCACGGCGACGGCGAGGAGATCATCGACGTGCGCTGGCTCACCCGCGACGAGATCGGATCCGCGCTCGCCGGGAACGGCCCGGTCGGCCTGCCCGGGGAGGCCTCGATCGCGCACCGCCTCATCGTCGACTGGTATCGGCGGTGAGCGCGCTCGACGGCCTCGACGAACGTCAGCGCGAGGCCGCGTCCGTGCTGCGCGGGCCCGTGGCGGTGCTGGCCGGCGCCGGCACCGGAAAGACCAGGGTGATCACGCACCGCATCGCCCACGGCGTCGAGACCGGCGCGTACACGCCCTCGCGCGTCATGGCCGTGACGTTCACCGCGAAGGCCGCGGGGGAGCTGCGTGGCCGGCTGCGCGCGCTCGGGGTGCAGGGCGTCGCCGCGCGCACCTTCCACGCCGCCGCCCTCTCCCAGCTCGGGTTCTTCTGGCCGCAGCTGGCCGGATCCCCGGCTCCCGCGATCGTGGACAACAAGGTGCGCCTCCTCGCCCAGGCCGCGGACATGCTGCGGCTGCGACCCGACACGGCGACGCTGCGCGACCTCGCCTCGGCGATCGAGTGGCGCAAGGTCTCGATGCTCTCGATCGAGGAGGCGGCTCGGCGCGGGCGGTCGATCGGGCGGCTGGATCCCGGGCAGGTGGCCGAGCTCTCCGGCGCCTACGAGACGCTGAAGGACGACCGGCATCAGCTCGACTTCGAGGACGTCCTGCTCGCGTGCGCAGGGATGCTCGAGGCGGAACCCAGGGTCGCCGCGGCGGTGCACGAGCAGTACCGGCACTTCACCGTCGACGAGTTCCAGGACGTCTCGCCCCTGCAGCACCGCCTGCTCGAGCTGTGGCTCGGCGAGCGCGGCGACCTGTGCGTGGTCGGCGACGCCTCGCAGACCATCTACTCCTTCGCCGGCGCCGACCAGCACTTCCTGCTCGACTTCGAGCGCCGCCATGCGGACGCGACCGTCGTGCGGCTGGAGACCAACTACCGCTCCGCCGCAGGCGTGCTCGGGGTCGCGAATGCGCTCATGAAGGGCCGCCCCGGCGCACTCGAGCTCGTGCCCGCCGCGACCTCGCCCGTCGCAGAGCCCCCCGTCGTCGCGGTGCCGGATCCGGTCGTGGTCGCGTTCGACGACGACGCGGAGGAGGC
>JAITLM010000075.1 GCA_031277885.1 Microbacterium sp.
GTGATGACCCACGACGTCACCGCCCTGCTGCAGGAGGGATCCAACGTCCTGGGGGTGATCCTCGGCGACGGATGGTACGCCGGACGGATCTCGATCCTGGGTCGCAGCGCCCAGTACGGAGACGTCCTCCGCGCGACGTGGCGGCTGGAGGCCGACCTCGCCGACGGCACCCGCACCGTGATCCGCCCCGACGCCTCGGTGCTGAGCTCGCGCGGCGCGATCGACTGGTCGGACATCTTCATCGGAGAGCGTCACGACGCCAGGGCGGCGACCCCGGGCTGGGACGAGCCGACCCGTGACGCGGGACTGTTCGCGGGCTGGACCCCGTGCGCGCTCGTGCCCGTCGACGTCCCGCTCGTCCCCTTCGTGGGCGAGCCGATCCGCCGTGTCGGCGAGCTCCCCGCCCAGCGCATCCTGACCACGCCCGCCGGGGAGACCGTCGTCGACTTCGGCCAGGTCATGGCGGGGCGGGTGCGCATGCGCGTCCGCGGCGAGCGCGGCACGGTGGTCCGCCTCGAGCATGCGGAGGTCGTCGACGCGGAAGGCAACTTCCTCGACAACATCCTCGGCGTGAACAAGGATCAGGCCGACGAATACGTGCTCGCCGGAGATCCCGACGGCGAGGAGTGGGAGCCGCTGTTCACGTTCCACGGGTTCCGCTACGTCAAGCTGCTCGGCTACCCCGGCACGCCTGCGCCCGCGGACTTCACCGCGGTCGTGATCGCGAACGACCTCGTGCAGACCGCGTCCTTCTCGTCCTCGCATGCGCGCCTGGACCGCCTGGTGGAGAACACCGTGTGGTCGCAGCGCTCGAACTTCCTCGCGGTCCCGACCGACTGCCCGCAGCGCGAGCGCGCCGGCTGGACCGGGGATCTGCAGATCTTCGCGCCCACCGCGGCGACCCTCATGGGCGTCGCCGCGTTCCTCGACCGCTGGCTGCGCAATGTGCGCGTCGATCAGGCCGCGCACGAGGGGATCGTGCCCATCATCGTGCCCATGCCGCCCGCGATGGACGATCCGGAGCATCCGAACGCGGGCCTCGGCGACATCCGCGACGCCGCCGGCTGGAGCGACGCCATCACGATCGCCCCCTGGGCGCTGTACCGCCACTACGGGGATCCGCGGTTCCTGCGCGACAACCTGGACGCCATGCGCACCTGGGTCGAGCATCAGACCGCCGATGCCGCGGCCGGCCTGCCGGCGCGCCTCGACCCCGAGACGCTGTCCGAGGAGCGCCTGGCCCGGCAGCGCCTGCTGTGGAACGGGAGGATGAACTTCGGCGACTGGCTCGCGCCGTCGACGCTGGACGGCTCCCGCCCGGAGGCCGAGGGACTCGACGAGTTCGCGGCGATCATGCTCGCGCCGCAACTGACCGCCGAGCTCACCGGCCCGCTGTTCCAGATCCGCTCCCTCGACCTCTACGCCGCCTCCGCGGAGGCTCTCGGCGACGCCGCGACCGCGGCGCAGGCGCGCGCGCAGGCCGCCGCCGTGCGCGCCGCGTTCGCCGCGGAGTACGTCGGCGAGGACGGACGGATCGGCCCCGACATGCAGGGGATCGCCGTCCTCGCGCTCGCCTTCGACGCCGTGCCCGGCGACGTGCGCCCGAGGGTGGTCGCCCGCCTCGTCGAACTCGTGCACGAGGCCGGGATCCACCTCGACACCGGATTCGTCTCGGTGCCTTTCCTCCTCGACGTGCTGTGGGACGAAGGGCACAGGGACCTCGCCCGCGCTCTGCTCGTGCAGGACACCGCACCCTCCTGGCTCTACGAGGTCGACCACGGCGCCACCACGATCTGGGAGGCGTGGCGCGCGGTGCACGAGGACGGCACCGTCGAGCGCATGTCCATGAACCACTACGCGTTCGGCTGCGTCGTCGACTGGATGATGCGCCGCCTCGCCGGCATCGAACTCGTCGAACCCGGCTACCGCCGCACCCGCATCGCGCCCGACCTCGACGGCGTGCTCGATCACTGCCGCGCCCACGTGGATGCGCCCGCGGGCCGCATCGCCGTGGACTGGCGGCGTGACGGCGCGACCGCGGAGCTGACGGTCGAGCTCCCGCTCGGGGTCACCGCGGACGTCGTGCTCGCGCCGGGCTGGACGCTCGACGGACCGGCCGACCTCTCCCCCGGCACGCACGCCCTCCGCGCCACCCGTATCGAAGGAAGCACCGCATCATGACAACGCTCTCCCCCGAGATCCTCGCCGAGCTCGAGAAGCAGTCGATCGAACTGCCCAGCTGGGCGTTCGGCAATTCCGGCACGCGCTTCCGGGTGTTCGGCACGCCCGGCACCCCCCGCGACCCCTACGAGAAGATCGCCGACGCCGCCCAGGTGCATGCGCACACGGCGCTGGCGCCGATCGTCGCGCTGCACATCCCCTGGGATCTCGTCGACTCCTACGACGACCTGCGCCGGCACGCGGAGGACCTGGGGGTGAGCCTGGGCACCGTGAACTCGAATACGTTCCAGGACGAGGACTACAGGTTCGGCGCCCTCACGCACGAGGACGACCGCATCAGGCGGAAGGCGATCGACCACCACTTCGCCTGCATCGACGTGATGCACGCGACCGGATCCCGGGACCTGAAGATCTGGCTGGCTGAGGGATCCAACTACCCGGGCCAGAATGACATGCGCGCCCGCCAGGACCGCCTGCAGGACTCGCTGCAGCAGATCTACGCACGCCTCGGCGATGCGCAGCGCCTCGTGCTGGAGTACAAGTTCTTCGAGCCGGCGTTCTATCACACCGACGTGCCGGACTGGGGGACGAGCTATGCGCAGGTCGCTGCGCTCGGGGAGCGGGCGATGGTGTGCCTGGACACCGGCCACCACGCCCCCGGCACCAACATCGAGTTTATCGTGATGCAGCTCCTGCGTCTCGGCAAGCTCGGCTCCTTCGACTTCAACTCGCGCTTCTACGCCGACGACGACCTCATCGTGGGCGCGGCCGATCCGTTCCAGCTGTTCCGCATCCTCTCCGAGGTGATCCGCGGCGGCGGGCTGAACAACCCCGACGTGGCGTTCATGCTCGACCAGTGCCACAACATCGAGGCGAAGATCCCCGGGCAGATCCGCTCGGTGCTGAACGTGCAGGAGATGACGGCGCGCGCGCTGCTGATCGACCGCGAGGCACTGGCCGCCGCGCAGCGCTCGAACGACGTGCTGGGCGCGAACGCCGTGCTCATGGACGCGTTCTACACCGATGTGCGGCCCGCGCTCGCCGACTGGCGCGAGCAGCGCGGCCTGCCCGCCGACCCGATGGCGGCCTTCCTCGCCTCCGGCTACCTGGAGCGCATCTCCGCCGAGCGCGTCGGCGGAGCCCAGGCCGGCTGGGGCGCCTGAGCGCACTCCCCGCGACCGTCCGAGACCCCGCACGATCACCGCATCCAAGGAAGAGATATGACCTCCCCCACCGCCGCCGCGCTGATCGCGCGCAGCAACCGTCTGGGCGCCGACCCGGAGAACACGAACTACGCGGGCGGGAACACCTCCGCGAAGGGCACCGACACGGATCCCGTCACGGGGCAGCCGGTCGAGCTGCTCTGGGTGAAGGGGTCCGGCGGCGACCTCGGCACGCTCACCGAGCAGGGCCTCGCCGTCCTGCGCCTGGACCGGGTGCGCGCGCTCCAGAACGTGTACCGGGGCCCGGACCGCGAGGACGAGATGGTCGCCGCGTTCGACTACTGCCTGCACGGGAAGGGCGGGGCCGCGCCGTCGATCGACACCGCGATGCACGCGCTCGTCGACGCGGCGCACGTCGACCACCTGCACCCCGACAGCGGCATCGCGATCGCGACCGCGGCCGACGGGGAGGCGCTCACGGCGGAGATCTTCGGCGGCAGGGTGGCGTGGGTGCCGTGGCGGCGCCCCGGATTCCAGCTGGGGCTGGACATCGCCGCGATCAAGGCCGAGAACCCGGACGCGGTGGGCTGCATCCTCGGCGGGCACGGCATCACCGCGTGGGGAGACTCGTCCGAGGAGGCCGAGGCGCACACGCTCTGGATCATCGAGACCGCCGCCGCCCACATCGCGGAGCACGGGAAGGCCGAGCCGTTCGGCGGGGTCCGCGTCGGCTTCGAGGCGCTGCCCGCCGGCGAGCGTCGCGCGCGTGCGGCCGCTCTCGCCGGGACGATCCGCGGCATCGCCTCGACCGACAAGCCGATGGTGGGGCACTTCACGGACGCCGACGTCGTGCTCGACTTCCTCGCCGCGGAGAAGGCCCCGGCCCTCGCCGCGCTCGGCACGAGCTGCCCCGACCACTTCCTGCGCACCAAGGTCAAGCCGCTCCTGCTGGACCTGCCCGCGACGGCGACGGCCGAGGAGCAGACCGCGCGCCTGCACGAGCTGCACGCCGCGTACCGTGCGGACTATCAGGCGTACTACGACGCACACGCTTCGGCAGGCTCGGCGACCGAGCCTGCGTCCCCCGCGATCCGCGGCGCGGATCCGCTCATCGTGCTGGTCCCCGGCGTGGGCATGTTCTCCTATGGCGCGAACAAGCAGACCGCGCGTGTGGCGGGCGAGTTCTACGTCAACGCGATCAACGTGATGCGCGGCGCCGAAGCCCTCTCCACCTACTCCCCCATCTCGGACGCGGAGAAGTTCCGCATCGAGTACTGGGCGCTCGAGGAGGCGAAGCTGCAGCGGATGCCGAAGCCGAAGAGCCACCAGGGCCGGATCGCGTTCGTGACCGGCGCCGCCTCCGGGATCGGCAAGGCGATCGCGACGCGGCTCGCGGCCGAGGGCGCCTGCGTGGTCGTCGCCGACCTCGATCTCGACAAGGCCAGAGCCGCCGCGGCAGAGCTCGGCGGCACCGATGTCGCGATCGGCGTGGCCGCGGACGTCGCCGACGCCGCCGCGGTGCGGGCGGCGCTGGACGAGGCCGTGCTCGCCTTCGGCGGCGTCGACCTCGTCGTCAACAATGCGGGCCTGTCGCTGTCCAAACCCCTGCTGGAGACCACCGAGGCGGACTGGGATCTGCAGCACGACGTGATGGCCAAGGGATCCTTCCTCGTCTCCCAGGCCGCCGCCCGCATCCTCATCGACCAGCGCCTCGGCGGCGACATCGTCTACATCTCCTCGAAGAACAGCGTCTTCGCAGGCCCGAACAACATCGCCTACTCCGCCACGAAGGCCGACCAGGCCCACCAGGTGCGCCTGCTCGCGGTCGAGCTCGGCGAGCACGGCGTGCGCGTGAACGGCATCAACCCCGACGGCGTCGTCCGCGGATCCGGGATCTTCGCCTCCGGCTGGGGCGCCAACCGCGCCGCGACCTACGGCGTCGCCGAGGAGGACCTCGGCCAGTACTACGCGAACCGCACGATCCTCAAGCGCGAGGTCGTCCCGGAGAACGTCGCCGACGCCGTCTACGTGCTCACCGGCCCCGACCTCAGCCGCACCACCGGCCTGCACATCCCCGTCGACTCCGGCGTCGCCGCCGCGTTCCTGCGATGAGCGCGATGCACGACGTACGGGGCCTGCCGCCGCACCCGGCTCGCCGAGTGCACGGCGTCGTGCCGAGTGCACCGGAGATTCGCGCGAACAAGCCGTACACGCGACAGCTTCCCGTGCACTCGGCGCCGGGGCCGGCCCGGTGAGCACCGCGCAGCGCCCCCGCGCCTTCGCCGCCGTCGATCTCGGCGCCACGAGCGGACGGGTCATGATCGGCCGCGTCGGCGAGGATCTGCTCGAGCTGGAGCAGGTGGCGCGGTTCCCGAACGGGCCCGTACGGCGCCCGGACGGCCTGCACTGGGACTTCGAGGCGCTCATGGAGCAGGTCCTGGACGGCCTCGCCGAGGCGGTGCGTCGCGAGCCCTCGATCGAGAGCATCGGCATCGACACCTGGGCGGTCGACTACGGGTTGCTCCACGGCGCGGCGCTGCGCGCCGAGCCGTTCCACTACCGCGACGACCGCGGCGCCCGCGGCGTCGACCTCGTGCACGCACGCGTGCCGTTCGCCGAGCTGTACGCCCGCAACGGCCTCCAGTTCCTGCCGTTCACCACGCTCTACCAGCTCGCCGCGGACGACGATGCGGGTGAGGCCGGCACCGTGCTGCTCGTCCCCGACCTCGTCGCCCACCGGCTCACGGGCGCGCGCGTCGCCGAGCGCACGAACGCCTCGACCACGGGGCTGCTCGGCGTGCACGACCGGGAATGGGATGCGGCGCTCGCGGAGAGGATCGGGATCGGCGCGGATCTGCTGCCGCCGCTCGTCGATCCCGGGCAGCGGATCGGGCGGCTGCTCCCCGCCGTCGCGGCGCGGATCGGCGCGGATCCGCCCGTCGTCGCGGTCGGGTCCCATGACACGGCCTCGGCGGTCGTCGCCGCTCCGCTGGCCTCCCCCTCGTCCGCGTACATCTCCTGCGGCACCTGGGGACTGGTCGGCCTCGAGCTCGACGCGCCCGTGCTCACCGACGGCGCTCGCGAAGCGGACTTCACGCACGAGCTCGGGGTGGACGGGCGGATCCGCTTCCTGCACAACGTGACAGGACTGTGGCTCCTCACCGAGACCGTCCGGGCCTGGGAGGCCGAGGACGGCGCTCCCATCGACCTGCCGGAGCTCGTGGCACGCGCCGCTGCCGCAGCCCCGGGTGTCCCCGTCTTCGACGCGAACGACGAGTCGTTGAGCGCGCCCGGCGACATGCCCGCGCGCATCGCCGCCGTGGTCCGCGCGAACGGCGCCGAGCCTCCCCCGACCCGCGCCGGCTTCGTGCGCATGATCGTCGAGTCGGTCGCGCAGGCGTTCGCGGACGCGATCGGAGCCGCGGCGGAGCTCACCGGCCGGCGGGTCGACGCAATCGACCTGATCGGCGGCGGTTCGCTCAACCGCCTGCTCTGCCAGACGACCGCGGACCGGTCGGGCCTGCCCGTGCTCGCGGGTCCGGTCGAGGCCACCGCGCTGGGCAACGTGCTCGTGCAGGCGCGCGCCGCCGGAGTCCTCGGCGCGGACGCCTCCCTCGAGGACCTGCGGGATCTGGTGCGCCGCACGCATCCTCCCGAGCGCTACGCACCGCGGCGCTGACCCGGACCGGCCCGACGCCCCTCGTCGCGCGCCGTCCTCAGGTCGCGATGCGGGCGAGCCGTGCTTCGAGCCCGTGCCCGTCCGGCGCAGGGGCGTGCGCGGCGGGCGGATCCGGCAGGAGCCGCACCGGCGCATGGCGGTGCGTGCCCGCGACGATCGGCGCGGGCAGCAGTACGGCCGCGGGCGCCGCGACGGCCTCGGGCTGCGGGGGCTCTTCAGGAACCCGAGCGTCGTCCGCGGTGGACTGCGCCGCGGCGGGGACGACTGCGGCGGAATCACCGCCCCGTGGGGCGGGCGATTCCGCGGCCGCCACGGGCGCGCCGAGCCCGAACGCGCTCAGCACCTCATCGCGCACTTCGGCGGTCGTCGAGCCCTCGCGTTCGCGGAAGTCCACGATCAGGTCGGCCTCCGCCTGGGCGGCGAGCGACCGGCGGGTGTCGGTGAACGCGCTCTCGCCCCGGCGCAGCTCGATCTCGACGCCGCCGCGGTCCCGCACGATCGAGCGGCGCAGCGTGCCCTCGGGCGCAGGGACGGAGACGAGGCGGATCCCGCGGTCCTGCAGCGCCGCGCGGATCCTGTCGCCGTCGGCGTCCTCCGCGACGGGAGCGACGACGGTCAGCACCAGCCCGTGGCCGAGCAGGGCGGTCGCGAGCTCCACGGCGTCGCCGGTGACGCTCTCGCGCACCCCGCCGGGGTCGCGGATCTCATCGACCCGTGCCTCGCCCACGACCACCACGCGATGCTCGGTCATGCCGCCCCCATCTCCCCGGATCCGCTCCGGAGTCCTCCCCAGGCTACTCCGGAGCGCCGCGCGGACCGGGGAGCCCTGAGCCCTATCCTGGCGCCATGAAGACACGCAGCGTCGCGGTCGCACTCACCGCGCTCGCCCTCGCCGCCGCGCTGGCCGCGTGCAGCCCCACGACGCCCGGCACCGCCTCCGGCGGATCCCCCTCGGCGACCGGATCCGGTCCCGCGTCATCGACGAAGGAGCCGTCCCCGGGGAAGAGCGCGTCGCCGACGCCCACCCCGACGTCGACCCCGGTCGCGCTGCCGAAGGACTGCACCGCGATCCTCTCCGCCGACGTGCGCTCCCAGCTCGGCGACACCCCGCTGAACTCCCCCGTGTTCGGTCCCAGCGGCGTGCAGGCCGACGGGAGCCTGATCTGCATCTGGGCGGATCCGAAGGCCGACACGACGAACATCACCACGACGATCTCCCGCAAGGCCCGCGGCGAGGCGCTGGACATGCTGAACGGCCTCGTCAAGACCGAGGGCTACAGCTGCTACACGCCGGACAAGGGCACGCGCTGCGAGAAGGAGTGGCCGGATCCGACCTACCCGGTCACCGACGGGCGCACGCTGTTCTGGCGGGACGACGTGCTCATCGACACCCGCTACTCGAACCTCGCCCCCACCGGCTACACCTCGAGCATCGTCGCGAGCATCTTCCCCTGAGCGGAGCCGCCGCTCCGTGATCCGGATCCGGGGTACGCGAAGACCCCCGGATCCGTGTGGATCCGGGGGTCTTCGTCAGACGATCAGTCCGTCACTCAGTTATAGGTGCCGGGCGTGATGTCGTCGGTCGAGAACGCGTCGAAGTCGACGTAGCCGAAGTCTCCGTCGGCGTACGCACCGTCGGATGCGAAGATCCGGTTCGGGTAGCGCTCGCTCTTGGCCTCCTCGGTCGCCTCCACCGTGATGTCGCGGTAGCGGCGCAGGCCGGTCCCCGCGGGGATCAGCTTTCCGATGATGACGTTCTCCTTGAGGCCGACCAGCGGGTCGCTCTTGCCCTCCATGGCGGCCTGCGTGAGCACGCGGGTCGTCTCCTGGAAGGACGCGGCCGACAGCCACGACTCCGTCGCGAGCGACGCCTTCGTGATACCCATCAGCTCCGGGCGACCGGACGCCGGGCGCTTGCCCGACGCGACCGCCTCGCGGTTGACGTCCTGGTAGCGACGGGCGTCGAGCATCTCGCCGGGCAGCAGGGTCGTGTCGCCGTGGTCGACGACGGTGACCTTGCGCAGCATCTGGCGCACGATGACCTCGATGTGCTTGTCGTGGATCGGCACGCCCTGGGAGCGGTACACGCCCTGCACGCCGTTGACGAGGTAGCGCTGCACCTCGCGGGCGCCCATGACGCGCATGACCTCCTTGGGGTCGAGCGTTCCGACCTGGAGCGGCTCTCCGACGACGACGTGCTGGCCGTCCTCGACGAGGAGCGTCGCACGCTTCAGCACCGGGTAGACCACTTCCTCGTCGCCGTTGTCGGGCGTGAGGATGACCTTCTTGGACTTGTCGGTCTCCTCGATCGTGATGCGGCCGTCGGCCTCGGCGATCGGGGAGGCGCCCTTCGGGGTGCGGGCCTCGAAGAGCTCCTGGACACGCGGCAGACCCTGGGTGATGTCACCCGCGGACGCGAGGTGGAAGGTACGCATCGTCAGCTGCGTTCCGGGCTCACCGATCGACTGGGCCGCGATGATGCCGACGGCCTCGCCGATGTCCACCGTCTTGCCGGTGGCCAGCGAGCGGCCGTAGCACTGCGCGCAGACGCCGACGGCCGAGTCGCAGGTCAGCACGGAGCGGACCTTGATGGTCTCCACGCCGAGCGCGACCAGCTTGTCGATGAGCACGTCGCCGACGTCCTCACCGGCGCTGGCGAGAACCTCGCCGGCCTCGTTCACGACGTCGGACGCGAGCGTGCGGGCGAACACGGAGTTCTCCACGTTCGCGTCGCGCACCAGCTCGCCGGCGCTGTTCGGCGCGGCGATCGGCAGCTCCAGGCCCTTCGACGTGCCGCAGTCGTCCTCACGGATGATGACGTCCTGCGAGACGTCCACCAGACGACGGGTCAGGTAGCCCGAGTCGGCGGTGCGCAGAGCGGTGTCGGCGAGACCCTTACGGGTACCGTGCGTGGCGATGAAGTACTCCGCCACCGACAGGCCCTCGCGGTACGAGGAGATGATCGGACGCGGGATGAGCTCACCCTTGGGGTTGTTCACCAGGCCGCGCATACCGGCGATGTTGCGGATCTGCAGCCAGTTACCACGGGCGCCGGAGGACACCATGCGGTTGATGGTGTTGTCCGTCGGGAAGTTCGCCATCATGGCCGCCTGGACCTCGTCGGTCGCGGCGGTCCAGATCTGGATGAGCTCACGACGACGCTCGGCGTCGGTGATGAGGCCCTTGTCGTACTGACCCTGGACCTTCTCGGCCTGCTTCTCGTAGCCCGAGACGATCTCGCCCTTGTTCGGCGGGGTGACGACGTCGCTGAGCGCGACCGTCACGCCGGAACGCGTGGCCCAGTAGAAGCCGGCGTCCTTGATCCGGTCCAGCGACGCAGCCGTCTCGACCTTCGGGTACTCCTCGGCCAGCTTGTTGACGATCTGGGACAGCTTGCCCTTGTCGGCGACGCCGCGCACGAAGGGGTAGCCCTTCGGGAGCGTGTCGTTGAAGATCGCCTGGCCGAGCGACGTGTCCACGAGACCGTGGCGCTCGTAGCCCTCGGGGGCCTCGCCCTCGAGGAAGGTCAGACCCGGGATGCGGATGCGGACCTTGGCCTGCAGGTCGAGGGTGCCCTCGTCCTTCGCCAGGATCGCCTCGCCCACGGAGCCGAACGCACGGCCCTCGCCGACCGCACCGTCCTTGACCGTGGTCAGGTGGTGCAGGCCGATGATCATGTCCTGCGAGGGCAGGGTGACCGGACGACCGTCGGACGGCTTGAGGATGTTGTTCGAGGCGAGCATCAGCACGCGGGCCTCGGCCTGGGCCTCGACCGAGAGCGGCAGGTGCACGGCCATCTGGTCACCGTCGAAGTCGGCGTTGAACGCCGCGCACACGAGCGGGTGCAGCTGGATGGCCTTGCCCTCGACGAGCTGCGGCTCGAAGGCCTGGATGCCCAGGCGGTGCAGGGTGGGGGCGCGGTTCAGCAGCACGGGGCGCTCGCGGATGATCTCCTCGAGCACGTCCCAGACCTCGGGACGCATGCGCTCGACGGCGCGCTTGGCGGCCTTGATGTTCTGCGAGTGGCCCAGGTCGATCAGGCGCTTGATCACGAACGGCTTGAACAGCTCGATCGCCATCGTCTTCGGCAGACCGCACTGGTGCAGCTTGAGCTGCGGGCCGACGATGATGACCGAACGGCCCGAGTAGTCCACGCGCTTGCCGAGCAGGTTCTGGCGGAAGCGACCCTGCTTTCCCTTCAGCATGTCGCTGAGGGACTTCAGGGCGCGGTTGCCGGTGCCCGTGACGGGACGACCGCGGCGGCCGTTGTCGAACAGCGCGTCGACGGCCTCCTGCAGCATGCGCTTCTCGTTGTTGACGATGATCTCGGGGGCGCCGAGGTCGATCAGACGACGAAGACGGTTGTTGCGGTTGATCACGCGGCGGTACAGGTCGTTCAGGTCGCTGGTCGCGAAGCGGCCACCGTCGAGCTGCACCATCGGGCGCAGCTCCGGCGGGATCACCGGCACGACGTCGAGCACCATGGCGGCCGGGCTCATGCCGGTCTCCAGGAACGAGTTCACGACCTTGAGGCGCTTGATCGCACGGATCTTGCGCTGACCCTTGCCCTCGGAGATCTGCAGGTGCAGCTTCTCCGACTCGGCGGCGAGGTCGAAGGCCGCGAGGCGGCGCTGGATCGCCTCGGCGCCCATGTGGGCCTCGAAGTACTGACCGAACCGGTCCTGCAGCTCGTGGAAGACGTCGTCCTCCGGACGGAGCGCGCCCACCTCGAGGGTGCGGAAGTCCTCCCACACACGCTCGAGCTTGACGATCGCCTCGTCGGCGCCCTTGCGGATCAGGGACATCTCCTTCTCGGCGGCGTCCTTGACCTTCTTCTTGGCGTCCGCCTTGGCGCCCTCGGCCTCGAGGGCCGCGAGCTCCTCCTCCAGCTTGGCCAGGCGCTCCGCGATCTTGGCGTCGCGGCGGTCGCCGAGCGTCTTCAGCTCGAGACGGATGTTGTTCTCCTGGGTCGCCAGGTCGCGGTGACGCGCGTCCTCGTCGACCGAGATGACCATGTACGCGGCGAAGTAGATGACCTTCTCGAGGTCCTTCGGCGCCATGTCCAGCAGGTAGCCGAGGCGCGAGGGCACGCCCTTGAAGTACCAGATGTGGGTGACGGGCGCGGCGAGCTCGATGTGGCCCATGCGCTCACGGCGCACGGAGCTCTTGGTGACCTCCACGCCGCATCGCTCGCACACGATGCCCTTGAAGCGCACGCGCTTGTACTTGCCGCAGGCGCACTCCCAGTCGCGGGACGGGCCGAAGATCTGCTCGCCGAAGAGGCCGTCCTTCTCCGGCTTCAGCGTGCGGTAGTTGATGGTCTCGGGCTTCTTGACCTCGCCATAGGACCACTTGCGGATGTCGTCTGCGGTGGCCAGACCGATGCGAAGCTCATCGAACGTTGTTGCGTCGAGCACTAGTTCTCCTGTGTCTCAATAAAAAACTGTTGATTGCGGGCCGCGAGGGCCCGTCGAATCGGTTCTGGCTCAGATCTCGTCGATCGAGGCGGACTCGAAGCGGCTGGAGATGTTGATCCCCAGCTCCTCGGCGGCGCGGAAGGCCTCGTCGTCGGTGTCGCGGAGGTTGACCGCCGTGCCGTCGGCCGAGAGGACCTCGACGTTCAGGCAGAGCGACTGCATCTCCTTCATGAGCACCTTGAACGACTCCGGGATGCCCGGCTCCTGGATGTTCTCGCCCTTGACGATCGCCTCGTAGACCTTGACGCGGCCGAGGATGTCGTCGGACTTGATCGTGAGGAGCTCCTGCAGCGCGTATGCGGCGCCGTAGGCCTCGAGCGCCCACACCTCCATCTCACCGAAGCGCTGGCCGCCGAACTGGGCCTTACCGCCGAGCGGCTGCTGGGTGATCATCGAGTAGGGACCCGTCGAACGCGCGTGGATCTTGTCGTCGACGAGGTGGTGGAGCTTCAGGATGTACATGTAGCCCACGGAGATCTGCCCCGGGAACGGCTCGCCGGAGCGGCCGTCGAACAGGGTGGTCTTACCGGTCGAGTCGATCAGGCGCACGCCGTCACGGGTCGGCAGCGTCGAGTCGAGCAGACCGGAGATCTCCTCCTCGCTGGCGCCGTCGAACACCGGGGTCGCGACCTTGGTGCCGGGGGCGACGTCGAACGCCTCCTCGGGAAGGCGCGCGGCCCACTCCGGGTTGCCCTCGATCTTCCAGCCCTGTGCGGCGATCCACCCGAGGTGGGTCTCCAGCACCTGGCCGAAGTTCATGCGGCCCGGGATGCCGAGCGGGTTCAGGATCACGTCGACCGGGGTGCCGTCGGAGAGGAACGGCATGTCCTCGACCGGCAGGATCTTCGCGATGACGCCCTTGTTGCCATGACGGCCGGCGAGCTTGTCGCCCTCGGTGATCTTGCGCTTCTGGGCGATGCAGACCACGACGCGGCGGTTGACGCCGGCGCCGAGCTCGTCGTCGCCGTCCTCGGCGGTGAACTGCTTGACCGCGATGACGGTGCCCTGCTCGCCGTGCGGCACCTTCAGCGAGGTGTCGCGGACCTCGCGGCTCTTCTCGTTGAAGATCGCGCGGAGCAGGCGCTCCTCGGCCGAGAGCTCGGTCTCGCCCTTCGGGGTGACCTTTCCGACGAGGATGTCGCCGGGGCGGACCTCGGCGCCGATGCGGATGATGCCGCGCTCGTCGAGGTCCTTCAGGAGCTCGGGGCTGACGTTGGGGAGGTCACGGGTGATCTCCTCCTTGCCGAGCTTCGTGTCGCGCGAGTCGACCTCGTACTCCTCGATGTGGATCGAGGAGAGGGTGTCGTCCTTCACCAGGTCCTGGCTCAGGATGATCGCGTCCTCGAAGTTGTGACCCTCCCAGGTCATGAAGGCGACGAGGAGGTTCTTGCCGAGCGCGAGCTCACCGTTCTCCGTGGCGGGGCCGTCTGCGATGACCTCGCCGACCTCGACGCGCTCACCGGCCGAGACGACGACCTTCTGGTTGTAGGAGGTGCCGTGGTTCGAGCGGTCGAACTTGCGCAGGTAGTACTCCTGCGTTCCGCCCTCGTCGAGCATGACCACGACGCGGTCGGCGGAGACCTCGGAGACGACACCGGCCTTCTCGGCGGTGATCACGTCACCCGCGTCGATGGCGGCGAAGCCCTCCATGCCGGTGCCGACGTACGGCGACTCGGAACGGAGCAGCGGCACGGCCTGGCGCTGCATGTTGGCGCCCATGAGCGCGCGCTGCGCGTCGTCGTGCTCGAGGAACGGCACGAGCGAGGTCGCGACCGAGACCATCTGGCGCGGGGAGACGTCGATGTAGCCGATCTCCTCGGGGAGGAACATGTCGACCTCGCCGGATCCGCCCTTCGGACGGGCCAGCACGTGCGCCTCGGTGAAGCGGCCGTCCGCGGCGAGCGGGGCGTTCGCCTGGGCGATGTTGAAGTCGACCTCCTCGGCGGCGGTCAGGTAGTCGATGTGCTCGGTGACCTTGCCGCCCTCGACCTTGCGGTACGGGGTCTCGATGAAGCCGAAGGAGTTGATCCGCGCGAACGTGGCGAGCGAGCCGATCAGGCCGATGTTCGGGCCTTCCGGGGTCTCGATCGGGCACATGCGGCCGTAGTGCGAGGGGTGCACGTCACGGACCTCGACGCCGGCGCGGTCGCGGCTCAGACCACCGGGGCCGAGGGCCGAGAGGCGGCGCTTGTGGGTCAGACCCGCGAGCGGGTTGTTCTGGTCCATGAACTGCGACAGCTGCGAGGTGCCGAAGAACTCCTTGATCGCGGCCACGACGGGGCGCACGTTGATCAGGGTCTGCGGGGTGATCGCCTCGATGTCCTGCGTGGTCATGCGCTCGCGGACGACGCGCTCCATGCGGGACAGGCCCGTGCGGACCTGGTTCTGGATGAGCTCGCCGACGGCGCGGATGCGACGGTTGCCGAAGTTGTCGATGTCGTCGGTCGCGAGGCGGATCTCCGCCTTCTTGCCGCCGCGGATGCCCTCGAAGGTCTCCACGTTCGCGTGCAGGCGCACCAGGTACTTGATCGTCTCGACGACGTCCTTGACCGTGAGGACGGACTCGTCCAGCGG
>JAITLM010000110.1 GCA_031277885.1 Microbacterium sp.
TGGCGGCCACCTGGCCGGCCGCGGTGACGAGCTCGCTGAGCCTCATGACGGCATTGTCGCACCGGGCTCCGACATCGCGGGACCCGGGCGGCGCGGGCGCCGCCTCAGTGCGCGCGGCGGACGAGCGCGAGCAGCGCGCGCCCATAGGCCTCGGACGGATCAGGGTGCTCGAAGCCCCGGCGCTCGCCCGCGATCTCGATCTCCACGCGGAAGGCGTCGTCGAGCCGCACGAGGCGGCGGAACGTGCCGCGCAGCAGGTCGCGGAGCTGATCCTCGCGGGGGAGCCAGACCGCATCGCCCAGCGTCACCGCATCGAGCGCCCACTCGGTGGTGCCGTTGAACGCGAGGATCGTGCCGGTCGGCGTCCGCCGGGCCTCGATCGTCATCGTGCTGACGGTGTAGATCTCGGCCTCGGCCTCCGGCTCCGCCTCATCCGGGAGGTCGAGCTGGAAGCGGTCGCCCTCGACCGGGTGCCAGACGAGGCCCGCGTCCCGCAGGGCGAGCGCGAGTTCGCGGGTGATCATGCCGCTCTCCTGCTCATCCTTCGAGACTATGCCGGGACCGCATCGGTGGAGCGATGTCCGCGGGAGAGGGCAAGGTGGAGGGATGACGTCGCACGCAGCCACCGCCGGGATCAGGGACGAGGCCCTCGAGGCACTGCACGCGCTCGTCGGCCGCCCCGACGCCGAGTTCCACGACGGCCAGTACGAGGCGATCGAGTCGCTGGTGGCCGATCGCCGCCGGGCGCTCGTCGTGCAGCGGACAGGCTGGGGCAAGTCCGCCGTGTACTTCGTCGCGACCCTGCTTCTGCGTCGGGCCGGGGCGGGACCGACCGTGCTGGTGTCGCCGCTGCTGGCCCTCATGCGCGACCAGATCGCGGCGGCCGAGCGCGCGGGTGTACGGGCGGTCGCGATCAACTCGACCAACGCGCATGAATGGGCCGACGTGCTGGAGCAGCTCGACCGCGATGAGGTGGACGTGCTCCTGGTGTCGCCCGAACGGCTCAACAACCCGTCCTTCCGCGAGCAGCAGCTGCCCGCGCTGGTGCGCCGGATCGGAATGCTCGTGGTCGACGAGGCGCACTGCATCAGCGATTGGGGGCATGACTTCCGCCCGGACTACCGGCGGCTGCGCGAGCTCATCGCGCAGATGCCGTCCGATGTGCCGGTGCTGGCGACCACCGCGACCGCGAACAGCCGGGTCGTGTCCGACGTCGCGGAGCAGCTCGGCACGAGCACCGCGCACAGGGAGGTCGAGCCCTCCGGATCCGGATCCGAGGTGCTCACGATCCGCGGACCTCTCGCGCGATCTTCGCTGCGACTCGGCGTGCTGCGCCTGCCGGACGCGCCCAGCCGGCTCGCCTGGCTGCTCAGCCACCTCGATGACCTTCCGGGATCCGGCATCATCTACACGCTGACCGTCGCAGCGGCCGTCGACACGGCGCGCCTGCTGCGCGAGCGCGGACATGAGGTCCGCGCCTACACGGGGCAGACGGATCCGGATGAGCGCGCCGAGTCGGAGTCGATGCTCAAGCGCAACGAGGTGAAGGCACTGGTCGCGACGAGTGCGCTCGGGATGGGGTTCGACAAGCCCGATCTCGGATTCGTGCTCCATCTGGGTGCTCCGTCCTCGCCGGTCGCCTACTACCAGCAGGTGGGCCGCGCGGGCCGCGCCAGCGAGAGCGCCGACGTGCTGCTGCTGCCGGGCGCGGAGGACCGCGACATCTGGCACTACTTCGCGACCGCGTCCATGCCGGACCGCGAGCGCGCCGAGCGCGTGATCGCGGCGCTCGGGGATGTCCCGGTGTCGACCCCCGCGCTCGAGGCGATGGTCGACATCCGGCGCACCCCGCTCGAGCTGCTGCTCAAGGTGCTCGACGTCGACGGCGCGGTGCGGCGGGTGTAGGGCGGATGGATCGCCACGGGCGAGCCCTGGGTCTACGACGCCGAGCGTTACGGCCGGATCGCCGCGGAGCGCCTCGCCGAGCAGCAGCACATGATCGAGTACGAGCAGACCGGCGGGTGCCGCATGGAGTTCCTGCAGCGCACGCTGGACGACGCGACCGCTGTGGCCTGCGGGCGGTGCGACAACTGCGCGGGCGTCTGGTTCCCGACGGAGATCGGATCCGCCGCGGCGGACGCCGCCACGACCTCCCTCGACCGGGTCGGGGTGCCGATCGAACCCCGGAGAGCCTGGCCGACCGGGGCAGACCGCCTCGGAGTGCCGGTCAGGGGCCGCATCGACGCGGCGGAGCAGGCGGGCGACGGGCGCGCGCTCGCGCGGCTCACCGACCTGGGCTGGGGCGGCACGATGCGGGAGCTGTTCGCGGCCGGCGCCGCCGACGGGCCGGTTGCTCCGTCGGTGCTCGCCGCCTGTGTGCGCGTGCTGGCCGAGTGGGACTGGGCGGAGCGCCCGGCCGCGGTCGTCGCGATGCCGTCGCGATCGAGACCCCGGCTCGTCGCGTCGCTGGCTCAAGGTCTCGCGGGCATCGGCCGGCTGCCGTATCTCGGCGAACTCGGCCTCGCCGACGGCGGACCGACCGGCGGTCCCGGTGGCAACAGCGTCTTCCGTCTCGCCGGAGTCTGGGACCGTCTCAGCACGGACGGCATCGAGGTCCCCGCGGGGCCGGTGCTCCTCGTGGACGACATGGCCGACAGCCGGTGGACGCTCACCGTCGCCGCACGCCTCCTCCGCCGCGCGGGTGCGACCGACGTCCTGCCCTTCGTGCTCGCGCTGCGGGGTTAAGTCGCGGGGCGCGGTCGTGTCCCGGTTTGGGGCGCACCAGCGCGTTTTGGGGCGCGTCACACCGGGAATTCGTGAGGAGACGCGCCCCAAACGGGATGAGTGCGCCCCAAACGTAAGTTTCGGGTCCTCGGGGCCGGACCGGCCGGAGGAATCGAGGCCGAGATCGAAGGGTCGTATCCGCCGGATCCGGATCCGAACCCGGATGCTGGCCCGGATCCGGTTGCTGCTCCGGACGGTGCTCCCCGCGCCTTCACCACTCGGTTTTGGGGCGCGTTCGTGCGTTTTGGGGCGCGTCACCC
>JAITLM010000143.1 GCA_031277885.1 Microbacterium sp.
TCGGAGAGCACGCCCTCACCGAGGATCTCGACGCGTACGTCGCTCAGCAGGAACTTCCGGATCTGCTTCTGAGCCGCCGTGATCTCGTTCTCGGCATTGACGCCCTTGAGCAGCGCGAGCTCTCCCCCGCTGCGAGCCAGGGGTGCGGTCCACGGGAGGAGCGTGCGGAGCGCGCTGACCGCCCGAGCGGTGACCATGTCGAAGGTCCCGCTGAGCCCGATCTCCTCCGCGCGCCCTCGCACGACGGAGACGTTCGAGAGCCCGAGTGCCGTGACCTGCTCGTCGAGCCATGCCACACGACGCTCCATCGGCTCGATGAGCGTGAACCGCACATCCGGTCGAGCGATCGCCAGCACGATCCCGGGCAGTCCCGCACCGGAACCCACATCGGCGACAGAGCCGTGGAACAGAGGGGCGGCAATCGCGCTGTTGAGGATGTGCCGGGTCCACAGTCGCGGCACCTCGAGCGGGCCGATCAGGCCGCGCTCCTCGCCTTGCTCGGACAGCGCTGCGGTGAAGGCGCGCGCCAGATCGATCCGATCACCGAAGAGGGCCGACGCGGCAGCCGGCTCCTGCTCGAGCTCGGACGACACGGGTTCAGACATGTTTCACGTGAAACGTCAGTGCCGACGGATGACGGTGTGCCGGGTCGGACCCTCGCCGTAGGACTCGGAGATGAGGCCCCGCTCCGCCACGATGTCGTGGACCAGCTTGCGCTCGTAGCTGGACATCGACGGCAGAGATGCCTGCGATGCACCTTCGTCGAGCTTCACCACGGCCGAGTCGACCAGACGCTCGAGCTGCGAGCGACGGGCATCCCGGGAGCCGGCCACGTCCAGGATCACGCGGGAGAAGGATCCCGTGCTGCTCTGCACCGCGAGGCGGGTGAGCTCCTGCAGCGCCTGCACCGTCTCGGGAGCGGAAAGCAGGCGGAGACCGTCGCCCTCCGCCTCGACCGAGACGTAAGCCCGGCCCTGCTTGACGTCCAGGGTCAGATCGCCGTCGATGTCGGCGATGTCCAGCAGACCCTCGATGAAGTCCGCGGCGACGTCACCCTCGTTCTCAAGGTCGGATACGGTCGGCTCGGCGACATCCTGCTCGGTCATGCCTTGTCTCCGTTCGGGGTCTTGTCCTGGTCCCTCTTCGCGCGCTTGGCGCTCTTCGGCTGCTGCCTCTTGGGCTGCTGGGCCCGCAGACGCTCGGCGTCCTCGAGCATCTTCTGCTGCTCGGCCTCATAGGCGGCCATGGGCACGACCTTGCCCTCGGAGTTGATCGCCTTGCCCTTGCGGGCAAGACGCTCCTCGCGCGCCTTGGCGGCATCGGATCCGGGTGTGGGCATCTCTCGGAGCACGAGGAACTGCTGGCCCATGGTCCACAGGTTGCTGATGAACCAGTAGATGACCACGCCGAGCGGGAAGAACAGACCGGAGAAGATGAAGCCCAGCGGCAGGATGTAGAGCATGATCTTCTGCATCTGGTACGCCTGACCGGTCTTGGCCTCGGGCGACAGGTTCTTCGAAATGATCTGCAGCTGCGTGAAGAACTGGGATCCGATCATGAGGATCACCAGGACGACGAGGATCGCGACCGTGGTCTCCCAGCCGGCCGGCTTCTGCTGCACGGCGTCGGTGAGGCTGGTGTGCAGCGGGGCGACGCCGAACAGCGTCGCGTCGTAGAACTGCTTCGTGAGCTGCTTCGTCAGCAGCCAGACACCGCCTTCACCCGCCTGCGCGTGCTTCTTCACGTCGCTCAGGGTGTAGAACATCCCGAGCAGGAAGGGCATCTGCACCAGCAGCGGAAGACAGCTCGACATCGGCGTCGTGCCGTGCTTCTTGTACAGCGCCATGGTCTCGCGACTCATCGCCTCGCGACTCAGCTGGTCACGCTTGCCCTTGTACTTCTCCTGAACTTTCTTCAGTTCAGGGGCGATTTCCATCATCTTGCGCTGGCTCTTGATCTGCCGCACGAAGAGCGGGAAGACCGCCGCGCGAATGACGAGCACGAGGCCGACGATCGACAGCACCCAGGTGAGACCGGCAGCGCCCGGCAGGCCGATCGCGGTGAACAGCCAGTGCCAGGCGACGAGGATCGCCTCGACCAGCGCCTTGAACGGCCACATGACGATGCCGAGCAGATCGAAGCCGCCGCTCGAGGCAGCGGGCGTCGTTGACGCGGCAAACAGGAGGTCGGAACCCACTGATCAGTCCTTTCGGGAGGGTACGACGAATCCTCGTGGCGTGAGGGCGTGTCGGAAGTCGGAATGCGGTGGCACGTCGTCCACGCCGCCGTGGCTCCAGGGATTGCAGCGCAGGATCCGCCACGCCGAGAGGCCTGCGCCCTTCACCGCGCCGTGCTGCTGCACCGCACCTACAGCGTAGGCGGAACAAGATGGGTAGTACGCACAGACATCGCCGTACAGCGGCGAGACCACCGCGCGATAGGCCGTGAGGAATCCCAGCACGAGGTTGCGCGGCACCAGCGGGACCGCCCGCAGCGCGTCCGCAGCGTGCAGATGCGCGGTTCCCCGTGAGTACGCCGGAAGAGCGCTCATCGCGCACCCCGTTCCACGGCCCGTGCGAGATCTGAGAGCAGATCCGCGAAACGCGCCTCTGCCGCGGAGGGCAGGGCGCGAATCACGATGTCGAGACCGTCGGGCAGCGGGAGCTGGCGGGCGCACGCGTCCTTCAGGCGTCGCCGGACGGTGTTCCGGGTCACAGCGTTTCCCACTTGCTTGCTCACGATGAAGCCGAAGCGCACAGGGCGCTGTTCACCGGTGTCGAGCACCGAGACGACCAACCGCGGCCCGCCGTATCGCCGCCCGCGTCGAACCACCGTGCGGTAGTCGGACCCGCGGACGAGGCGATGCGGGCGGGCGAGCACGGGTTACGCCGAGAGCTCGACACGGCCCTTCGTGCGGCGGGCCGAGAGGATGGCGCGGCCGGCGCGGGTCCGCATACGGGCGCGGAAGCCGTGCTTCTTGGCGCGACGACGGTTGTTGGGCTGGAAAGTGCGCTTGCTCATGATTTCTCCGGGAAGGGAAGCTGTCACCGGGATCGATGCGGCCGGAGACGGTGGACAAAGACTGCCGAAATGGCATAAGTCAACCGATTAAGGCTACGACGTCCACCCCGACATCGCAAACCGAGCAGCCGAAAGGATCATTATCCACACCTGTGGAGGGATCCTTCAACAGGGACACGCCGTCCGTCGTTCCCAGTCGCAGGTTGCCCTCGCGGCCCAGGCTGACTACCGTGGCACGAGCAGTTATCCACAGGCAGCGTGTCCATGTCCGCCCGCTGTGCCGAGTCGCCCGGGGGAACCATGTCCGCAGCCGCAGAGTCCGAGGTCCCCATCTGGGACGAACTTCTCGCGGAGCTCGCCCGTGACGAGCGCGTCACGGCGCCTCTCCAGGGCTTCCTCAACCTGGCCGTCCCCGCCGGCGTGATGACGGCCACGCTCTACCTCGAGGTGCCGAACGATCTCACCGCGGGGCAGATCAACAAGCGCCTGCGCCTTCCGATCATGGAAGCGCTCGCCCGCATCGGCGACGAGGTCACGTCCTTCCGCGTCACCGTCAACCACGACATGGTCGAGCAGCAGACCCTGCCGATCCCGGTCGCCGACTTCGTGCCGGGGCGGCAGGAGCCCGCCCGCGTCGACTCCCCCATCGAGCAGCAGCCGACGCCCACCCGCCACGAGTCGCGGTTGAACCCGAAGTACGTCTTCGACAACTTCGTCATCGGCCAGTCCAACCGCTTCGCGCACGCGGCCGCCGTGGCCGTGGCCGAAGCACCCGCGAAGGCCTACAACCCGCTGTTCATCTACGGAGGCCCCGGGCTCGGCAAGACCCACCTGCTCCACGCGATCGGCGACTACGCGCAGTCCCTGTACGCCGGGGTCAAGGTGCGGTACGTCTCGAGCGAGGAGTTCACGAACGACTTCATCAACTCGATCGCCAACAACCGCGGATCCGCCTTCCAGGCGCGGTACCGCGAGGTCGACATCCTGATGATCGACGACATCCAGTTCCTGCAGGGCCGTGCGGAGACCCAGGAAGCGTTCTTCCACACCTTCAACCAGCTGCACGACCACAACAAGCAGGTCGTCATCACGAGCGACCTTCCGCCGAAGCACCTCACGGGCTTCGAGGAGCGGATGCGCAGCCGGTTCGAGTGGGGCCTCATCACCGATGTGCAGGCGCCCGACCTCGAGACGCGCATCGCGATCCTCCGCAAGAAGGCCCAGAGCGAGCAGCTCCATGTTCCGGACGACGTGCTCGAGTACATCGCCACCAAGGTCTCATCCAACATCCGCGAGCTCGAGGGCGCCCTCATCCGCGCCACCGCCTTCGCCAACCTCAACCGCTCCGCCCTCGACATCGCCACGGCGCAGACCGCGCTGCGGGACATCGTCGACCAGGACGAGGACAGCATCGTCTCGCCGACCGACATCATCACGACGACGGCGAACTACTTCAAGCTCTCCGAGGACGATCTGTACGGATCCAGCCGCTCGCAGCAGATCGCGACCGCACGGCAGATCGCCATGTATCTCTGCCGCGAACGGACCAACCTTTCCCTCCCGAAGATCGGCCAGCTCTTCGGCAACCGCGACCACACCACGGTGATGTACGCGTACAAGAAGATCAGCGAGCTCATGAAGGAGCGCCGCGCGATCTTCAACCAGGTGACCGAGATCACCGCCCAGCTCAGCCGGCGCTGAGGCCCGCCCCGCGCTCAGCCGCCTCCACGCGTCCGCAGGACGGCCGCTGAGGGCCGTTCGGCGATCCCGCCGCGAATTCCGGCATCCGCCTCGCCCGGAAGTCCACATGTGGATAACTTGGGGATATCTCGGGATCGGAACGGCGTGGAATCCCCATCCGGGACCACGATCTGTGGATAACTCGGGGAATCGGATCCGCGCACGACCCCCCGGAACCCCACTGTTTCCGCAGGATCTCCACAACTCACACGTTTGTAGTTCCCTAGAGCCGCAAAGCATCCCCAGAGTTATCCACAGTATCCACAGGCGTTAACACTGTTAAGAACTCCTTTCAATTCCCGGTCCATCGATCACCACCGGGTGCCCGGTTGGGGATGGATCCGGATCCGAGGCACTTGGACCTGGACCTGACGCCGCGTGGCATTAGCATGGGATCCCCTGGTGTCTGCCAGGGCGCGGAGGAACGTGTCATTCCTCCGCCTTCAGTCGACGGAGGAGCGCCGGTGAGGTTCCAGGTCAATCGCGATGTCTTCAGCGAAGCTGTGTCCTTCGTCGTCAAGCTGCTGCCTCAGCGCAACCCGCAGCCGATCCTGGCCGGAGTCCTGATCGAGGCCGGTGACGAAGGGCTCACTCTCTCGGCCTTCGACTACGAGGCCTCCGCACGCACCACGATCGAGGCCACGGTCGACGAACCCGGCACGATCCTCGTGCACGGCCGCCTTCTGTCCGACATCGCCAGCCGTCTCCCGAACGCCCCGATCGAGATCTCCGTCGAGGAGGACGGCGGCATCGCGGTGCGCTGCGGATCCGCGCGCTTCACCCTCGCGGCCATGCCGGTCGAGGAATATCCTTCGATCCCCGAGGTCACCGGCACCAGCGGCGTCGTCCCCGCCGAGGACTTCGGCACCGCGATCGCACAGGTCGCGTTCGCCGCCTCGCGCGATGATGTCACCCCGGTGCTCACCGGCGTCCAGCTCGAGGTCAGCGAGAACACCCTCAGCCTCGTGGCCACCGACCGATACCGGGTGTCGCTGCGCGACGTGCCGTGGGACGGCGAAGCCACGGAGCAGACGGCGCTCGTCCCCGCCCGCACGCTGCAGGAGGTCGGCAAGACCTTCGGCCACGCAGGCACGATCCAGATCTCGTTCTCCGGCGCCGGCGACCGCGAGATCATCGCGTTCACCGCGGGCAACAAGACCGTCACCTCACTGCTGATCAAGGGCAACTTCCCCCCGGTCAGGCGCCTTTTCCCCGAGCAGACCGACCATCACGCGGTCGTCAGCACCGCGGACCTCACGGAAGCCGTGCGCCGTGTCGCGCTCGTGCTGGACCGCTCCGCGCCGCTGCGGTTCACGTTCGACACCTCGGATGTCACGATGGACGCCTCGGGCGGCGAGCAGGCCCGCGCCTCCGAGTCGGTCGATGCGCACCTCAACGGCGAAGAGGTCACCCTCGGCCTGAACCCGCAGTACCTGCTCGAGGCTCTCGGTGCGCTCAAGAGCGAGTTCGTCCGCGTCACGTTCACCTCGTCCGACAACGCGAACAAGCTCAGCCCCGTGCTGATCACGAGCCAGACGTCGGTCGACCAGGCCGGCCTCGACTCGTACAAGTACCTGCTGCAGCCGAACCTGCTGCTCCGCTGAGCGGATGAGGCTGGATCCGATCGATCCCGCTCTCGCTGCGCGGATCGTCGCGCGCGCGGAGCGGGCCGGAGACGACTGGCATCCGGAGTATCCGTTCGCCGACGAACTCGTGCCGCTGCGGTCGCTGGCCTCCCGCGAGAGCGCGGATCCGGTCTTCACGATGTACGCGATCCGGGATGAGGAGGGCGTCGCGGTCGGCGGCTTCGGATTCTTCGGGCCGCCGGACGAGACGGGAACCGTCGAGTTCGGATACGGGCTCGTCCCCGCCGCCCGCGGCCGGGGTCTCGCGACGGCCGCTGTCGCCGAGGGACTGCGGATCGCCGCCGGCCACGGCGCGATCCGCGCGATCGCGGACACTGAGGAGACGAACCTCGCCTCGCTCGCCGTCCTGACGCGGGCCGGCATGTCGGAGATCCGCCGCGAGGGCGGCATGGTCTACGTCGCACGCGATCTCTGAGGCGGATCCTCCGGCCCCACCCGGTGTCGGGGCCCGCAGGTAAGGTTGCTCGGGTGATTGTGGAGCATCTCAGCCTCGTGGATTTCCGCAATTACGCGACCGCCGAGCTCACGCTGCACCGCGGTCCGAACGTGCTCGTCGGCCGCAACGGCCAGGGCAAGACGAATCTCGCCGAGGCCATCGTCTTCCTCGCCACGCTCGGCTCGCACCGGGTGTCGTCGGACGCGCCCATGGTGCGCGACGGCCATGAGGCCGCGTTCGTCCGGGCCCGGCTCGCGCATGCACAGAGAAAAGTCCTGGTCGAGGTGCAGATCAACCGCCAGGGTTCGAACAAGGCGCGCATCAACGGCGCTCCAGGTCGCACGGCGGACCTGCCCCGGTACGCGCACGTGGTGCTGTTCGCCCCGGAGGATCTGCAGATCGTGCGTGGGGATCCGTCGGCCCGACGCCGTTTCGCCGATCAGCTGCTCATCCAGCGCACTCCTCGGATGTCGGCCGTGCTCGGCGACTACGACCGGGTGCTGCGCCAGCGCACCGCGCTGCTGAAGTCCGCGCGCGCCCGCGGCATGAAGGCCGAGGCCCTGACGACGCTCGACGTCTGGGATGACAAGCTCATCGCACTCGGATCCGAGATCATCGACGCGCGGTCCCGCCTCGCCGCCGACCTGCAGCCCGGTCTCGCCGGCGCCTACTCGGCGATCGCGGGGGCGGACCACGACCCCCGCCTGCACTGGGCCCAGTCGATCCGCGGCGGGGATCCCGAGGAAGGCGACGCCCTTCGGCAGGTGCAGGGACCGGATCAGGATGCCGGAGCCGGATCCACGGCCGAGCTCTTCCGCACCGCCCTCGCCGCCAAGCGTTCGGCCGAGCTCGAGCGCGGGCTGACGCTGGTCGGGCCGCACCGCGACGACCTCGTGCTGCGGGTGCGCGACCTCCCGGTGAAGGGATACGCCTCGCACGGCGAATCGTGGTCGATCGCACTCGCGCTGCGCCTCGCGTCGGCGGAGCTCCTCCGCGCGGAGTCCCCCGCGGGGGATCCGGTCCTCATCCTCGACGACGTGTTCGCCGAGCTCGACGCCGAGCGCCGCCGCCGCCTCGCCGGGATCACGGCCGGATACGAGCAGGTGCTCGTGACCGCCGCGGTCGAGGAGGACATCCCCGACGTGCTGCACCGCCACGTGGTCCGGGTCTCGGCCGGCACGATCACGGACGAACGTGAGGTTCGGGGCGCAGAATCGACGTTTGGGGCGCAGGATCCCACGGAATCCCGGCAGGACGCGCCCCAAAACGAAGAGATGCGCCCCGAAACAGAGGCGACGGCCACCACGACGGAGGACCGGGAGGTGAACGATGATCGTGCCTGAACGCTCCGAACCGGAACGCTCCGTGCCCGACGTCGCCGTACCCGACATCCCCGAGTCGGACGTGCCCGAGACCATCGCGACCTACCTGCGCCTGCGCGGGCTCAAGCCGAGCTCGAAGAACTGGAAGCGCAAGAAGCGCCTCGTCGACGACGAGAACGCGCCGTTCACCGCCGGCCGGGATCCCGGCACGCTCGGCGACGTGCTCGCGAAGCTCACCAAGGATGCAGGCTGGGAGGCGGCGCTGAGCCGGGAGGATCTCGTCCTCCAGTGGGCGGAGCTCGCCGGTCCCGACACCGCGAAGCACTCCGAGCCCGTGTCGCTCGACGGCGGCATGCTCACCGTCAAGTGCGACTCGACGGCCTGGGCGAAGAACCTGCAGTACATGCGCGCGGTGATCATCACCGAGATCGGGCGCCGGTATCCGGAGGCCGGTGTTCAGAACATCCGCTTCGTCGGGCCGGACGTCCCTTCGTGGAAATGGGGCCCCAGAGTCGCTCCAGGGCGCGGTCCGCGCGATACCTACGGTTAGGACATGATCCATCCCGTCCTGGGGGACTTCAGGCGCGCAGAAGCGCGTACAACGAGACAGGAAGGGGTCTTTCCGATAGACTGAGCGTCTAGATCTTCGATGTGGAGCCTCCCCTCAGATGACGCCTGAAACCCCCTCTGACGCGAACGAATCGACCGCGAACGACTCGACCCAGACGGGGGCTGAAGCACCCGGATCCGCGACGAAGCCGACCGCGCCTGCTCCGGATGTGGAGTACGGCGCCGACTCGATCCAGATCCTCGAGGGTCTCGAGGCGGTGCGCAAGCGCCCCGGCATGTACATCGGCTCGACCGGACCCCGGGGGCTGCACCACCTGGTGTACGAGATCGTCGACAACTCGGTCGATGAGGCCCTCGCCGGCTACGCGGACACGATCCTCGTGACGCTCCTCGCCGACGGCGGCGTCCGCGTCATCGACAACGGGCGCGGCATCCCGGTCGACCCGCACTCCTCCGACCCGACCAAGTCGACGGTCGAGGTCGTTCTGACGATCCTGCACGCCGGCGGCAAGTTCGGCGGCGGCGCCTATGCCGTCTCCGGCGGTCTGCACGGCGTGGGATCCTCCGTGGTCAACGCGCTTTCCACCCGGTTCGACGTCGAGGTCAAGCAGAAGGGCTTCGTCTGGCGCCACAGGTTCGCGGACGGCGGCGCCCCGCAGCAGCAGCTCGAGAAGGGCGAGGCGACCGACGAGACCGGGACGGCCATCACGTTCTGGCCGGATGCGGAGATCTTCACCGAGACCGTCGAGTTCGAGTACGACACGCTGCGCACCCGCTTCCAGCAGATGGCGTTCCTGAACAAGGGCCTGCGCATCGAGCTGCTCGATGAGCGAGAGGGCGCCACGGTCGACGAGGAGGTCGACGGCACCGTCGTCACCCGCCAGCGCGCCGACGTCTTCTTCTACGAGCGCGGTCTCGTGGACTACGTCGAGTACCTCAACCACGTGCGCAAGGCCGAGGCCGTCAACGACGAGATCATCGCCTTCGAGTCGGAGGACACCGCGCGCAAGATCTCGCTCGAGGTCGCGATGCAGTGGACCACGGGCTACACGGAGAACGTGTTCACCTACGCGAACACGATCAACACGCATGAGGGCGGCACCCACGAGGAGGGCTTCCGCGCGGCGCTGACGACGCTCGTCAACCGCTACGCGCGCGCCAACAACATCCTCAAGGAGAAGGACGACAACCTCACCGGCGACGACGTGCGCGAGGGACTCACCGCGGTCATCTCGATCAAGCTCGGCGAACCGCAGTTCGAGGGCCAGACCAAGACGAAGCTCGGCAACACCGAGGCGAAGGCCTTCACGCAGAAGGTGGTCGGCGACCAGCTCGGCGACTGGTTCGAGCGCAACCCGAAGCAGGCCAAGAACGTCGTGACGAAGGCCGTCGAGGCCGCGACCGCCCGGATGGCCGCCCGCAAGGCGCGCGAGACCGCGCGGCGCAAGAGCGTCTTCGAGTCGGCAGCGATGCCCGACAAGCTCAAGGACTGCACGAGCAAGGATCCCTCGATCAGCGAGATCTTCTTGGTGGAGGGCGACTCGGCCGGCGGCTCCGCGGTGCAGGGCCGCGACCCGCACACCCAGGCGATCCTGGCGCTGCGCGGCAAGATCCTCAACGTCGAGCGCGCGCGTCTGGACAAGGCTCTCGCGAACAAAGAGGTCCAGGCGATGATCCAGGCCTTCGGCACCGGCATCGGCGAGGACTTCGACCTCGACAAGGCGCGCTATCACAAGATCGTGCTCATGGCGGATGCCGACGTCGACGGCCAGCACATCACCACGCTGCTGTTGACGCTGCTGTTCCGCTACATGCGCGGACTCATCGAGGCCGGCTTCGTGTTCCTCGCGATGCCGCCGCTGTACCGGCTGAAGTGGACGAACTCGCCGCACGAGTACGTGTACTCGGACGCCGAGCGCGACGCCCTCCTCAACGACGGTCTCGCGAACGGCAAGCGGATCCCCAAGGAAGCGGGCATCCAGCGCTACAAGGGTCTCGGCGAGATGAACGCCAAGGAGCTGTGGGAGACCACGATGGATCACACCACGCGCACGCTCCGCCAGATCACGATCGACGACGCGGCCGCCGCCGACGAGATCTTCAGCGTGCTGATGGGCGAGGACGTCGAGTCCCGCCGCAGCTTCATCCAGCGCAACGCCAAGGACGTCCGCTTCCTCGACATCTGATCCGCACGCTCCACGACAGCGGCGATCCACACGAGAGATTGATTCATGACTGACGACACTTCGACCGGCTCAGTGACCGGCCCCGATGGGCACAACCACGGCAAGATCGACCAGGTCGACCTGCAGTCCGAGATGCAGCGGTCCTACCTCGACTACGCGATGGCGGTCATCGTCGGCCGCGCGCTGCCCGATGTGCGGGACGGGCTCAAGCCTGTGCACCGCCGCGTGATCTACGGCATGTACGACGGCGGATTCCGCCCGGACAAGTCGTTCTCCAAGTGCGCCCGCGTGGTCGGCGAGGTCATGGGTCAGTACCACCCGCACGGCGACTCCGCGATCTACGACACCCTCGTGCGCCTCGTGCAGCCCTGGTCGCTGCGCTACCCGCTCGCGCTCGGGCAGGGCAACTTCGGCTCCCCCGGCAACATGGGCGCCGCCGCACCGCGATACACCGAGACCAAGATGGCCCCGCTCGCGCTGGAGATGGTGCGCGACATCGAAGAGGCCACGGTCGACTTCTCGCCGAACTACGACGGCCAGACCGAGGAGCCGGACGTCCTGCCGGCGCGGTTCCCGAACCTGCTCGTGAACGGCTCGATCGGCATCGCGGTCGGCATGGCGACCAACATCCCGCCGCACAACCTGCGCGAGGTCTCGGACGCGGCGCTCTGGGCGCTGCAGAACCCCGGACTCCCCCGCGAGGAGCTGCTCGAGGGCCTGATCCAGCGCATCCCGGGTCCGGACTTCCCGACCGGCGCGCAGATCCTCGGCACGAAGGGGATCCAGGAGGCGTACCGCACCGGACGCGGATCCATCACGATGCGCGCGGTGGTCGGCGTCGAGGAGATCCAGGGCCGCACCTGCCTCGTGATCACCGAGCTGCCGTACCAGGTGAACCCCGACAACCTCGCGGTGAAGATCGGCGACCTGGCCCGGGACGGCAAGATCACGGGCATCGCCGACATCCGCGACGAGTCCAGCGACCGCACCGGTCAGCGTCTCGTGATCGTGCTCAAGCGCGATGCGGTCGCGAAGGTCGTGCTGAACAACCTCTACAAGCACACGCAGCTGCAGGACAACTTCGGCGCCAACATGCTCGCGATCGTCGACGGCGTGCCGCGCACGCTCGCGCTCGACGGCTTCATCACGCACTGGCTCGACCACCAGATCGACGTCATCGTGCGCCGCACGAAGTTCCGCCTGGCCAAGGCCGAGGCGCGCATGCACATCCTGCAGGGCTACCTCAAGGCGCTCGACGCGCTGGACGAGGTCATCGCGCTGATCCGCCGCTCGCCCACCGCGGCCGAGGCGAACGAGGGCCTGCAGCGCCTCCTCGACATCGACGAGGAGCAGGCGCAGGCGATCCTCGACATGCAGCTGCGTCGCCTCGCGGCGATGGAGCGCCAGAAGATCATCGACGAGGCGACCGAGCTCGAGGCCCGGATCGCCGACTACAAGGAGATCATCGCCGACGAGGGCCGCCAGCGCGAGATCATCCGCGAGGAGCTCACGGCGATCGTCGACCGCTTCGGGGATGAGCGTCGCACCCACATCCTGCACGGCTTCGACGGCGACGTCTCGATGGAAGACCTCATCGCCGAGGAGGAGATGGTCATCACGGTCACCCGTGAGGGCTACGTCAAGCGCACGCGCAGCGACAACTACCGGTCGCAGCACCGCGGCGGCAAGGGCGTCAAGGGCGCGCAGCTGCGGGCCGACGACCTCGTCGAGCACTTCTTCGTGACCACCACGCACCACTGGCTGCTGTTCTTCACGGACAAGGGCCGGGTCTACCGCACCAAGGCGTACGAGATCCCCGAGGCCGGTCGCGACGCGAAGGGACAGCACGTCGCCAACCTGCTCGCGCTGCAGCCGGACGAGAAGATCGCCCAGATCCTCGACATCCGCGACTACGACGCGGCGCAGTATCTGGTGCTCGCCACCCGCGGCGGGCTGGTGAAGAAGAGCCGCCTCGGCGACTACGACACCAACCGTCAGGGCGGGGTCATCGCGATCCGTCTCCGCGAGGAGGACGAGCTCGTCAGTGCCTTCCTCGCCGACGCCACCGACGACGTCCTGCTGATCAGCCGGCACGGAATGTCGGTGCGCTTCCAGGCCACCGATGAGGCGCTGCGTCCGATGGGACGCGCGACCGAGGGCGTCAAGGGCATGCGGTTCAACGGCGATGACAGCCTGCTCTCCGCCTCGCTCGTCACCGGCGACGGCTTCGTCTTCGTCGTCACCGACGGAGGCTACGCGAAGCGCACGTCGGTCGACGAATACCGGGTGCAGGGCCGCGGCGGCCAGGGCATCAAGGTCGCGAAACTGAACGATGACCGGGGCATTCTGGCGGGGGGTCTGATCGTCCAGGAGGACGATGAGGTCCTTGTGGTTCTTGCCAGCGGCAAGGTGGTACGCTCTGCCGTGGCCGAGGTCCCGGCGAAGGGTCGCAACACCATGGGCGTCGTCTTCGCGAGGGCCGCCGAGGACGATCGGATCCTCGCGATCGCTCGGAACACCGAGCGCGGCCTGGCCGACAACGACGAGTCCGAGGACTCCGGCGCGGCACCCGAGACAGAATCCCCCGAAGCCCCCGAAGGAACTGACGCATGAGCACGGTAGCCGACAAGCTCGCGAAGAAGTCTTCCCGGAAGACCTCCAGCAAGCAGGTGCGCCTGCGCCTGGTCTACATCGACTTCTGGTCGGCGGTGAAGCTGTCCTTCCTGGGGGCGGTCGCCATCGCGATCGTGACGCTCGTCTCGTTCCTGCTCATCTACCTGGTGATCGATGCCACGGGCCTGATGACCAAGGCCGACGAGTTCGTCTCGGGCATCGCCGACGGCGCCAAGCTGAGCGCCGTCATCGGCCTGCCGCAGGTGCTCGCGTTCGGATCCGTCGTGGCGATCCTGAACCTGATCGTGTTCACGGTGCTCGGCGCGATCGTCGCCGGCATCTACAACCTCGCGGTCAAGGTCACCGGCGGACTGCTGGTCGGCTTCACCTCGAACTGACGCTTTTCACCGCGAAGGCCCGGATCCTCGGATCCGGGCCTTCTGCGTCCCTGCTGCGGGTCGCGATCAGACGACCCCGGTGGCCCCGAGCAGCGTGCCGATGAGCCAGGTCGCGACGAGGGCCAGCGCCCCGCCGATGACCAGCCGGATCGAGGCGCGCACAGGGTTGGAGCCGCCGATCCGCGCCGAGACGAAGCCCGTCGCCGCGAGGGCGATCAGCACCGCGACGAAGGTGACCGGCACGCGCCAGGCCGGGGGCGGCAGCAGGATCGCGAGCAGCGGCAGGATGGCGCCGACCGTGAACGCGATCGCGGAGGAGATCGCCGCGTGCCAGGGATTGACGAGGTCGTCCTGGTCGATGCCGAGCTCGACCTCCAGATGCGCGGCCAGCGCGTCATGGGCAGTGAGCTCGACGGCGACCCGGTGCGCGGTTTCGTCGCTGAGACCGCGCTGACGGTACAGTTCGGCGAGTTCGGCGAGCTCCGCCTCGGGCATGGTGCGCAGCTCCTCGCGCTCCTTCGCGATGAGGGCGTGCTCGCTGTCGCGCTGGCTGCTCACCGAGACGTACTCGCCGAGCGCCATCGAGATCGCGCCGCCGATCAGGCCGGCGAGTCCCGCCACCAGCAGGGCGGCGTTGTCGGTCGTCGCGCCGGCGACGCCCACGACGAGCGAGGCGACCGAGACGATGCCGTCGTTCGCGCCGAGGACTCCGGCGCGGAGCCAGTTCAGACGCTGTCCGAGGCCCGTGCCGTGCGGTTCGTGCGGATGCAGTGCAGTCACGTCGTCTCTCTCCGTTCGCCGAGGACACTCCCTGGGTCCACGTAAGCACCTGCGCGCACCGGCGTCCATCAAGGCTAGGCATGCATAACCGCGGTCCTTACGGAAACCCCGAACCGGATCACCCGGGTTCCTCCGTTCCGCGGGCCCGCACGCGCCCCTAGCGTGGAGCCATGACCACAGCACCATCCTTCTCCCCTCCTCCCGCGACCGGTCCCGTCGCGGCGGCGGCACGCACACCGGTGCGCCTCTTCCTCACGATCCTCGAGCTCGCCGCCCTCGGCGTGGTCGGATCCGGGGTGATGGGGATCCTCGGCGGAGGCCTGGGGCTCGGCTTCGGTCTCAGCTTCATCGGCGTCGGCCTGGTCGTCCTCGTCGGCCTGGTCTATGCGGTCTTCGGCGTCGCCTGGTTCGAGATCGCCCGGCTGAACGGCCTGTACGGGTTCGACCTCCCGGCTCTCCGCTGGCGTGCGGTCGACCGCCCCGGCTTCGGCGGCTGGCTGCTCTCCCTGTGGCGTCAGGCCTACAACGGACGGATGTGGCGGGCACTGGCGAACTTCGCGATCGCCTGCGCGCTCGGATCCCTGGTGCTGCGGCTCATGGCGTGGTTCGGGTGGTCGGCGGTCACGGCGTTCGCTCCGCTCTTCACCTCGGGCGAGGTCGACACCGGCTGGGGCACGAGGTACCCGAGCGCCTGGGCTCCGCTCATCGGCGGCGCGGGGGCTGCGGCGGGCATCGTCGGCATCATCAGCGTGGCGCTGCTGCACCGGGTGATCTCCCGGGGCATCGTGGCCACCCCCGATCGCAACCTCGACCTCAGCGAGCAGGTGCGCACGACCACCGCCCAGCGCGCGGGCGCGGTGCGAGCGGCGGACGTCGAACGCACCCGCATCGAGCGTGATCTGCACGACGGCGTCCAGCCCCGTCTCGTCTCCGTCGGCATGACCCTCGGGATGGCGCAGCAGAAGATCGACTCGGATCCGGAGGCCGCCAAGGCGCTCATCGCCGAGGCGCACACCTCGACGAAGGCGGCGATCACCGAGCTGCGCCAGCTCGCGCGAGGAATCCATGCCTCGGTGCTCGACGACCGCGGACTGGACGCGGCGCTCTCCGCCCTGGCGGGGCGCTCCCCCGTGCCGGTCGTCCTCGATGTGCGGCTCAGTGGGCGGTGCTCGCGCGATGCCGAGGCGGCGGTGTACTTCACCATCGCGGAATCGCTCACCAACGCGGCCAAGCACTCCAGGGCGAGCGAATGCCGGGTCGTCGTGCGGGTGCGCGACGGAGGCACGCTCTGGGCCCGGGTCGAGGACAACGGCATCGGCGGTGCGACCGTGCTTCCCGGCGGCGGCCTGGACGGCATCGGCAACCGCGTGCTCGCCGCCGGCGGCACGTTCCGCCTGGACAGCCCTGCCGGCGGTCCGACCAGCCTGGAGGTGAGCGTCCCGTGCGCATCCTGATCTGCTCGCCTCTTGACCAGCACGACGACGCCGACCGGAAGGAGCGCATCTCATGAGGATCCTGATCTGCGAGGACTCGGTCCTGCTCCGCGAAGGGCTCGTGCGGCTTCTCGAAGACGCCGGCCACACGGTCGTCGCGGCGCTGCCCGACGTGACCGACCTCGATGAGACCGTCGACGCCACGGATCCCGAACTCTGCATCCTCGACGTCCGCCTGCCGCCGACGTTCGTGGACGAGGGGATCCGTGCGGCGCTCTCGCTGCGGAAGAGGCTTCCGCAGCTCCCGCTGCTCGTCCTCTCCCAGTACGTGGAGGAGCGCTACGCGAGCGACCTGATCATCGCGCAGGGCTCGGCGGGGCCGCTCGGCTACCTGCTGAAGGACCGGGTGGCCGATGTGTCGGAGTTCATCGAGTCGGTCGCGCGCATCGCCTCCGGATCCACGGTCCTGGATCCGGAGGTGGTCGCGCAGCTGCTCACCCGACGTAACCAGGACGACCGCATGCAGAGCCTCACCGAGAGGGAGCGCACGGTGCTCGCGCTGATCGCGGAGGGCAAGTCGAACCAGGCCATCGCCGCGACGCTGTTCCTCTCCGAGGCCAGCGTCGAGAAGCACATCACCGCCATCTTCCAGAAGCTCGGGCTCGAGCCCGACGAGTCCGGCAACCGCCGGGTGCTCGCCACGATCGCCCATCTCTCCAATGCCGGCCTGAACGGCCCGCAGACAGGAACGAACCGATGACGAACCTCACCCCTCCGAGCGCACCCGAGCAGGATCCGGCCGGTGCATCGGCGCCGAACGGCCCTGATCCCGTCGCGTCCTCCCCCGCACCCGCGTCGAGCCCGAGCCGGGGCACGCTGACCGCGATCACCATCGCCGCGGCGATCATCGGCGGCGGGGCGCTGGTCACGGTCGGCGGCGGATCCGCTCTCGCGGCCGTCACCCAGGTCGCCGCGAGCGACGGCTCGACGGCGCGCAGCACGAGCGTCGACACGACCGGGGTCACGGCCCTGAAGGTCGAGGTGGGGCGCGGCTCCGCCACGATCCGCTTCGACGACGTGAGCGAGGCGACCATGCGCGTCAGCGGCACCGGCAGCAGCGACTGGACGATGCGTCGCGACGGCGACGTCCTGCGGGTCGATCGTCCCAACGGCCCGTTCGGCTGGTGGATCGGCGGATGGTTCGGGATCGATCCGCAGATGACGCTCACCCTGCCCAGGGACCTGGAGGGCGAGCTGACCGCCGATCTGCAGCTGGACGCCGGCGCGCTCACGACCGAGGGCCGCTTCGACACCTTGACCACGAAGGTCAACGCCGGCTCGCTCACGCTCGACGGAGGCGCGAAGACCGTGACCACCACGGTGAACGCGGGATCGGCGACGCTGCGCCTGAACGACGTGACCACCGCGGATCTGTCGATGTCGGCGGGGGAGCTGAACGCGACGATCTCGGGCCGCCAGCCCGACGATGTCCGCCTGGACGTGAGCGCCGGATCCATGGACGTGACGGTGCCGACGGGGCGCTATGCGCTCATGAGGGACTCGTCGGCGGGAACCATCGACGCGGGGATCCAGACGGATCCGTCCTCGACCCACCGCATCGGCGCCCACCTGTCCGCGGGCAGCATCACCCTGCGCGAGGGGAGCTGAGCGACGCCGAGCCGCGCTCGATTTCGCGATCGTGTCAACGTCCGGTAAAGTCTTGGAGGTTGATACGGGGCTATAGCTCAGGCGGTTAGAGCGCTTCACTGATAATGAAGAGGTCCCAGGTTCAAGTCCTGGTAGCCCCACCGACATGTGAGCGGATCCGAGAAATCGGATCCGCTCATTCGGTCGAAACCCGTCGAATTCGACACGGGGCCTTAGCTCAGTTGGTAGAGCGCCTGCTTTGCAAGCAGGATGTCAGGAGTTCGAATCTCCTAGGCTCCACAGGAACCAGAACGGACCCGGTCTTCACGACCGGGTCCGTTTCCCGTTCACACGACCGCTTCGGCGAGCATCGCGGACCCGGTCGTGCGCGGCGTGCCGGCCGTGACGCGCTGCCACGAGCCGGCGAGGATCTCCACGGCCCGTTCGAGCTCCCGCGGCTCGGTGGTGAACGGGATGCGCAGATGACGCTCGTGCCCGCCCTCGACGGCGAACCGGGGGCCCGCGCTCAGGTGCAGCCCGTGCGCGGCGGCGTCGATCACGAGCGCGGAGCTGAGCGGCATGCCCAGACCCGCCCAGATCGCGACCCCGCCGTGCACCTCCGGCACGGACCAGTCGGGCAGCTCCCGTCGGAGTGCTGCCGTCAGGGCGTCCCTGCCCGCGCCGAGCAGAGCCGCACGCTGCGGCAGGATCTCGCCGAGGCGGTGCACGATACGCGTCGCGACGGCCTGCTCCAGGTCGGGTGTTCCGAGGTCGTGCGTCGGGCGGGCGGCGCGCAGCCTGCGAATCACGTCGTCCGCCGCGCGGATCCACCCGATCCGCAGTCCGCCCCAGACCGACTTGCCCAGCGAACCGACCCGGATCGTCCCGGTGTCCGCCGCACCGAGCGGCTGCAGACGCGGAAGGCCGTCGATGTCGAGGTCGGCCGTCGTCTCGTCCACGAGCAGGAAGGAGCCCGCGTCATGCGCGGCGCGCTCGAACACGGTGCGCTCCTCGAGCGTCATCGTGCGCCCTGTGGGGTTCTGGAACTCCGGCATCAGATACGAGAGCACGGGTCTGGTGCGGGCGAGGGCCTGCGCGGCGCGATCCAGGTCCCACCCGTGCGCGGTCTCGACGGGAACGCCGACGAGGCGGGCGCCCACACGACGGAACGTCTCCATGGCGTGCGGGTAGCTGGGCGTCTCGATGAGCACCCGATCGGCCCGGCGCAGCAGGGTCGACGCGATGAGGTTGAGCGCCTGCTGCGCGCCGGTGGTGACCATGATCTGCTCGGGCGACGTCGGGATCCCGAGCCCGGTGTACCGATCGGCGATCGCGGCGCGCAGCTCGGCGTGGCCGAGGATGTCGTATCCCGCGCGCGACACGAGCGCCGTGATCGACGCCGCGGTCTCGGCGATCACCCCGGGCAGGCCGGGCCAGGCGGGAGGGCTGGCCTGCTGCAGGTCGATGCCCTCGCGGTCGAACCAGCGCGCCGACATGGTGCGCCCGAGCGGCCGGGTGACGCTGCCCGACCCCTGCCGGCTCACGATGTGCCCGGTGGCGCGGAGGGCGCGGTAGGCCGCCGCGACCGTGGTGCGGCTCACGCCGAGGGCCGTCGCGAGCTCTCGCTCGGCGGGCAGCGCGGTCTCCGGGGCGATCCGGTTGTCGAGGCAGAGCAGGCGGATGGCATCGGCGAGGGCGTCGAACGCGGGTTCGCTGGTGCGCCACAGACCGAGCAGCTCGACGAGGGCGCGCGCGGAGAGTCGGGAGTCCATGAGGCCAGCCTAGAACGATTGGACTGGTCACAACAGTCCAGTTGAGGATCATCATGGATCCATGACAAGACGCGTGCTGCAGCTGCTCATCGGGCTCGTGCTCTACGGCTTCGGGTGCGGACTCACGATCGTGGCCGGACTGGGCGTGGACCCGTGGACCGTGTTCGCGCAGGGCCTCTCGCTGCGCACCGGCATCGGCGTCGGGTGGATCACGAACATCGTCGGGCTGCTCGTGCTGCTGCTGTGGATCCCGCTGCGGCAGAAGCCGGGAGTCGGCACGCTCCTGAACGTGCTTCTCGTGGGCACCGCGATCCAGGGGACCGTGGCGGTCATCCCGCCGGTGCACGGCCTGCTCATGCAGGCGATCGTGCTCGTCGCCGGGGTGGTCGTGGTCGCCCTCGCCAGCGGACTCTACATCGGCGCGCGTTTTGGACCAGGGCCGCGCGACGGCCTGATGACCGGGATGCACGGGCGTCTCGGCTGGCCGATCTGGGCGGCCCGGCTCTCGGTGGAGCTCACCGTGCTCGCGATCGGGTGGCTTCTGGGGGGCACCGTCGGCATCGGCACGGTCGTGTTCGCGCTCGGGATCGGCCCTCTCGTGCACCTCGCACTCCCCCTGCTCGACACCGCGCGGACGGGTCGGGGCGATGAGGAGAAGACCGAGACGGCTGCGAGCCGTCCGCGGATCCCGGAAGATGCCGGCCTCCCCCGTCCGATCCTTCAGCGAGGCGCGGTCGCGACGCATGACGACTCCCGTGCCCTCGACGACCTGCGTGCCGCGCGCGATCGCAGCGACTGGTGAGCGATCGCACAGTTCGACCCTGCATGATGGGTGCATGGCGGCGAGACGTGGAGTGTGGTCCTTCGCGATAGCCGCCGTGATCCTGGCGGCCGCGTTCGTGGCGACCTACGTCTTCTTCGTGCGCACCTATGTCGGGCAGATCGTCGACGAGAGGGCCTTCGTGGGGGCCTCCTCGCAGCACGACCTGGTCTACCGGCTGACCGGCATGGTGCTCGGCAATGTGCCGACCGTCGCGATCGGCGGAGGGATCCTGCTCACGCTCGTCATCGGCCTGGTGACGCGTCGCTTCCGGCATCTCTTGGTGGCCCTCGCGGTGGGAGGGATCGCCGTGATCGCCGCGGAACTCGCCAAGCACGTCTTCCTGGAGCGCGCAGCGACCGGCGCGACCGACCTGCTGAGCAATTCATTCCCTTCCGGGCATGCGACGGTCGCCGCCGCTGCGGCGTTCGCGATCTTCGTCGTGTCTCCCCCGCGGTGGCGCCCTCTCGCGGCGGTGCTGGGCGGCGCATTCGCGGTGCTCACCGGGGTGCTGCTCGTGATCCAGCAGTGGCACCGGCCGAGCGATGTCGTCGCGGCATTCATGCTCGTCGCGGCATGCGGCTGTCTCGGCGGGATCGCTCTTCTGCTCTGGCGTGTGCCGGAGGCCGTCCCGCCCGCTCGCACGCTGCCGGCGCTGTGGTGGATCGCCGGGGCGAGCGCGCTCGCCTCCGGCATCGCGTTCGTCATCATCTTCATCACCGTGCAGAACCACGGCAGCCACCTCCAGATCGCGTACGCGGGCGGCGGCGCGGCGATCCTCGCCGTCGGGAGCGCCCTGGCGGCCGCGGGGAATGCGCTCTTCCGCAGGATTTCCTGAGCCGGCTCAGGGCGAATTCCAAGGCCGGTGTCGGCCCTTCCGGAATACCGGCTGGGCACGTGCCGCGGGGTTCGGCCGGACGCGGGAAAACAACCGGTGAACAGCCGGTATCGCGACGATGGAGCCGGATGGATGCCGGGTCGCGGGACGATTTCCGCATTCACCGAGTAATCCACATGTGGATGAACCTGTTAATAGATTCCGGCGCTCCGGGAATTGTCATTCCGGAGTGGCCAGAACCGTGTGCGAGACACCGCCGCAGAGAGGGTCTCCGGCCCCCGTCGGACGATGCGGGGATTGCGTCGAAGCCCGTTCCCGGGTCCATACTCGTCGTCATGCCTTCCACGCTCTTCCTCGACGGACTGCGCTTCGCCATGGTCTCCTCGACCGCCAGCAAGGTCGATTCCGACGCTCCGACGACCTTCGACTACCACCAGGACGGCCGCCTGATCTGGGGCGAGTACACCGGCGACACCGTCACAGAGGGCCGCTTCGTCGGCGAGATCGCCGGCGCGGAGGTGCGGGTCTCCTTCGCGCACGCGCTGGTCAGCGACGGCTCCGTCGTGCGCGGCGACGCGGTGAGCCGCGCCGAGCAGGAGGACGACGGCCGGATCCGCCTCATCGAGGACTTCGCCGTCGATGGCATCGACCACGTGAGCGTCTGCCTGCAGGTCTGACACCCGGCTCGACGCCCGTGCTCCGGACCGCGCTCAGATGCGGGTCCCGCGGCTCCCGTCGGTACGGGTGAACCGCATCAGGCCGCTGTCGACCCCGATCGCCGCGCGCTCCGGGATCTCGTCCGGGAGCACGAAAGGCCGGCGGAAGACCTCGCCCATCACGATCGCGGTCTCGACCTTGGTCACCTCGGGACGGTCGGCGATCGTGCCGATCACGAGCGACTGCATGCGCTCCATGTCGACGCTGCGCACGAGCAGCATCACGTCGTGCTCCCCGGTCATCACCATCGCCGATTCCACATCGGGCATATCCCCGATCGCCTGCAGGAACGAGCTCCACGACTGGGGCTGGATCGTGCAGAACACGAGAGCGCTCACCCCGAGGCCGAGGCGGGTCGTGTCCACCTCCGCGGTGTAGCCCGTGATGATCCCGGCGCGGGTGAGGGACTCGACCCGGGAGTACGCGCTGGCGCGGGAGATCCCGACCTCCTGAGCGAGGGCGGCGATGGAGATCCGACCATTGCGGCGCATCGCCCGAAGGATGTCGTAGGCGATTTCGTCGATCACGGGCGCGGATCGTCCAGAGGCGGAAGGCTGATCGTCGCTCATGCTGGACATAATGCCGTAGTGACGGAAGCGTGACAATCGAATGATCGAAATCGAGTCGTTCAGTCGGATATAGTGCCGGAAAACCCGATCCGGTCGTCTGACCTGTCCATCTTCAATGAGGAGGAAGCCGTGGCCCGTTCCTACCGCCACGTCGCCGCAGCGCTCATCGCTGTGGCCGCCATCGCGCTCGCCGGCTGCTCCGGCGGCAATTCCGCGAATAATTCCAGCAGCTCCTCCTCGGGCGGCACGCTCGTGGTCGACACCGCGTTCTCGCTCGAGACCGGTGACCCCGGGCGCAACTACGTGCCGACCGGGAACATGGTGCTGCACGCGGTGTACGACACCCTGCTGACCTTCCAGGGCGCCGACTCGACCACGCCGAAGCCCGATCTCGCGACCATGAAGCAGAACTCGGATGCGACCGAGTTCACCTTCACGATCCAGGACGGCCGGAAGTTCTCCGACGGCACCCCGGTCACCGCGGACGACGTCGTGTTCTCCCTCGACCGCGTCGCCGGGATCACCGATTCCAAGGCGAACTTCCTGATGGCGGGGATCACCGTCGCCAAGGTCGACGACAAGACCGTGAAGCTGTCGACGAAGACCCCTTCGCTGCAGCTGCCCGCGATCGTCACCAACCCCTCCCTCGCGATCCTCAACTCGAAGCTCGTCGAGAAGAACGGCGGCACGACCGACGACAAGGACGCGGCGAAGACCTGGCTCGACGCGAACTCGGCGGGATCCGGTCCGTACAAGCTCCAGTCGCTGGACCTCACCTCGCAGGTCGTGCTCGTGAAGAACGACAAGTACGACGGGGACGACAAGCCCGCCTACGACAAGATCGTCGTGCGCAACATCTCGCAGTCCTCCACGCAGCTGACCAACCTCAAGGGCGGCGACTCCAACGTGGCGGTCGACCTCTCCGGCGACCAGGTGAAGAACCTCGGCGACGGCTTCACGGTGAACTCGGCCCCGTCCGCGGAGACCCTCTTCCTCCTCATCAACCAGGACAAGAACGTCGGCGGCGCGACCGCGAACCCCAAGTTCGCCGAGGCGGTGCGCTACGCGCTCGACTACGACAAGCTGCTGGAGCTGGCCGGATCCGGATCCGTGCAGGCCACCGGCGTCATCCCGCCCATGTTCCCCGGCGCGAACAAGTCCGGCGTGAAGCAGGACCTCGAGAAGGCCAAGGCCGCCCTCGCCGCCTCCGGCTACACCGGCCAGGAGATCAAGCTGCAGTTCCCGAACGACAACCCCGTCGGCGGCGTGGAGTTCACGCCGGTCGCCGAGCGCGTCCAGGAGCAGCTGAAGGCCGCGGGCATCAACGTGACCCTGGCTCCGGCCCCGTTCGCGACCGAGGTCCAGCCCTACGTCAAGGCGCAGGAGGCCTTCTCGCTCTGGTACTGGGGCCCCGACTACGCCGACACCTCCTCGTTCCTGCCGTTCGGCCCGGGCCAGAAGGTCGGCCTGCGCGCCGGCTGGGCCGCCGAGGCCGACACCTCGATCGCCGACCTGGTGACCAAGGCGCAGAACGCGACCAGCGTCGACGCCCGCAACTCCGCGTTCAGCGACTACGCGAAGGCGATGCAGGAGTCCGGCCCGTTCGTGCCGCTGATCGTCCCGGGCATCAACCTCGCCAGCTCCTCGAAGGTGGCCGGTCTCGAGTACAACGTGACCTGGACCCTCGACCTGCGGACGCTGCACCCCGCGAAGTGAGCCCTGCGGGGGTCGGAGCCACGAGGTTCCGGCCCCCGCAGCACCACGCCCTCTCCGCCCCGTAGACCCGGAAGCCCCCTGTGTCCGAGACGAAAGCCATCGCCACCCGCACGTCGCGGAAGGCGCAGCACACCCTGTTGCGCTTCCTCGCCCGGCGGGCCGTGACGAGCGTGATCCTGCTGTTCGGGATCGTGCTGGTCACCTTCTCCCTCACCGTGATCGTGCCCGGCGACCCCGTGCGCGCCGCCCTCGGCGAGGGCGCCGCGTCGAACCCCGCCACGGTCGAGGCGTTCCGGCAGAAGTACGGACTCGACCAGCCGGTGTGGATCCGGTTCTTCATCTACGTCGGCAACCTGCTGCGCGGCGACCTCGGCACCTCGCTGAAGTCCGGGCAGCCGGTCTCCGCCGACCTCGCCAAGGCCGTGCCCGCGACCGCGGAGATCGCCTTCTACGCGATCATCATCAGCCTCGCCGTCGCGATCGTGCTCGGGACCCTCGCCGCCTACCGTCGCGGCAAGGTCACCGACCAGGTCGTGCGCGTGGTCACCCTGATCGGCCTCAGCATCCCCACGTTCTGGATGGCGATCCTCTGCTACCAGCTGTTCTTCATGAACCTGCACTGGGTCAGCGGATCCGGCCGGATCTCCCCCACGATCACCCCGCCGCCGCGCATCACCGGCTTCTACACGATCGACTACCTCCTGAACGGCGACTCGGTCGGCTTCGTCGACGCGATCGGCCACCTGGCCCTGCCGGTGCTCGTGCTGAGCCTGTTCACGATCGCCACCCTCACCCGGTTCGTGCGCACCTCGGTGCTCGAGGTGCTCGACATGGACTACGCCAGGGCGGCCAGGGCGAAGGGCCTGAGCGGCCGCCGGGTCGTCGTCGGCTACGTGCTGCGAGGAGCGGCGCTGCCGATCCTCACCCTCGTCGGCATCGCGTTCGGCAGCCTGCTCTCCGGCACCGTGCTCGTCGAGGCGGTGTTCGCGTGGCCCGGTCTGGGCACCTACGCGTACAACGCGTCGAAGAACCTCGACCTGCTCGCCGTGACCGGCGTCGGGCTCGTGGTCGGCGTGATCTACCTCGTCATCAACCTCGTCGTCGACGTGCTCTACGGCGTCCTGGATCCGCGAGTGAGGCTGTCGTGAACCTCGTCATCCCCGAGAAGGTCGCCCCGAAGCGCCGCCGCCCCTGGCTGCCGCGCGCCTGGCGCACCCCGCTGGCCATCGTCGGCACCGTGATCGCGCTGATGTGGATCGTAGTCGCGATCCTCGCGCCCTGGATCGCCCCGCACGACCCGCTCGCGCAGGACCTCCCCCGTCTCGCACCGCCCAGCGGCGACGCCATCATGGGCACCGACGTCAACGGCCGCGACATGTTCTCGCGCCTGCTGCTCGGAGCGCAGGCGACGATCCCGCTCGCCCTCATGCTCGTCGTCTGCGCGATGATCGTCGGCACCGTCGTGGGCGCCGTCGCCGGCTACCTCGGCGGCTGGTTCGACGAGGTGCTCATGCGCATCACCGACATGGTCATGGCGTTCCCGACCGTGATCCTCGCCATGGTCATCGCCGCATCCCTCGGCCCGTCGATCATGAACGCCGTGATCGCCGGAATCATCGTGGCCTGGCCGCCGTACGCCCGCATCACGCGGTCGCTGGTGCTCGGCCTGCGCACGCAGAACTATGTGATCGCCGGCCGCCTGCTGGGCTCGTCCCCGCTGCGCTCGCTCCTTCGGGACGTGCTGCCGAACATCGCCGGCCCGGTGCTGGTGCTCGCGTCGCTCGACATCGGCACCGCGATCCTGCTGCTGTCCGGTCTGTCCTTCCTCGGTCTCGGCGCCCAGCCGCCGACGCCCGAGTGGGGCACGATGATCGCCGCGGCCATGCAGAACCCCTCGGCCTGGTGGCTGGGCCTGTTCCCCGGCATCGCGATCCTCAGCATCGTGATGGCCTTCAACTTCATCGGCGACTCGCTGCGCGACGCCCTCGACCCGCTCGCCGCCCGCGAGCGCGAGGCGGAATCGCCCACGGCGGTCTCCGCGGCCGCATCGACCGGGGAGGTGGCACAGTGACCGTCGCGCTCGCGATCCGCGATCTGCACGTCGAGCTCGGCCAGAGCCGTCGCAACCGCACCGAGGTCGTGAAGGGCATCTCGCTCGACCTCGTCCCCGGACGCATCCAGGGCCTCGCCGGCGAATCCGGATCCGGGAAGAGCATGACCGCGATGGCGATCCTCGGGCTGCTGCCCGCGGGCGGCACGGCGTCGGGATCCATCGTCCTCGGCGGCGCGGGCAAGGCCGACGTCCAGCTCGTCGGCATGACGGGCAAGGCCTACCGCACCGTGCGCGGCAAGCGGATCGGCATGGTCTTCCAGGATCCTTCCGCCAGCCTGCATCCGCAGATCACGGTCGGATCCCAGCTCGCCGACGGCATCCGAACGCATCTCAACCTGTCCCGCGCGGATGCCAGGAAGCGCGCCGCCGAGCTGCTCGCACTGGTGCGCGTGCCGAACCCCGAGGAAGCGCTGCAGAAGTACCCGCACCAGTTCTCGGGCGGTCAGCGGCAGCGCATCGCGATCGCGATCGCGCTGGCCTGCGAACCCGAGGTCCTGCTCGCCGACGAGCCCACCACCGCGCTCGACGTGACGGTGCAGGCGGGGATCCTGCACCTGCTGCGCGATCTCGCGACCGAGCGTGACCTGGCCGTGCTGCTGGTCACGCACGACCTCGGCGTGATGAGCGCGGTCGCCGACGAGGTCGCCGTGATGCGGGGCGGGCTGATCGTCGAGTCCGGATCCCGGCAGCAGATCTTCCAGGACCCCCAGCATCCCTACACGCGCGAGCTGCTGGACGCGATGCCCGACGCGCAGGACTCCCTCGTGGATGCTCCTGTGGAGGCCGGATCCGCGGCCGATCCGTCCGCTTCTACGCCCGGGATGACGGACGCCGACGATTCCGAGGAGACCCGATGAGCGCTCAGAAGCCGGTCCTGCACGTCGACTCCCTCGTCGTCGAGTACGGCGGCCGGGCCGCGTTCCGCGCCGTGGACGGCGTCTCCTTCGACATCGCCGCCGGCGAGGTGCTCGCGCTGGTCGGAGAGAGCGGCTGCGGGAAGTCATCGACGGCTCGGGCCGTGATCGGGATGGAGAAGCCGCGGGCCGGTGAGGTGCTCTACCGGGACCGCCCGGTGCAGCCCCTCGGCATGCGCACGCGCCCTGCGGAGCTCACCGCGATCCAGATGGTGTTCCAGGATCCGAACTCCTCGCTGAACCCGCGGATCCGCGTGGCGCAGCAGATCGCCGAGGGATCCCGCGCCGCGCGCGCCCGCGGCGTCGACACCGAGGCGCCATCGCACTGGCTGAAGGCCGTCGGCCTCTCGCCCGCTCTCGAGAACCGGTATCCGTACCAGCTCTCCGGCGGTCAGCGGCAGCGGGTCGCGATCGCACGGGCGCTCGCCGCGAAGCCGGATCTCATCGTCGCGGATGAGCCGATCTCGGCCCTGGACGCCTCCGCCCAGGCCTCGGTCGCGGGCATGATGCGCGAACTGTGCGTGGCCTCGGGCGCCGCGATGCTGTTCATCTCGCACGACCTGTCCGTGGTGCGGCTCATGGCCGACCGCGTCGCCGTGATGTACCGCGGCCGGATCGTGGAGTCGGGCGCGACTCCCGTGGTGTGGGCCCAGCCCGTGCACCCGTACACGGCGGCGCTGCTGGACGCCATCCCCCACCCGGACGGCGAGGGCGTGCTGCCCGCCGCCCCTGCTTCGGAGGCGCCCTCGTCCTGGCGCGTCGAGATCCCCGAGGCGCTCGACCGCGTGCGCTGAGCACGCCCCACAGACCTCCCGGCGCGGGCTCGCCCCCCTGCGCCCGCGCCGGGAGACCCACGTCGGCCTCCTCCCGGTCCCTGAGCGAAGAGCGCAGCGACGAGACGAAGGGCGCCCTGGGTCAGCGACCCGCGGGCGTCAGCTCGTGCGGGGTGGTGTTGAGGTTCACGCAGCCGTCGGCGGTCACGACCACGATGTCCTCGATCCGGGATCCCCACTCGCCGGGGAAGTAGATCCCCGGCTCGATGCTGAACGCCATGCCCTCGCGCAGCGGGAGGTCGTTTCCGGGTGCGATGTACGGCTCCTCGTGCGTCGTGACGCCGATTCCGTGGCCGGTGCGGTGCAGGAAGGCCTCGGCCAGGCCCTCCGCGGCGAGCACCTCGCGGGCGGCGGCGTCGACCTGTTCGGCGGTGACGCCGGGGCGCACCGCGTCGACGGCCGCCTGCTGGGCGCGCACGAGCACGGCGATCCGTCGGGCGGCCTCGGGATCCGGCTCGCCCACCGCGTAGGTACGGGTGCGGTCTGAGTTGTAGCCGGCCGGCACGGCGCCGCCGATGTCCACGACCACGATGTCGCCGTCCTGGATCACCTGGTCCGAGACCTCGTGGTGCGGATCCGCGCCGTGGGGTCCGGAGGCGACGATCACGAACTCGACCGTGCGATGCCCCTCCTCGACGATCGCGGCGGCGATGTCGGCGCCGACCTCGCGCTCGGTGCGGCCGGCGCGCAGCAGGCCAGGCACGCGACGGTGCACCGCGTCGATCGCGTCGCCGGCGCGGCGCAGCTCGGCGATCTCGGCGTTGTCCTTGATCATCCGTCCCTCGCGCAGCACGGGCGTGGCGAGCTCGGGGCGCAGGCCGAGACGGTCCGCGAGCGGGATCACGTGCAGGGCGGGCAGCGCATCCGAGACGCCGAGCCGCGCGGGGGCCTCGGGCATCGCGGCGGTGACGAGCGCGTAGGGATCCTGTCCGTCCACCCAGTCGGCCACGGCGAGGCCGAGCGCACCGACGGCGGTGTCGCGCACCTTGGCGAGCTCCATGCGCGGCACGATGACGGTCGGATCCCCGGCGGCCGGGATCACGAGAGCGGTCAGCCGCTCGATCGTGTCCCCCTCGACGCCCGCGAGGTAGGTCAGGTCGGGACCGGGTCCGACGACGATCGCGTCGAGTCCGGCATCAGCGGTCAGGGCGCGGGCGCGGTCGAGGCGGGCGGCGTACACGGAGGCGGGGAAGGGCGTGCTCACCCCTCCACGCTACGTCCGCGCCACCCGGCCGCGCCAGGGGTTCGGCGGGACATATTCCAAGATCGAGATGAACCGCCGCCCACTCGCGGATCCCCGGCGAATCGTCCGCCGCATCCGCTCCGTCGCCCCTCCCGCCCAGACGATTCGCCTGACCGCGAGACTCCAACTCCGCGACGAGACTGCGGTTCTAGAGTGCAGTCTCGTCGCCCAGTTGGAGTCTCGCGGTCAGAGAAGGAACGCGGGGTCAGGTCAGGGTGATGCCGGACTGCTCCAGGCGGGTGCGGACGCGGTCCACGTCGTCGTCGCCGGGGAGGTCGCCGAGCACCTTCATCATGAGCACCTGCGCGTCGACGAGCGAGATCTCCGGATCCGCTCCGCTCTGCGCGGCCACGGCCTCGCAGACCTCCTGCACCTCGTCATCGGTGAGGCGGCGGCGCAGCAGCGCGAGGATCGGCACGCGGTCCTGGGCCGGGATCCCCTCCGGATAGCCCGCCCCCAGCCAGCGCAGCGCCTGGGCGATGGGGTTGGCGTCCGACGGCTCAGCGCCAGTGGATCCCGCTCCGGAGTCCTCCGGCGACTCCGCACCGGAGCCGCCCGCGGCGGCCGCGGCGAGGATCGTCCGATCGCCCACGATCCGCTGCGCCTTGGTGCTCAGCGGCACTCCGCGGTCGGCGAGCAGGACGGCCACGCGGCGCACCTCGTCGGCGCCCGGATTCGCCGAGGTCACGTCGGCGATCGCCGCCCGGATCTGCGACACCCGCACCGGATCCGTCTCCTGCCGGGCCAGCGCCGCGACCACCTCCGCGAGCTCCTCGGCGGTGAGCGTCCGCTGCAGGAGGGCCAGCAGCGGCGAGTAGTCCTTGGGTGGCACGCCCTCCGGATAGCCGGCGCGCAGCCAGTCCAGTACGCGGGAGAGGACGTTGCCGTTCACTTGCCCACTCCGAACAGCGAGATGCCGAAGTAGTGGTAGATGCTGAGCCGCGTGATGAAGAGCACTCCGGTGAGCACCACGGCGATCACGAGGGCGAACAGGATCCAGCCCGCCGCGGTCAGCAGCGGACGGCGCGTTCCAGGGGCCTCGCCGTCGACCTCCCCGGTGCCGGCCGACTGCAGCCGCATGCCGATCGCGAACAGGGCGGGAAGACCCGCGCCGAACAGCAGGCCGACCAGCAGCACGCGGCCCGCGGAGAGCGCCATCTGCGCGATGTCGAAGTTCATCTCATCCGTCCTTCGGTTCAGGCCGTCGCGCCCTCGGGCACGACGGAGCCGTCCCACTCGGCGTTGACGTTGTTGTGGTCAACCTTCTGCCGGCGGCTGCGCAGATAGAGGAGGGCGGCGGCCGCGAGCAGCAGGACGAACACGGTGACGGCGCCGGCGAGCCCGCCGATGCCGTGGGCGAGGAAGAAGCAGAGCGCGCCCACGACGCCCGCGGCGGGCATCGTGATGAGCCAGGCCGTGACCATGCGTCCCGCGATCCCCCACCGCACCTGCGCACCGGGACGTCCCACGCCGGATCCGAGGATCGATCCGGTGGCGACGTGCGTGGTGGACAGCGCCATGCCCATGGAGCTGGACGTGAGGATGATGGCGGCCGAGGACGCCTCCGCGGCGAGCCCCTGCGGCGACTCGATCTCGACCAGGCCCTTGCCGAGGGTGCGGATGATCCGCCAGCCGCCGAGGTACGTGCCGAGTGCGATCGCCGCGCCGCAGGTCACGATGATCCAGATCGGCAGACCTTCGTTCAGGATCTGGTCGCCGGTGAGGGTGCCGTGCGCGATGAGGGCGAGGGCGATCACGCCCATGGTCTTCTGCGCATCGCCCGTGCCGTGCGCGAGCGAGACGAGCGACGCGGTGCCGATCTGTCCCCAGCGGAATCCCGCCTCGCGGTGCTTGGCGTGCACGGACCGGGTGAGGCGGTAGACGAGCCAGGTTCCGACCGCCGCCACGATGCCGGCGATGAGCGGGGAGAGCACGGCGGGGACGATGATCTTCCCGACGATGCCGGCCCAGTTGACGGTCGCGGCCCCCGCGATCCCGGCGCCGATGAGACCGCCGAACAGGGCGTGCGAGGAGCTGGACGGCAGGCCGAGCAGCCAGGTCAGCAGATTCCACAGGATCCCGCCGACGAGGCCGGCGAAGATGATGATCATCGCCGATTCGGGGTTCAGGCCCGGCACGAGATCGCCGCTCGGACCCTGGATCGTGAGCACGTCCTTCGTGATGGTCGCCGCGACCTCGACCGAGAGGAAGGCGCCCACGAGGTTCAGGATCGCCGAGAGGGCCACCGCGACCTTCGGCGTGAGCGCCCCCGTGGCGATGGAGGTGGCCATCGCGTTCCCGGTGTCGTGGAATCCGTTGGTGAAGTCGAAACCGAGTGCGGTCACGACCACCAGGATGAGGATCATCACTTCGGCGCTCATGACCGTCAGCATTCCGCGTCCCGGAAGCGCGAACGGGCGGTGTCGTGCACTCGACGGCGAGAGTTCATCGGGCGTTAAGCGCACCCGCCGTGAGCGATCGAGGAGGGCCTTCACCGTCCGCATAGCCGTCGGGCGTAGCCTCACGGCGGCCGTACAGCAGATCGGAACCCGCCACGCCTCCCATCCCCGTCTTCCTCAGCACCTGGAGCCTGGATCCCACCGCTCTCGTGGTGCTGATCGTCGCAGCCGGCCTCTACCTCGGCGGGGTGGAGGTACTGCGCCGAAGGGGCCACCGCTGGCCGCTGCGGCTCACGCTGATGTACCTGCTGCTCGGTCTCGGCTCCTACGCGGTCGTGTCCTTCGGGTTCCTCGGCACCTGGAGCCCGGCGCTGCGCTGGGCCTTCTCGACGCGGATCGCCCTGCTCATGTTCGTCGTGCCGGTCCTGGTCACGCTCGGACGGCCGGTGTCGCTGGCTCGCGCGGTGCTCTCCTCACGGCCCCGCGCCCGGGTGAACGGCTTCCTGCGCTCCTGGCTCGCGAAGTTCTTCGGCAACGCGATCATGGCACCGGTGTTCACGTGCCTCGTGTTCGCCCTGTTCTTCACGCCGCTGTCCGCGGTGCTGCGGATCAATCCGATCGCGGAAGGCGTGGCATCGGCGATCGTGCCGCTGCTGGGACTGCTCATGATCCTGCCGATGGCCGCGCACACCGTCGCGCGCACGAGCCTGTTCATCGTGGCCGAGTTCATGTTCGCGTTCGTGGAGCTCGTGCTCGACGCGATCCCGGGCGTGCTGCTGCGCCTGGGGACGGTCGTCTTCGACCATGCGGGCACCTGGCCCGGCGCGCTGCCGGTCTGGTTCCCCAACCCGCTGCGCGATCAGCAGCTCTCCGGCGACTTCCTGTGGTTCATCGCCGAGATCGTCGATGTGCCGATCCTCGTGATCCTGATGATGCGATGGATCCGCTCCGACCGGCGCGAGTCGCGCAGCATGGACGAGCTCAGCGATGAGGAGATGGCGGAGCTCACCGCCGCGCACCTGCGCGGGGAGTGAGGGATCCGGCGCGGGACGCCGGATCCGCTCCTCGTCACTCCGCGGGCGCGGCCGTGCGGATGCGATCGCCGAGGAACGCGAGGTCGGCGGCCGAGAGCGCGGTCACGGCATAGGAGACAGGCCACACGGCGCCGTCGTCGAGCCGGGCGGGCCACTCGAACTCGAAGGTGGCGTAGCGCACCTTGAACTTGGCCTTGGGCTTGAAGAAGCAGACGACCTTGCCGGCGGCGTTGGCCCAGGCCGGCATGCCGTAGTACGTGCGGGGCACGAGGTGCGGGGCGTTCTCGGCGACCAGCCGGTGCAGGGCCTCGGCGAGCGTGGCGTCCTCGGCGTCCATCTCGGCGATCTTGGCCAGGACGTCGGCCTCTCCGGCGGCGCGGGCCTCCTCGGCGGAGATCTTCTTCCGCGCGACGCGGGTGCGGCTCTCCTTCGCGGCCTCCTTGACGGCGGCGCGCTCGAACTCGGTCAGCACGGGGGCGGTGTTCTCGGTCATGGCATCCTCCTGTCAGCGCCCCGCGGATCCGGGGACATCGTCAGCCTACGAACGCGTGCCTACGGGCGCTTCTTCAGAACTGATCGATCGAGGGGAGCCTCGCGGCGACGCAGGACCTGCCACGATGGGCTTCATGACGACGCTGTTCACGGGCCGGATCCGACCGCTCTCCCCCGCCGCCGCCGCCGACCTCGTCGAGGCACTCCTGGTCGACGACGAAGGACGCATCGTCGCCGTCGGCGCGACCGCGGACCTCGCGGCGCAGGACCCGTCCGCGGAGCGCGTGGCGCTGGACGGCTGGACGATGCCGGGGCTCATCGAGCCGCACGGGCACCCCGGAACCGCGGCCGTGCTGCTGTCCGACCGCGTGCTCGACCTGCGGCCCGTCGTCCTGCCGGATGCGGAGAGCGTCATGTCGGCCTTGCGTTCCGCGCTCGCCGCCGCCGAGGGACGCCCGGTGTACGCGAGCGGGTGGGACGCCCTGCTCCAGCGCGGGCTCCCGGATCCCGACATGCGGCTGCTCGACGACCTCGCCGGATCCACTCCCCTCGCGATCGTGCACAACTCCGGCCACTCGGCGTACTTCAACGCCGCCGCGGCACGGATGGCGGGACTGGACAGGGAGACCCCCGATCCGGCGGGCGCGTCGTTCGGTCGTACCGCGGACGGTGAGCTGAGCGGTGTGGCTCTCGAGGCCGCGGCCGTGGAGCAGGTCGTGGCTCCGCTCCTGCGGTCGGCCCAGGCCGACATCGTCGAGCTGCTCGGGGCGCACTTCGCAGATCTCTCCCGTCGCGGGATCACGACCGTCTCCGACCTCAGCTGGAACCCGGCGCTGAACCCGGTCGTCGATGCGCTGCGCGCCGCCGGCCGGATGCCGCTCCGGCTGCGGTGGTACGAGATGTCCCGCCCCGGAGGAACGCCCGCCGCACGTCCGTCGAACGCGAGCGACCCCGTCGACGGGGCCGCAGACGCCGAGGACGGCATCGTGCGCCAGATCGGCGTCAAGACTTGGACCGACGGCTCCCCGTGGGTGGGCAACATCGCCACGAGCTTCCCGTACCTCGACACGGCGGCGACCAGGTCGCTCGGCCTCGAGCCGCACCACCGGGGATCCTCGAACTACACGGCCGAGGAATTGCACGGGATCGCCGAGCCCTACGCCGCCGCCGGCTGGCAGCTCGCCTGTCATGCGCACGGCGACCTCGCGATCGACGAGACGCTCGACGTCTACGAGCGGCTGATCGAGAAGCACGGTCTGACCGATCACCGTTTCCGCTTGGAGCACGTGGGGGCGATGACCGCGGCGCAGTTCGCCCGCGCGGCGGAGCTCGGCGTGACCGTCAGCCTGTTCGTCGACCACATCACCTACTGGGGCGAGGTGCTCGTGGACGACCTGTTCGGTCCGGAGCGGGGCGGAGCATGGGCGGACGCGGGCGCCGCGTTCGCGGCCGGTCATCGCGCGACCTTCCACAACGACGGATGGGTCACGCCCGCCGAACCGCTGCGCAACATGGCGGTGGCGGAGACCCGGCGCACGCGCTCCGGGCGGGTCATGCCCGCCGGCACCGCGGTCTCGCGCGCGCAGGCGCTCGCCGCGCACACGACCAACGCGGCGTGGCAGCTGTTCAGCGAGCACGAGGTCGGATCCCTGGCGCCCGGCCTGTTCGCCGATCTCGTCGTTCTGGACCGGGATCCGCTGACGGCTCCGGCGGAGGAGCTGGCCGAGGCGGTGGTGCGAGAGGTGCACCTCGGCGGGCGGCGCGTGAGCTGACCGCGCCATACCGGCTGCGACGTCCTAGGGTGTGAACCATGGACATGCGGGTCGCGGCATACGCGGTCATCCTCGACGATGACCGGCGGGTGCTGCTGGCGCGGTGGACCGAGGGCCGCCGGGTGTCGTGGACCATGCCGGGAGGCGGGCTGGAACCGGGTGAGGACCCCGAGGCCGCCGTCCGCCGCGAGGTGCGCGAGGAGACCGGCTACAAGGTGGTCGTCGACGAGCTGCTCGGGATCCACTCCCGGGTGATCCCCGCCCGCCGCCGGGTCACGCCGGGCGCGACCGAGCCTCTGCACACCCTGCGCATCGTCTACCGCGCGCGGATCACGAGCGGGAAGCTCCGCTTCGAGAAGAACGGATCCACCGACATGGCCGCCTGGTACGGGCTCGACGAGGTCGCCGGCCTGCAGCGCGTGCGGCTCGTGGACATCGCCCTCGGCATGGCCGGCGTGGCGGCCTGATCCGTCTGCCTGCGGCTACTCCGGCTCTGAGATGTCGGCGACGGTCGCGTCGTACGCGGTGATGAGGGCGTCGCCGTCGACGAACAGGCTGTAGCCGTGCGCGCCCGCGCCCATCGCGATCCGACGACCGCGGATCGTCTCGTCCGCGAACACCGGCCACGCGGTGGTGCTGCCGATCGGGACGATCGTGCCGCGCTCATAGCCGGTCGCGGCCAGCGCGACGGCCGGATCCGGCAGCTTCAGCCGATTGACGCCGACGAGGGCGCGCAGCTTGGGCCAGGAGATCTTGCGTCCGCCGGGGATCAGCGCGAACAGGAAGGTGTCGTCGCTCCGCTTGACCACGAGGGTCTTCACGATGCCGGACGGGTCCAGGCCGAGCAGAGCCGCGGCCTCCTGCAGGCTGTGGGCGGCCGGGCGCTGCCGGATCTCGATGTCGAGGCCGCGTTCGGCCGCGGCATCGCGCACGCGGGCGTGCGGATCCGATCCCTCGGCGGACTCCTCCGCGGGATCGGGGACCGGCGAAGCGGAGGTGCTCACGCCTCGGGGGCGTTCAGCGGGTCGTCGGCGACCCAGAGCTCGTCGTCGGCGCGCAGCGCCTGCCAGGCCGCCACCAGGACGCCCACGGCTGCCGCGGCGCCGAGGATGATCGCGATCACGGCGCCGATGCCGAGGCCGCTCTTGCGCTCGGCCGGCGCGGCGAGGACGGCGCGGGGCGTGTGCGCGGTTCCGGTGCGCTTGGCGTTCGCGATGTCCCACGCGGTGAGGGCGGATCCGACGACGCCGCCGATCGCCGGGACGACCTTGTGGTCGACGACGTCGCGGGAGAACTTGACCCCCTTGTCGACGGCGGGCACCACGCGGTGCTCGTACACGTCCTGCACCGTGGGCACGACCTGCTCGCGGCGGAAGTTGTCGAGCTGACGACCCGCCTCACGGGCGACGTTCGCGGCCTCGCCGACGACGACCTGCTGGGCGGCCCACAGCTTGGCGGCCTCGCTCTGCAGCTGGCGGAGTTCCTTCTGACGCTTGCGGCTCAGGCTCACGATGCCCTCCCAATCGAAACGGGGTTCGGACTCACCATCTTGCCAGACAAGCTCCTGAGTGGCGGGTGTGCGTCGGAGAAGTTCCTGGGGGAATCGGAAGACTGCAGGGGATCCGATGCGAGAATGGACCCATGCCTCACGCCACTCACGTCGCCACGCTGCACACCAACCACGGAGACATCGTCATCAACCTCTTCGGTGACCACGCTCCCCGCACCGTGAAGAACTTCGTCGAACTCTCCGACGGCACCGGATCCTGGGCGCCCCCGGCCCCCGGCAAGCCCGGCGAGGGTGCGCTGTAGAAGGACGTCATCTTCCACCGCATCATCCCGAACTTCATGATCCAGGGCGGCGACCCGCTCGGACAGGGCGTCGGCGGCCCCGGCTACACCTTCAACGACGAGATCCACGGCGAGCTGAACTTCAACGAGCCCTACATCCTCGCGATGGCCAACGCCGGCCTGCGCCGTAACGCCATCACCGGTCAGGCCGAGGGCACCAACGGCTCGCAGTTCTTCATCACGACCGACCCGACCCCGTGGCTGCAGGGCAAGCACACGATCTTCGGCGAGGTCGCGGACGACGCCTCCAAGGCCGTCGTGGACGAGATCGCGGCCGTGCGCACCGGAGCGGGCGACCGTCCGGTCGAGGACGTCGTGCTGCAGTCCGTCGACATCGTCGCGAACTGACCCCGCCCCCGGACTCCGGAGCGCACGGATGACGACTTCGGAGTTCCACGCGAATCCCGACAACTTCTGCTACCGGCATCCCGGCCGGCAGAGCTTCGTGCTGTGCCAGCGGTGCATGCGCACGATCTGCCCGGAGTGCCAGACCCAGGCTCCGGTCGGGGTGATCTGCCCCGAGTGCATGCAGGAGCAGCGTCGGAATCAGACGCCAGCCCAGCGCCGGGCCAACCGGCGCTGGGGCGCGCGTTCGATGACCGCCGTCGGCGGTCGTCCGCTCGTGACGTACTGGATCCTCGCGATCACCTCGGCCGTGAGCCTGCTGCAGTTCGTGCCCGGGATCGGCGGGTTCCTCACGAGCAACCTGCAGTTCTGGGCCGGCAATCTCTATCCGTCCCTGTCGGGGGCGCCGTTCGAGCCCTGGCGTCTGCTGACCACGCTGCTCGTGCACGGCAACTTCATCCACCTGGGCCTCAACATGCTCGCTCTGTGGATGGTCGGCCAGAGCCTCGAGCCACTGATCGGCCGTGCGAAGTTCCTCACTCTCTATCTGGTGAGCGGCCTCGCCGGATCCGTCGGCGTCGCATTGATGTCGCCCAGCACCCCGACGGTCGGCGCCTCCGGGGCGATCTTCGGACTCCTCGCCGCGCTGCTCGTCGTGGGCCGGCATCTCGGCGCGAACGTCATCGGCATCCTCGTCGTGCTCGTGATCAACTTCGTGTACGGCTTCATCGTCCCGGGGGTGGCCTGGCAGGCGCACATCGGCGGCGCGGTCGCCGGCGCCCTGGTGGCGCTCATCTACGTGCGCACGAGCGGTCGCGGCACGACCAAGTTCTGGTGGATCGGGCTCGTCTCCGCGCTCGTCCTCGTACTGCTCGTCGTGGCCGCGGTCGTTCCGCCTCTGCTCATCACCGCCGGTCACTGACCCCAGCCGCAGAACGGCCCTCGCCTTCGGGCGGGGGCCGTTCGTCGTTCTGCCGAGGGTGTGAATGACAGGCGTGTAATTCTCCCCACATGGGGATAGATCTGTGGATAACTTCGGGGACGGGGTGTGCATATCCATCCCCAGAATGTGGATAACCCCTCAGATCCGTGGACAACCCTGCGGATGACGGGCTACGGCGGTCCCTGAACCGGTCGGTCCCTGAGCCTGTCGAAGGGTGGGATGCAGAAACGCCCCCGCGGAGAGCGGGGGCGTTTCGGAGAACAGGAGGGCGACGTCAGCGCCAGCGCGTGGTCATCAGGAAGCCGATCAGGGCGATGCCGAGGCCGATCAGCAGGTTCCAGGACTGCAGACCCGGGATCGGGTACTGCATGCCGGTGATGTAGAAGACCAGGATCCAGGCGAGGCCCAGCAGCATGAAGCCGACCATGACCGGCTTGAACCACACGGCGTTGGGTGCGGCTTCGCCGTCGACCTTCTCTGCGACGGCTTCTTCGGGCTTGCGGGATCGTGCCATGCGCACAGTCTACCCAACGGACCCTCCCGACATCAGGCTGACCTCCGGCGGCAAGGTCCGCTCGGTAGGATCGCGGGATGACCGATGCCCCGCGAGCCGCCACGCGCCGTGCCCGTCGGGGCCGACGCCCGCGTCGCCGCGCCACGGTCGTGAGCGTGCTCGGGGAGCTGCTGCTGACCGCGGGCGTGGTGGTGCTGCTGTACGCCGCCTGGCAGATGTGGATCGGCGACATCATCATGAGCGCGTCCGCGAACGACAAGGGGCAGCAGATCTCCCAGGCCTGGGCCAAGGCGCCCGCGCCGGCCCTGCCGCCCGTGATCGACGACGGGAACGGCGTCGACGGCGCTCATCCCCGGTATGAGCCGCCCGTGATGACCCCGCCCGCGAACGGCGTCCCCTGGGGCGCGCAGATGCACGTGCCGCGGTGGGGATCCGACTACAACGTGCAGATCGCGGGCGGGGTGACGAGGCCCGACACCCTCGACCACGGCTGGATCGGTGTGTATCCCACCTCCGGGATGCCCGGACAGCCCGGCAACTTCACGATGGCCGCGCACCGCACCACCTGGGGCAAGCCCTTCAACCAGCTCGACAAGCTGCACCTGAACGACGCGATCGTGATCGAGACGGAGCAGGGGTGGTACACCTACCGGTTCCGGACCCTGGAGTACGTGACACCCGACAGCGTCGACGTGCTGGATCCCGTTCCGCAGGAGCCGGGCGTCGCCGCCGGGGGCCGGTACATCACCCTCACCGCGTGCTCGCCGCTGTACTCGCTGGCCGAGCGCATCGTGGCGTACGGGGTGTTCGAGAGCTTCCAGCCGCGGGCCTTGGGTGCCCCGGCATCGTTGAAGGCGGTGAGCTGATGTACGGCGCTCTGTGGCGGATCCTCCCCGGCCCCTGGTGGGTGCGGCTGATCATCGTGCTCGCGCTGCTCGCGGCCGTGCTCTACGGCCTGATGTTCTGGGTGTTCCCCTGGGTGAGCCCGTTCATCTCGCCGGGCGACGTCAGCATCGAGCCCACACCGACCGCGACCTGAGCGGGACCGGGCTCTTCGAGAGCCCCGGTCCCGGCCCGGCTGCTACTTGCCGGTGCAGTAGGTCAGGTCGATCGTGGACAGCACGGGCACGTCCCCCGGAGGCGCCGACATCGATGCGACGGTCTTGGGGTCGGTGGCCTTGCACTGCGGGTTCTCGATCGGGTTCGCGGTCAGCCCCAGCTGCTGCAGGGTCTGGGTCGCGGACTCGAGCGTCCAGCCGGTGAGGTCGTTGAGGGTCACGACGCCGCTGGCCACGACGAGATCGATCACGGTGCCCGGTGCCACCTTGGCGTCGGCCTGCACGCTCGACGACAGCACGATGTCGTGCTGCGTGCGCGGATCGTTCCTCTGGGTCACGGACCCGAGCTGCAGACCGGCCTTGGACAGCGTGTCCTTCGCGGCGGTGGCGCTGAGGCCGACCAGCTGGGGTACGGCGACATCGGCGGCGCCGGAGGAGACGTACACGGTGACCGACTGGCCCTTGTCCATGTGCGCGCCGGCTTCGGGCTCCGTGCTGACGACCTTGCCCTTGTCGACGGTCGCATCCGCCTGATCGATGCGGATCGCGCGCAGGTCGCTCTTCGCGAGCAGCGCGACCGCCGACTCGTAGGTCTGACCCGCAAGACTCGGCACCGATCGCGTGGCGGTCGGCACTTCGGCGGTGGGCTTGATCGCGAGCACCCAGATCAGCACCGAGGCCATCAGCACGACGAGCAGCGCGACGCCCGCCCAGATCCAGGCCACCGGAGGCCCCGACTGCGTGCGCGTCATGGTCGTGTCGGTCGAGAGCTGACGCAGCGTGCGCGCGGTCTCCTGCGCGTGCCGCGGGCTCGGGCCGTAGAGCTCGCTGGTGAGCGAGGACAGCTGCTTCTTCGTGGGCACGGCGCCGGTCACGGCGTCGTCGAGCGCGGTGCGGAACGAGACCGCATCGGGGAAGCGCTGGAACGGATCCTTCGCCATCGCCCGGAGCACGACCGGATCCAGGGCGCGGATGCGCTCGAGCTCGGCGGCGGAGTGCTCCTCGTCGTGCACCTCGCTCGGCGGCAGCGGCGTCTCGCTGACGTGCTGGTAGGCGACGGCGACCGGCGAGTCTCCGCGGAACGGCTGGCGTCCCGTCAGCATCTCGTACAGCACGATGCCCGCGGAGTACAGGTCGGTGCGGGCGTCGACCTGCTCCCCCTTGGCCTGCTCCGGAGAGAAGTATGCGGCGGTGCCGATGATCTGGGTGGTCTCGGCGACCGTGGAGGAGGAGTCCGAGACGGCGCGGGCGATCCCGAAGTCCATCACCTTGACCGTGCCGTCCGGGGTCACCTTGACGTTGCCGGGCTTGATGTCGCGGTGCACGACGCCGGCGCGGTGGGAGTACTCCAGCGCCTCGAGGATGCCGTCCGCATAGCGCACGGCATCGACGGTCGCCACGGGGCCTCGCGCGATGATGTCCTTCAGCAGATCGCCGGGGACGAGCTCCATGACGATGAAGGGGACCGGTTCGGCGGGAGTCCCGCCGGCCTCCGCGGTGCTGTCCTCGCCCGCGTCGAACACGCGCACGATCGAGGGGTGCGACATGCGCGAGGCCGCCTGCGCCTCCATCCGGAACCGGGTGCGGAACGCGGCGTCGCGAGCGAGTTCCCGGTCCAGGATCTTGATCGCGACCTCGCGCCCGAGGGTCAGGTCGTATCCCCGGTGCACATGTGCCATGCCACCGCGGCCGATGAGGTCATCGACGCGGTAGCGACCGGCCATGACGCGCGTGATCGTCGCCACAGAGGACCCCCCTGGTTCTCTTGTTGGATGTGCTTTCGGGCCGCTCAGGGCGTCGGAGCGGGTGTGACCGGGCCGGTGCCCGGCAGGATCGGCTGCGCCATCTGCGGCGACGGTCCGCTCTCGCGCTTGCTGTCGCCGCACAGCGCCAGGTAGGTCGCGGTGACCTGCGCTCCCGGCTGATTGGCGATCGAGATCTCGGCGTTGAGCGTGTTGGCGTCGAAGGTCTTCTGGGAGCCGTCGCCGACGAACGTCGCGTTGGTGAGGGTCACCACGTAGCCGGACACGTTGCCGGTGCCGCTCGGGCACACGAAGCCGGCCCAGCTCAGCTGCACGGTTCCGCCCGCGGTCGCGTTGCCGGCGAGCTTCGGAGCGGAGTCGGGTGCGCCGATCGGGACGAGGTCGCCGTACTCCGTGAGCTGCACCACGGTGCCCTTCTTGACGTTGCCGCCGCTCGGATCGGTGCTGTAGATCGTGCCGACCTTGTCCTGCGACGAGGCGTGGTCGCCCGTGGAGCAGGTGCCGTCGAGGCCGGCACCCTTGAGCGTCTGCACGGCGGCGTCGCAGGTCTGCCCGATCAGGTTGAGCGTGCCGAGCGCGACCGTGTCGGAGGTCGGGGTGGGCGTGGGCGTCGGTGTCGGCGTCTTGGGCGGCGTCGAGCTCGCAGAGGTCGACGGAGCGGGCTCCGGCGCCTTCTGGTTCGACAGCAGCGCCCACAACGTGCCGCCGAGCACGATGACCAGCAGCGCGATGAGTGCGACGAGCGGCCAGGTCCAGGGGCTGCGCTTCTTCTTCTCCGGGGCCTCATCGGCCTCGGTCGGGATCTGCGCGGTCGTCGGCATGATCGTGGTCGCACCCTGCGTCGCGCCGAGGAGCTGGGTCATGGCGTCGTCGCCCGTCGCACCCGCGACGGCACCGGCGCCCACGACGCCGGCGATGACGGCCGGCACCGCGATGGCCGCGGAGTTCAGGTCGCCGCGGCGCAACGCCTGCGCGGCGCGCGCGACCGTGGCCGCGGAGCTCGGCCGGTCGGCCGGCTTCTTCGCGATCATGGCCATGACGAGGTTCTGCACCGGCTGCGGCACGGTCGCGGGCAGCGGCGGCGGGGTGTCGTTGATCTGCGCCATGGCGATCGCGACCTGGGACTCGCCCGTGAACGGGCGCTTCCCCGCCAGGCACTCGTACGCGACGATGCCGAGCGAGTAGATGTCGGTGGCCGGCGATGCGGCGTGTCCCGAGGCCTGCTCGGGCGAGAGGTACTGCACGGTGCCCATGACCTGGCCGGTGGCCGTGAGCGGCACCTGGTCGGCGATCCGGGCGATGCCGAAGTCGGTGATCTTGACGCGGCCGTCCGGGGTGATCAGCAGGTTGCCGGGCTTGATGTCGCGGTGCACGAGGCCCGCGGCGTGCGCGGCCTGCAGCGCGGAGGCGGTCTGGGCGACGATGTCGAGCGTCTTGTCGGCGCTGAGGGATCCCTCGCGCTCGATGATCGTGGAGAGGGCCTCGCCGGGGACGAGCTCCATCACGAGGTAGGCAGAGCCGTTCTCCTCGCCGTAGTCGAAGACGCTCGCGATGCCCTCGTGGTTCACGAGGGCCGCGTGGCGGGCCTCGGCGCGGAAGCGCTCGAGGAACCCGGGATCCCCCATGTACTCGTCCTTGAGGATCTTGATGGCGACGGTCCGTCCGATGACGTGATCGGTCGCCTCCCATACCTCGCCCATGCCACCGATGGCGATCCGAGACTGCAGCTCGTAGCGACCGCCGAAATGCACACCCTGCGTCGGCCTCATTTCTTCAGCACCGCCTCCATGACCTTCTTGGCAATCGGTGATGCGATCGCATCACCGGATCCGGACTGTCCCTGCCCACCGCCGTCTTCGACGACGACCGCAACGGCGATCTCCGGGTTCGAAGCGGGCGCGAAGCCGGTGAACCACAGCGTGTAAGGGTTCGTGTCACCGTTCTCCGCTGTGCCCGTCTTACCGGCCACGTCGACTCCGTCTATTCTTGCACCCTGCGCCGCGCCGCTTGAGACCGACGCCTGCATGGCGGCGGTGATCGCCGCGGCCTGGTCGGAGCTCATCGCCTGCCCGAACTCGCTGTTGTCGATCTGCTTGAGCACGGACAGATCGTCGCCGAGCACCTGATCCACCATGCGCGGGTTCATCACGATGCCGTTGTTCGCGATGCCGGCCGAGACCATGGCCATCTGCAGGGGCGTCGCCCGCACGTCGCCCTGTCCGAAGCCCGTGAGACCCGTCTTGTCGGGCGAGAGGCTCTTCGGGTACATGGACGCGGTCGACTCGAGCGGGAGCGAGAACTCCTTGCCGAAGCCGAACTTCTCCGCCGAGGAGCGGATCGCCTTGTCCCCGAGCTGCACCGCGAGCTCGGCCATCGGGATGTTGCAGCTGTACCGGATCGCATCGGCGAGGCTCACGGTCTGCCCGTCGCCGCCGGGGCACGTGCCGCCCCACGAGTTGTGCACGGCGGTGGTGGTGCCCGGCAGCGTGAACGCGGCGGGGTTCGGGAACGTCGACTGCATCGTGAACTTGCCGGAGTCGAGCGCCGCGGCGGCGACGACGAGCTTGAACGTGGACCCGGGAGGGTTCATGTTCCCCCCGATCGCGCGGTTCGACAGCGGCTTGTTCGGGTCGGCGACGAGGCCGTCGTAGGTGGCGTTGGCGGCCTTCGAGTCGTGTACGGCGAGGCTGTTCGTGTCGTAGCCCGGGGTGGAGACCATCGCGAGGATCCGCCCCGTCTTCGGCTCGATCGCGACGACGGCGCCCTGGAGGCCCTGCAGCGCGTCGTAGGCGGCCTTCTGCGCGACGGGGTCGAGGCTGAGGCGGACGTTCGCGCCCTTCTGCGGCTGGCCCGAGACGATGCGCTCGATCGTCGAGAGGAAGTTCGATCCCCCGGTGCCGCTGAGCTCGCTGTTCATGGCCTTCTCGATGCCGGTCGCGCTGCCCAGTGCGGGGTTGTAGTAGCCGGTGACCGAGGACCACATCTGCGGATCCGTGTACACGCGCTGGAACGAGTACATGTCCCCCGACGGGGTCGACGTGGCGATCGGGGTGTCCCCGGCGAGGATGGATCCGCGCTGGATCTCGTAGCTGTCCAGCCGGGTGCGCCGGTTGGCGTCGTTCTGCGCGAGCGCATCCGCCTGCACGACCTGGATCCAGCTCACCGAGCCGAACAGGGCGAGGAACATGACCAGCACGAGGATGCTGATCCTTCGGAGTTCCTTGGTCATCCGATCACCACCCTGGGCTGGCGGCGCACGCCGTCGGAGATCCGCAGCAGCAGGCCGACGATGAGCCAGTTGGCGATGAGGGAGGAGCCTCCCGCCGCGAGGAACGGCGTGGTGAGGCCGGTCAGCGGGATCACGCGGGTGACGCCTCCGACCATGATGAAGACCTGCAGGCCGATCGTGAACGAGACGCCCACCGCGAGCAGCTTGCCGAAGTCGTCCTGACCGGCGACGCCGATCCGCAGGCCGCGGCTGACGAAGACCATGTACAGGCACAGCACGGCGAACAGGCCGATCAGGCCGATCTCCTCACCCAGGCTGGTGATGATGAAGTCGCTCTCGGCGACCGGCGTGATCTGCGGGCGCCCCTGGCCGAGGCCGGTGCCGAGCAGGCCGCCGTGCGCGAGGCCGAAGATGCCCTGTGTGAGCTGGTAGCTCTGATCCTCCATGAGGTCGGGGTTGAAGGCGTTGATCCACGTGTTGAAGCGGTTCTGCACGTAGGTCAGGAACTGCGCCACGACCGCGACGCCGATCACCACGCCCACGACGCCGATGAGCACCCAGCTGGTCTTCCCGGTGGCGACGTAGAGCATCACGATGAACATGCCGAAGATGAGCACGCCGGTGCCCAGGTCGTGCTGCGCGACGATGATGGCGAGCGAGATCAGCCAGACCACGATCACGGGTCCCAGTTCGCGCATGCGCGGCCAGGTGATGCCGGCGAACCTCTTGCCCACGGACGACAGGCTCTCCCTCGTGCGCACGAGGTAGCCCGCGAAGAAGATCGCCAGGAAGATCTTCGAGAGCTCGCCCGGCTGGAAGCCGAGCCCGCCGATCGAGATCCAGACGTCGGCGTTCGCGTCGGCCTTGAGGCCGGGGATGAAGGGCAGGATCAGCAGCACCAGGCCCGCCAGCCCGGAGAGGTACGTGTACTTGTACAGCACGCGGTAGTTGCGCAGGAAGATCACGAGGGCGATCGCACCGGCGACCGAGATCGCCATCCACATGAGCTGCTTGTTGGAGGACGCGTTCCAGCCCGTGTCGTGATTGGCGATGTCGATCCGGTAGATCTCGGCGATGCCGACGCCGGTGAGGAGCGTCGCGATCGGGAGGACGAACGGATCCGCATCGCTGGCGACGAAGCGCAGCACGATGTGCAAGGCGAACACGAGCACGGCGAGCCCGCCGCCGATGAGCAGGATCATCGGGTCGATGTGGCCGAGCGCGCCCAGCTGCACCAGGGTGAGGGCCGAGCCTGCCACTACCACGGCGAAGAGCAGGAGCCAGAACTCGCGGTTGCGCTGCGTCTGCGGGCCGCGGATCCGGCGCAGCGCGCGCAGCACGGCCGTGTCGGCCGCGACGTCTCCGGCGTTGGGGGCGGGTGCGGTGGCGGTCATGGCGTCTTCCCCGTCCCGGTCGAGGCGCGGAGGCGCCCGACGATGGCCGTCGCGTCGTCGAGGGAGCGTGCGGTGATGGTCTGCTGCACGAGCGACTGGTTGAAGCTGGGCAGATCCGACATCTTGATGCCGGTGTCCTCGTACACGTGCGAGAGGGAGATCGGGCCGAGATCCTGCTGGATCCCCTGGAACACGGCGACCGTGTCGGTGTCGGAGGAGACCCCCACGAAGTAGCGGGTCTGCGTCCACGCATAGGCGCCGAACAGCGCGGCCGCCATGAGCGCGATGACCACGAGGAGTCCGGTGATCCAACCGACGCGGCGCCGCACCGAGCGGCGGTGGTCCTCCTCGATGAGCTCCTCGAGGTAGTCGGCGGCGGGCTCGAAGTGCGTGGGCTCGTTCGCCGCCTGGCGCACGGGGTGCAGCCAGCTCGGGCGCGCCGGGCGCGCAGCGGGCACGATGATGCCCTGCGGGTTCGCCGCGGCGCCGACGACGGTCGCGGATCCAGAGAGCACGGGGTGCTGGCCGCCGACGTCGACGATCACGATCGTGACGTTGTCGGGGGCGCCGCCGTCCAGCGCATACTTCAGCAGACCGTCCGCGGTGCGTCCGGGGGCCATGCCGAGGCGCAGCGTCTTCTCCATGTGCACTTCGTCGACGACGCCGGAGAGGCCGTCGGAGCACAGCAGCCAGCGGTCCCCCGGCAGCGTCGGCATGACGAACATGTCGAGCTCGGGATCCGCGTCCATGTCGCTGAGCACGCGCATGAGCACGGAGCGGCGCGGGTGGTAGCGCGCCTCCTCCGGCGTGATGCGGCCCGAGTCGACCAGCCGCTGCACGAAGGTGTGATCGGTGGTGATCTGGGTGAGCGTCTCGTCGCGGTAGAGGTAGATGCGGGAGTCGCCGATGTGGCCGATGACGGCGTAGTCGTCGACCATGATGATCGCGTCGAGCGTGGTGCCGAGGCCGGCGAGCTCCGGACGGTCCTTGACGGCGCGGATCATGTCGCCCGCGGCGGTCGTGGCGGCCGCCTGCAGCGAGGCCTCCGCGTCCATGGTCGAGGGGTAGGCGTGGTCGAGGTTCTGCAGCCGGTGGATCGCGAGACTGCTCGCGACGTCGCCGCCCGCGTGGCCGCCCATGCCGTCGGCGACGACGAACAGGTTCGCCCCGGCATAGCCGGAGTCCTGGTTGTTGGAGCGGACCTTCCCGGTGTGGGAGATCGCGGCGCTCGAGCCCTCGAAGACCATGGTCGCCGGTTACGCCCGCAGCTCGAACGTTGTGGCGCCCACCTTGATGGGCGCGCCGATCGACACGGCGACGGGGGCGCCGACGCGCTCGCCGTTCAGGAACGTGCCGTTCGTGGAGTCGAGATCCTGGAGCATCCACTGATCGCCCCAGAGCAGCAGGCGCGCGTGATGGCTGGACGTGTAGTCGTCGCGGATGACCAGCCCCGACTCGCTCGAACGGCCGATCGACATCGGCTCGGATCCCAGCGGCACCTCGAGGCCGGCCTTGGGGCCGGACGTGATGACGAGCTTGGCGACGGTGGACGTGGTGGCGGGTCCGCCGGGCCTGCTCCTCGGCGCCGCCGGGGTCTTCGCGGGCGGGGCGGGCTTGGCCGCGGGGGCGCTCGCCGCGGCCTCCGCCTGGGGCAGCTTGCGCACGCGCACGCCGAACAGGTCCGCGCGGAGCGAGTAGACGACGGCGAAGACGAAGAACCACATCAGCACGAGGAAGCCGATGCGGAGGAGGAGGAGCGTCAGTTCACTCATGACGGCTGCTCCTCACGATGGCGCGCTCGCCGCGGGCCGCGCTCACGGATTGACCCCGAACGCGCGGGTGGCGTCGTCGCCGCGGCCGCCGCGGGCCGGCTCGGAGACGGGCACGACCTCGAACATCAGGTCGGTGCGGCCGATCGTGATGACCATGCCGCTCTCCAGCTGGGCCTCGCGCACGCGCTGGCCGTTGAGCTTGGTGCCGTTGGTGGAGCCGAGATCGCGGAGCATGGCGTGGTCGCCGTCCCACAGCACCTCGGCGTGCTTGCGGCTGGATCCGGCATCGCTGATGGTGATGTCGGCGTCGCTGCCTCGGCCGATGACCGTGCGCGCCTTGGTGACGGGGTGACGGGTGCCGCCGGTGGTGACGACGGCCTGCCAGGTGACGCGTCCGCTGCTCCGCGTGGAGGCGGATTCGACGCGCACGGTGCCCGTCGCGAGCTTGTCATCGGCTTCGAGGGCGATGTTCACGGGACCGGAGAAGCTGTAGCCCTGGGCGCGGGCGTGCTCCTTGACCAGGACGTGCAGCTCGTCGAGGAGGGCGGATCCGAGTCCGTGCATGGCGGTCGCGTCCTCGCCGCTCAGGTGCACGAGGAAGGTGCTCGGCACGATGATGCGGTCGCGGCTGACGACGGCCGCCTTCGTGTCCATCTCGCGACGCAGTGCCGAAGCGATCTCCACGGGCTGGATGCCGCTGCGGAAGGTCTTCGCGAACGCGCTGTTCACTGCGCGCTCGAGACCCTTCTCAAAGCTGTCTAGTAGTCCCACTGGGCTCCCATGGCTCACCGATCGGTACGCACATCGTAGCGACAAGGCCTGAATGATCCCCCGGACGGCGCGATCCGGATGCCGCGCGGGCGCGGGGTTCGACGGCGAACGCGCCGGATCCCGCCGAGCGCACGGGACGTTCGCGTGCGCAGCCCGTGCACTCGACGCGTTGCCGTGCGCTCGACACGGCCGGGTGCCGCGTCGGTTCGGAGTGGGCGTCGGGGCGTGATATTCTCGGGAGGTTGGTTCGCGAGGACCGACATGCGCGAGTGGCGGAATAGGTAGACGCGCTGGCTTCAGGTGCCAGTGCCTGCAAGGGCGTGGGGGTTCAAGTCCCCCCTCGCGCACAGTGAGGAGAAGGCCCGGATCGAGAGATCCGGGCCTTCTTCATTTCCTTGACCCGTGCGGGCCCGCCGCTAATCTGGCGTCAGCCGCGGACCGCGGCGCGAGCCGAAGGAGACGTCGTGGTTCCGAACGAGTCCGCACCCGCCGCCGACGGGGCCGCGCCGGAGGCTCCGGAGCCGCGGACGGGCCCGTTCCGCCGTCTGACCGCGACGGTCGCGCGCGGGAGCACGCCGATCCGCGTCGTGCTGGGGCTCGCGCTCCTCGCGGTCGGCGTCGTCTTCCTCCTCGTGTCGATGACCGTGCAGACGATCGCGCTCGTCACCGGGATCGGAATACTGCTGGCCGGCATCCCGGTGCTCCTCACCGCGGGCGAGCACAACGACCCCGGAGAAGACGGCGGATCCGCATCGCGCCCGGTCGCCGCGATCGTCGCGCGTGTGCTCGGCGGGCTGCTCGTGCTGCTCGGGGCCGGCATGGCGCTGTGGCCGGCGGCGGGTGCTCCCCTGCTCGCCCTCCTCCTCACGATCGCGCTGGTCGCCTTCGCGCTGGCCACCGCGGTCCGCGCCTTCCGTCCCGTTGCGGACCAGCGCGTCACGGGGCTCATCGCGGCGGTCGCGACGCTCGCGGTGGCCGCGATCACCGTGTTCTGGCCGGTGCTGACCCTCGTCGTGTTCCGGCTCGGCGTCGGCGCGTGGTTCGTCTTCCTCGGACTGCAGCTGCTCCTGCGCGCCGTCGTGCGGCGCTCCCCCGCGAAGAGCACCACGCGCCGCCCGGGGGTGCGCTGGCTCCGCACGATCGGCGCGAGCGCCGCTCTCGTGCTCGCGGTCGCGCTCGCCGGGGGCAGCGGCGCGCTGCTCGGCGGTACGCCGCTGCCGGTGCCCGACGCGTTCTACACGCCGCCTGCCGTCGTGCCGTCGAAGCCCGGCACGCTGATCCGCTCCGAACCGATGACGGTGGGCGTGCCCGCCGGCGCGAAGGCGTGGCGGATCCTCTACACGACCACGAACCCGGACGGGTCACCGGCCGTCTCGAGCGGCACGGTGCTCGCGCCGGAGTCTCCCGGGCCGGATCCGCTCCCGCTCCTCACGGTCTCCCACGGCACGGTCGGCGTGGTGCCGGGCTGCTCGCCGTCGCTGAGCCCCGCGCCCTTCGCGGACGGCGCGGGCACGGCGATGGCAGACATGGTGACCGCGCACGGCTGGGTCGCCGTCACGTCCGACTACATCGGCCTCGGCACGAAGGGCCCGCACCCCTATCTCGTCGGCGATGCGGAGGCCCGCAACGTGTGGGACGCGTCGAAGGCCGTGCTCGGCTTCCGCGAGCTCAAGGTATCCACCGACACGGTGATCTGGGGGCACTCCCAGGGCGGCCAGGGATCGCTCTGGACCGGCCAGATCGCCTCGTCCTATGCGCCGGAGTTCACGGTCAAGGGCGTCGCGGCGTTCGCGCCGGCCTCGAACCTGTACGCGCTCGCCGAGGCGATCAAGTCGGAGACGGCCGGCAAGACGGTGTCGGCCTACATCGCGGCGACCTGGGACAAGGTGTTCCCCGCTCTGAAGGTCGAGAAGAGCCTCACCCCCGGATCCGCGGGGCCGGTCGAGCGCATCGGCGGACTCTGCTTCAACGGGCACGACGGCCTCGCCGCGATCCTGCGCGGCAGCCAGGTGCCGAACCAGATCTTCCCGGATGCGCTGCTCGACGGTCCGTTCGGCGACAAGCTCAAGGAGCAGGAGCCCACCGGGCCGTTCCCCGCACCCGTGCTGGTCGCGCAGGGACTGGCGGATCCGCTCGTGAAGCCCGCGATCCAGGACGAGTGGGTGAAGGCCCGCTGCGATGCCGGGATCCCCATCGACTACCGCACCTACCCCGGGCTCGGTCACGTCGAGCTCGTCGGGCCGGACTCCCCGCTCACGCCGCAGCTCGAGCAGTGGACCCTGGACCGCTGGGACGGCAAGGCCCCGACCCCGGACTGCGATCACCTGCCCGCGGGCTGAACCGCACCCGCGCCGTCTCGTCGCCGCGGTTCAGAGCATGATGTCCTCGGCGCTGCGGAGCGGGCGCCACTCGACAGGGCGGATCCCCCGGGTTGTCAGCACATCGGCGGACGCGAGGGGTCCGACGTCGACGCCGGCGAGTGCGGCGATCTCGGCGATGGGCACCTGGAACGTGCGGAACCCGCCGAGCGGTGCGGCGGCGAGCAGGCCGTCCCTGGTGTCGACGAGGTCGCTCTGGTCGAGGACGAAGCCGGCCGCCGCGAGGGAACCCTCCGCTTCCCAGGCCGCGATCTTCCAGAAGCGCAAGGGGATCCGGATGCCGTGGTAGGGCGGGTCGTCCTCGGCGAGCACCGGGGCCGTGAAGACGGAGATGCGCTGCGCGGTGGCCTCGGCATAGGTCAGCACGTGGTCTTCGAGGCCGAGCCAGAGCTCGGGACCCTGATTGAAACGCGCCGCCTGCGGAGCGGCGTTCGGGTAGACGAAGGTGGCCTCCATCGCGGCGCGCGCCGCCGCGACGTCCCCCCATCCCGGATCGCGCCGCCGCACCAGGTGCCCGCGGTCGAGGTCGTTGCGCGCGTACACGGCGGGGCCGGTCTGCTCGCCCTCCCCGACCCGGGGGTCGAGCCGCCATGCGCCCGTGCGCGGCAGGTCGCGCAGCGTCGTGCCGTCGATGTTCACGCCCGTCGCCGCCGCCAGTCGGCGGGCGGGATCGAGCAGCACGGTGAAGCGCGGATACGCGAGCTCGCGCACCTCGCGCTCCGGGTGCGGGAGAGGGATGGAGGTGGAGAGGAAGCCGGGCTCGTAGCCGTCCGTCATGCCTCCATCGTGACGGACGCCTCCGACACTGGCACCAGGCGGATCCAGAATCCGTGCGTGCAGGAAAGCTTGCAAGCGTGTAACATTGCAGAGTTGCAAGTTTTGCGCCGGCGTCGGCGCTCGTGTCGATCGACGAAGTCCGCGAGCGGGATCCGCACCGCTCCATCCCCCGTTCTCCTGGAAGGACCTCTATGGCAACCGCCACCGACACCGTCACGACGGTCGAGGCGCCCGCCCCGCTCGCCGCGAAGCCGATCATGACGCACAAGCAGATCATGCTGGTGATCTACGGCCTGATGAGCGGCATGTTCCTGTCCTCACTCGCGCAGACCGTCTTCGGCACCGCGATCCGCACGATCGGCGACGACCTGCACGGCCTCGATCAGCAGGCCTGGGTCACCACCGCGTTCCTCATCACCTCGACGATCGCCGTGCCGATCTATGGCAAGCTCAGCGACATCTTCGGCCGCCGCCCGCTGTTCATCCTCGGCATCGTGATCTTCATCCTGGGCTCCACGCTTTCGGCGTTCTCGACCTCGATGATGATGCTCGCCGCGTTCCGCGCCTTCCAGGGCATCGGCGCCGGCGCTCTCATGGCGCTTCCGCTCGCGATCATGGGCGACATCCTCGCCCCGCGCGAACGCGCCAAGTACCAGGGCTACTTCTTCGCGGTGTTCGGCGTCGCGACCGTGATCGGCCCGCTCGTCGGTGGCCTGTTCGCCGGCGCGAAGGAGATCCTCTGGATCGACGGCTGGCGCTGGACCTTCCTCATCAACATCCCGCTGGGCCTGTTCGCGCTCTTCATGGTCATCACGTTCCTGCACCTGCCCAAGGTGGGCCGGCACAAGGGCCCGCGCATCGACTGGTGGGGCGCCGCCGCGGTCATCGTGGCGCTCGTTCCGCTGCTCATCGTCGTCGAGCAGGGCCGCGCCTGGGGCTGGGACTCCGTCGCCTCCATCGCCTGCTACGTGATCGGCGGCATCGGCCTCGTCGCGTTCGTCGTGATCGAGGCCCTCATGAAGGATGACGCGATCATCCCGCTGAAGTTGTTCCGCTCCGGCACGTTCTCGATGGCAACGGTCCTGGGCTTCCTCGTCGGCTTCGCGATGTTCGGCGCGATGATGACCATCCCGCTCTACATGCAGATCGTCGTCGGCATGAACCCGACCGAGTCCGGCCTGTCCATGCTGCCGCTCATCGTCGGCCTCATGATCGCGTCGCTCGCCTCGGGCCAGATCACGGCCCGCACGGGCAAGTACCGCATCTTCCCGGTCCTCGGCACGCTCTTCACCGCCGTCGGCTTCTTCTCGCTCACGCTCATCCGGTACGAGACGCCGCTGTGGCAGATCTTCGTCGGCATGTTCGTGCTGGGCCTCGGCCTCGGCCAGCTCATGCAGCCGCTCACGCTCGCGAGCCAGAACTCGGTCGACCCGCACGAGATGGGCGTCGCCTCGAGCGCGGCCACGTTCTTCCGCCAGATCGGCGGAACGCTGGGCACGGCCGTCATGCTCTCGGTGCTGTTCTCGATGCTGCCCGCCAACGTCCTGCACGCCACCGAGGACAAGGCCAACCTCTCGGCTGCGCTCGATGCCGCGCTCGACCCGGCGACCTCGTCCAAGGCCGAGAACGCCGCCATCATGAAGCAGCAGTGGAGCGCGATCGTCGGCCCGCTGGCCGAGAACATCCAGGCGCAGCTCGACAAGGGCGTGGCCGAGGGAGACGCCAAGGCGAAGGCGGCGGCCCGCGAGGCCGTCACCCAGAAGGTCACCGAGGGCGTGGAGCAGGCCGTCGCCGCGGGTCAGCTCCCCGCAGCCGCCGCGCCCGCCGTGATCGCGCAGAAGGTCGCCGAGGCCACGCCCGCGGCCGAGTCCGCCGCGCACGACCAGGTGCTGAAGGCGGTCGCCGAGAAGGCGCACGCCGGCGTCCAGGGCGACAAGGTCGCGGTGGACTGGGCCGACCACGATCAGCGCACCTACTGGGTCGACCAGCTGGTCCCGACGCTGCAGGACCAGATCAAGAAGAAGGAGAGCGAGGCCTCCGGATCCGGCTCCTCCGGCACGGCGGTGAACGACACCTCCTTCCTGACCGGGGCCGACGCCGCGCTCAGCAAGCCGTTCATGATCGGGTTCATCCAGGGCCTCGTGACGCTCTACTGGGTCGGCTTCGGCGTGATCCTGCTCGCCTTCATCCTGACCTGGTTCTTCAAGGTGCCGCCGCTGCGCGCCCGATCCGCGCTCCAGGAGCAGGCGGACAAGGTCGGCATGACGGAAACCGGAAGCATCAGGACCCACCAGGCCTGAGCGGAGCCGGGGCGGGGAGACCCGCCCCGGCTCTCGAGGAGAGCGAGATGACGAACACAGAGGAGCTGACCGCGGCGGATCCGCACGCGGAGAACTGCGGCCGGCGCGAGCGCAAGAAGCAGCAGACGCGGCAGGCGCTGCACGAGGCCGCGCTGCGCCTGGTCGACGAGAAGGGCCTGGACGGCACCACGGTCGAGCAGATCTGCGAGGCGGTCGACGTGTCGCCGCGCACCTTCTTCAACTACTTCCCGTCCAAGGCGGCGGCCGCCCTCGATCTGCCCGACACCGGAATCTCCCCCGAGGGCGCCGACGCGTTCCGTGCGGCCGAGGGCGAGCTCGTGCCGGCGCTCTGCGAGCTCATCGGCGCCTCGATGGACGACGCGCAGCAGCGCAAGCGCATGAAGGCGCTGGTCGTGCGCCGCCCCGAGCTCATGCCCGCGTTCGCGCAGTGGATGGGCGGCATCCGCGAGCAGTACTACCTCCTGGTCCGCGAGCGCGCGGACGACGCGGACGCCATGGCCGCGGTCGCCCTCACCATGGCGGCGCTCAGCGTGATCGTGCACGACGGCACCGCGGGCGGCGAGCGGCCGGGCGCCGCGCGCCTGCTCGAGGCCGTGGAAGACCTGGTGGCGGCGCGGGGCGCGCTGCTGCGCGACGCGGCCTGAGGCCCCCTTCGCGGCAGAGGCCGATCCGTTCACGACGCCTCCCCCGGTCCCCGGCGACCCCTGGTCGCAGATTCCAGCAACCTCATAGCGAATCTGCGTTTGCGCAACCTTTCCTTTCGTGTAATCTTGCATGGCTGCAACATTCTTGCCGCCAACGTCGGCGCTCGAAGCGACGGGTGTCGACGACGGGCGACGGCGTCCTCGATCCATTTGAAGGGACTCCATGTCCACCGCGACAGCAACCACAGGGGCGACGCGCACGGAGCGCAAGCAGAACGCCCCGATCATGACGCACAGGCAGATCCTGCTCGTCATCTACGGCCTCATGGCCGGCATGTTCCTCTCGTCGCTCGACCAGACGATCGTGGGAACCGCGATCCGCACGATCGGCGACGACCTGCACGGCCTCGATCAGCAGGCGTGGGTCACCACGGCCTACCTGATCACCTCGACGATCTCGGTGCCGATCTACGGCAAGCTCAGCGACATCTTCGGCCGGCGCCCGCTGTTCATCTTCGGCATCTCGGTGTTCATCATCGGATCCGTGCTGTCGACGTTCTCGACCTCGATGCTGATGCTGGCCGGATTCCGCGCCTTCCAGGGCATCGGCGCCGGTGCGCTGGTGTCGCTGCCGCTCGCGATCATGGCCGACATCCTCGCCCCGCGCGAGCGCGCCAAGTATCAGGGCTACTTCTTCGCCGTGTTCGGCGTCTCCTCGCTGATCGGCCCGCTGGTCGGCGGACTGTTCGCGGGCGCGAACGAGATCCTCTGGATCTCGGGATGGCGCTGGGTGTTCCTCATCAACCTGCCGATCGGCCTCATCGCGCTCGGCATGGTGATCGCGTTCCTGCACCTGCCGAAGGTCGGCACGCACAAGAACCCGCGCATCGACTGGTGGGGTGCGACGGCTGTGATCGTCGCGCTCGTTCCGCTGCTGCTGGTCGCCGAGCAGGGCCGCGAGTGGGGCTGGGCCTCGTTCGCCGCGATCGCCTGCTACGTGATCGGCGGCCTCGGCGCGATCGCCTTCGTGCTGATCGAGATCGCGATGAAGGACGACGCGATCATCCCGATCCGCCTGTTCCACTCCAACACGTTCTCGATGGCGACCGTCATCGGCGTGCTCGTCGGCTTCGGCATGTTCGGCGCCATGATGACCATCCCGCTCTACATGCAGATCGTCGCGGGCCTCACGCCCACCGAGTCGGGCTTCGCCATGCTGCCGATGGTCGTCGGACTCATGGCGTCGTCGATGGCAGCCGGTCAGATCACGGCGCGCACCGGGAAGTACGGCATCTTCCCGCGCACGGGCACGCTGTTCACCGCCCTCGGCTTCCTGCTGCTTACGTTCGTGTCGTCCAGCACCCCGGTGTGGTTCATGATGATCGGCATGTTCGTCGTGGGTCTCGGCCTCGGCCAGCTCATGCAGTCGCTCACCATGGCGAGCCAGAACGCGGTGGCCGCGCCCGACATGGGCGTCGCCACGAGCGCCGCGACCTTCTTCCGCCAGATCGGCGGAACGCTGGGTACGGCGATCATGCTCTCGATCCTGTTCACGCTGCTGCCGCTGAACATCACGCACAGCATGGCCGACAAGCCGACGCTGACCGCCGCGCTGAACGCGGCTCTCGACCCCGCCGTGGCGGGCAAGGCCGAGAACAAGGCCGTCATGAAGCAGCTGTGGACGCCGATCACGGGTCCGCTCGAGCAGAACATCCAGTCGCAGCTCGACAAGGGTGCGACCGCGGCGAAGGCCGCCGCAGGTCAGGCCGTGACGCAGAAGGTCACCGATGGCGTGAACCAGGCCGTCGCAGCCGGTCAGCTCCCGGCCGCCGCTGCGCAGACCGTGATCGACCAGAAGGTCGCGGAGGCGACTCCGGCCGCGGAGGCCGCGGCGCTGCAGGCGGTCGCCGACAAGGCGCACGCCACGGTGCAGGACGGCAAGGTCGTCGTGGACTGGTCGAACAAGGATCAGCGCACGTACTGGGTCGGCCAGCTGGTGCCGAACATCGTCAAGGAGATCGACAAGGGCACCTCGAAGGCGTCGAACGGATCCAGCAGCTCGGTCAGCGACACGTCGTTCCTGAACGGCGCGGACCCCGTGCTCACGAAGCCGTTCATGGTCGGCTTCACGCAGGCGATCGACATCATCTACTGGGTCGGCTTCGGCGTGCTGATGCTCGCGTTCGTGCTGAGCTGGTTCTTCAAGGCGCCGCCGCTGCGCACCCGCTCGGCCCTGCAGGAGCAGGCCGATGAGGGCGGAGTGAGCGAGACCGGTACGATCAGGGTCCAGAGCGCCTGAGCGATGCAGCCGGGGCGGGCACGTCCCGTCCCGGCTTCGCGTACGAGGAGAAGAAGATGAGCATCGCGAACGCCGCCGGCGAGGGCCGGCGAGAGCGCAAGAAGCAGCAGACCCGACAGGCCCTGCACGAGGCCGCTCTGCGCCTCGTCGAGGAGCAGGGGCTGGACGGCACCACGATCGAGCAGATCTGCCAGGCCGTCGACGTCTCGCCGCGCACCTTCTTCAACTACTTCCCCTCCAAGGCGGCCGCGGCCCTGAAGCTGCCGGAGTCGGGTGCGGGCGGCGAGGTCGTGGCGCGATTCCTGCGCGCCCGCGGCGAGCTCGTGCCCGCGCTCTGCGAAGTGGTCGGATCCTCGATGGACGAGGGCATGGACCGCCACCGCATCAAGCAGCTGCTCATCCGGCGGCCCGAGCTGCTGCCCGCGTTCTCGCAGTGGATGGGATCCGTGCGGGAGCAGTTGATCGAGCTCGCCGAGCGCCGTGCCGCCGATCACGACGAGGCCGTGCGCGCGGTGTCCCTCGTGCTCGCCGCGATGAACGTGCTGGTGCACACCCGCACCACGCCGGATCGCCCCGGCGCTGCACGCCTGCTGCAGGCCCTGGACGGACTCGTCCAGGTGCGCGGCGCCCGGATGTCGGATCCGGACTCTAGCCTGGAGGCATGACCTCGCCCGCGTTCGACCGGATCGCCCTCCCGCTGCGCACAGAGCGGCTCATCGTGCGTGCGAGCACGGCGGCCGACTCCGACGCCGTGTGGAACTACCGGCGCCTCGACGAGGTGGGCCGCTGGTTGAGCACGGCACCCGCGGATGCCGAGGCGTTCCGCGCTCACTTCACGGATCCGGAGCGTCTCGCGCTCACCCTGCTCGTGGAGCTTCCGGGCGTCGGCGTGATCGGCGACATCATGCTGCGCGTCGAGGACGCCTGGGCTCAGACGGAGGTGCGCCCGCAGGCGGCGGGCGTGCAGGCGGAGCTGGGCTGGGCCATGGATCCCGCGCAGCAGGGACGCGGATACGCGACCGAGGCCGTGCGCGCGGTGATGGCCGCCTGCTTCACCGAGCTCGGGCTGCGCCGTGTCAGCGCCGGCTGCTTCGCGGCGAACGAGCCGTCGTGGCGGATGATGGAGCGCCTGGGCATGCGGCGCGAAGAGCACAGCCGGCAGACCGCCCTGCACCGCAGCGGAGAGTGGATGGATGGCATGAACTACGGCCTTCTCGCCGAGGAATGGCGCTCTCTGACCGAATGAGAGCGTTTTCCGATCGGTGCCCCCGTGTGTCCTGGACACGGGCGCGCGGCCTCGCCTAGTGTGGACCGCGCGCACGTGAAGACGGCTGCTCCCACCCGACGTCCCCAGCGAGGGTGGAAGGTCTTCCCCAGAGACCGGCAGTCAGTGCGTGCAATGGCCCCCTCGGCGCATCCAGTCCCCAATGGATCCCCCGGGGGGGCCGCTTCATCCCCAGTATTCCGATGTACTGAGATGATAGCGCCGCCATCGATATTTTGTCCCCCTTTTGGGGGACAGAACCCCCGAACATGGGTTATGCTGGTTTCAGACGCACCCTCCGGTCGTCCTGGGTCCCCATCGCTCCCCCCGCGGTGGGGACCCGCTCCATTTCCGGGACGCACCTCGGGAGGCGCCCCTGGCTCCCGTCTCTCCGCGAGCGGATCCCGCTCGTCACGCGAGTTGCAACATTTTCGTCACCTTGTCATCCGGGGTGTTGCTATGCGGGTCGACTCGGATAGCGTTAGCATCGTCGGCGCGTCTGCGCCGGCGTAAGCCCAAGCAAGAAGGCAGTACATGACTCAGGGCACGGTTAAGTGGTTCAACTCGGAGAAGGGCTTCGGCTTCATCTCCCCCGACGACGGTGGAGCTGACGTGTTCGCGCACTACTCCGCCATTGCATCCTCCGGCTACCGCTCGCTCGACGAGAACCAGCGCGTCGAGTTCGATGTGGCGCAGGGCCCCAAGGGCCTGCAGGCCGAGAACATCCGTCCGCTCTGAGCGACACGGACTTCTGACTCCCCCGGTGCTTCGGCGCCGGGGGAGTCTCTTTTTGCGCGGGTGGCTCGCGGCTGCTCGGCGCGAGAAACCAGATCCCGCACGAGAAACCACGTCAGGCGTGATGTCTCGTGTCAGAAGTGGTTTCTCACGCGCGGGAGGCCGCGTGGCCGCAGAGGTCAGCCCTGCGGCAGCAGGATCCGCAGCAGCTCGTCGGGGGTCGCGACCTCGGCGACGGCGCCGGCGGACTCCCCCGGCTCGCCGAAACCCCAGGTGACGAAGATCACCGGCACGCCGAGGGGAGCGGCGCCCTCGATGTCGTGCAGGCGGTCGCCGATCAGAACCGGGCGGCTGACGTCGACGCCCGCCTCGGTGAGCCGGTGCAGGGCGCGCCGCAGGACCGCTTCCTTGCCGTCATGCAGGCCCGAGGTGTCGGGCAGTGCCCCGGCGACGATGACGAAGTCGTCGATCAGTCCGTAGTGCTCGAGGATCGCGAGCACCTGATTCTCCGGCTTCGAGCTCGCGGTGGCCTGCGGGATGCCCGCGGCCTTGACCGCCTGCAGCGCCTCGGCCACGCCGGGGTAGATCCGCACGCTCGCGGCGTAGCCGTCGCGCATGGCGAGCTCCCGGTACTTCCGCACCGCGAGGTGCGCGTCCCCCTCGGACAGGCCGGCCAGGTCGCGGAACGACTCGAACATCGGCGGGCCGATCCAGCGGGCCAGCTCGCTCTGCGCGGGCTCCGGAAGGCCGAACGCCGCATACACCTCGACCAGACGAGGCAGTATCCCCGCCGAGGCGTCGGCGATCGTGCCGTCGACGTCCCAGAGGACGCAGGTGTAGGGGGACGCGGCCATGTTCATGCCTCTCGGGGAATGCGGCTCAGAACAGCCGCGGGATACCGGACTCGATGCCCTTCATGTCCTCGTAGTCGAGGATGAGGCAGCGGATGCCCCTGTCCTCGGCGAGCACGCGCGCCTGCGGCTTGATCTCCTGGGCGGCGAACACGCCCTGCACGGGGGCGAGGTGCGGATCCCGGCCGAGCAGCTCGAGATAGCGGGTGAGCTGCTCCACGCCGTCGATGTCGCCGCGGCGCTTGATCTCGACGGCGATCGCCGCACCGTCCGCGTCGCGCACCATGAGGTCCACGGGCCCGATCGCGGTCGGATACTCGCGGCGCACCAGCGTCGCGCCCTCGGCGATCCGATCCACCTGCTCCGCGAGCAGGCGCTGCAGATCCGCCTCGACGCCGTCCTTCTGCAGGCCGGGGTCGACGCCCAGCTCGTGGGCCGAATCGTGCAGGATCTCGTAGATCTGCACGCGCAGCGCGTCGCCGGTCTTCTGATGCGTGACCCGCCACACCTCGGTGACGCCCGCGGACGCCTCCTCCTCCCCCGGCTGCTCGGGCTCGAGGCGGCACGGCGGGCTCATCCAGTTCAGCGGCTTGTAGCTGCCGCCGTCCGAGTGCACGAGCAGGCTGCCGTCGCCCTTGTGCACGAGCAGACGCGTGGCGAGGGGCAGGTGGGCGTTGAGCCGGCCGGAGTAGTCCACGGCGCAGCGGGCGATGACGAGACGCACCCGAAGAGCCTAGCCCGCCGGGCCGCGCCTCAGCTCCCGCCGGTTCCGAAGAGTGCGCCGACGCCGGAGAAGAGCCCGAGCTCGGAGGCGGCGCCGCGCGCGATGAGGAATCCGACGATGCCGACGATCCAGGCCGTGTTCTCCGCGCCGGTGCGGCTGAGCCAGGCGCCGAGCCGCCGAAGCGGCCCCTCGACGGCCCGGGCGGCGATGACGCGCAGGACCAGCAGCAGGAGCGCCGGCGCGATCATGAGCAGGCAGTAGCCCGCGAGTGCGGCGATGCGGAGCGGGATGCCGATGCCGGCATCGGCGAGCATCGTCATCGCGACGATGTAGGGCAGCATCGTCGCGACCTCGACCAGGCCGGCGGCGATCGCGAGACCGACGACCACCAGCGGCGGGGTCGCGGGGTCGAGGAGCCGATCGCGCCACCGCGCGATCCGCCCCGGGGCGGGCTCGGCCGCATCGGGGGCGACCGGAGGGAACGGGCCGGGGCCGCCCCGAGCCTCGCCCATTGCGACGCTGTCGACGAGCACGGCCTCCTTCTTCTTCGCACCGGGGACCAGGAAGGCGCCCACGAGGAGGGCGGCTCCGACGACGAGGCGCGCGACCCGCCCCGCATCCGAGGAGAGGAAGTCGGCGGCGACGTCGACGACGTTCACGAGGCCCCAGAGGAACAGCAGCCCGACCAGCAGATAGAAGAGGGTGATGGTGCCGAGGTAGAGCAGGATCCGCCGCACCCGTACGCGTCCGGGCGGCAGCAGCAGGAAGACCGGGATGAGCAGGGTGCCCACGCTCAGCCCGTCCAGGAGTGCGAGCACGGCGAGGGTGAGGGCGAGCGGGGCTTCCGGCGAGAGGTCCATGCCCCCAAGGCTCCCGTCCGCCCGGCCGTCGCGGATCGGGCGAAGGGCGGAAAGCCGCGCGCGGCGCTCCTCCTTTCGGCCGATGCGTCTGCGGAGCGCCGCATGGTTCGATAGGGCGATGGACAGTCCGCGCACGCTCGATCGCGTCGCCGTGCCGGGTCCTCCCTCCCTCCTCCCCCGCATGCTCGACGGGGTCTCCCGGCCGGTCGCCGACGCCGCGGGCACCGCGCTGCTCAGCGTGGTCGCTTCGGCGTTCGGCTTCGCCGGGCTCTGGGATCTGTTCCGCGTCACGCCCTTCCCGATCTCGCCCTGGTGGGCGCTCGCGTTCGCGCTGCCCGGCTGCGTCCTCATCGCGCTCCGTGACCGGATCCCTCCCCTCCTCGCGCTCCCGGTGGCGGCGGCCCTGTTCGCCGGCGACGCGGCGACCGTGGGAGGGCTGGGATCCCTCGTCGTGCTGCTGGACGTGCTCTGGCACGCCGTGCATCGGGCCACGGCCCGCGTGCGCCGGGGGCTTGCGGTCGCGCTCGTGATCGTCGCCTGCGCCTTCCTGGTCTTCGCGCTGCTGCGCACCTCCGACCCCAGGATCGCGATGCTCGTGACGCTGCAGATCGCGACCCTCCTCGGCACCGACTACTGGTGGGCGGTCGCGGTCGGACGGGCGGAGGAGGTCGCCGCGCTCGAGCGGCGCAGGGCGACGGACGCGGCGAGGGAGGCCGTGCGCGATGAGCGCGAGACCATGGCGAGAGAGCTGCACGACCTCGTCGCGGGACATGTGTCGGCGATGGCGATCCGCTCGGAGGCGGCGCTGTCCACGCCCCCGGACGAGACGCGGGATCGCGCCGCCCTGCGTGCCGTGCGCGATGCGAGCCTCGACGCCCACGCGGCGCTGCGCTCGATGATCGCCGTGCTGCGCGACGGCGGCGAAGCACCGGCACCGGCGCCGACGCTGGCGGACATCCCTGAGCTCGTGCGCGCGGCAGAGTGGAGCGGCCTCAGCGTGCGCATCAGCGACGAGCGCATCGCCGACGAGCGCACCGACGAGCGCGGCGACGAGCGCGAGATCAACGGGCGGACCGGTGCGCTCCCCCTGCTCGTCGACCAGACCGCCGCCCGTGTCGTGCGCGAAGCCCTGGCCAACGGAGCGCGCCACGCGGTCGGCGCCGAGGTGCGGGTGCGGCTCTCGGACGGCGTGGATCGGCTTCTGATCCGGATCGACTCGCACGGCGGGCGGGGCGCGTCCGGCCCGGCGCTCGCCGGATCCGGCACGGGTCTCGCGGTGCTCGCCGAGCGCGTGCGCGCCCTGGGCGGCGAGTTCTCCGCCGGCCCGACGGGCGACGGCTGGTCGGTGCGCGCCGAGCTCCCCCGAGGAGAGGCGCCGTGACCGGCCCGGCGCCGCGGGTGCTCCTCGCCGACGATCACGGCGCGATCCGCAGCGCGCTGCGGATCATGCTCGAGGCGCACGGGATCGACGTGGTCGGCGAGGCTTCGGACGGCGCGGTGGCCGTGCGGAACGCCCGTGCGCTGCGGCCGGATGTCGTGCTCATGGACCTGAGGATGCCCGGCCGCGACGGGATCTCGGCCACCAGGGAGATCGTGGACGAAGCCCTGGCCGACGTCCTGGTGCTCACGAGCTTCGATGAGGACGACCTCGTGGACGGAGCGATCCTCGCCGGCGCCGCCGGCTTCCTCCTGAAGACGGCCGATGCGGCGACGCTGGTCGAGGCGATCCGCGCGGTCGCCGCAGGAGACGGCGTGCTCGACCCGAGGGTGACCCGCCGTGCGCTCGCCGCGGCGCGGGCCGGTGCCGTGACCGACCGGGAGCCGCCTTCCGCCGCGGCGCCGGTGGGCGGCGCGTTCACGGCCCGCGAGCAGGACGTGCTGGACGGCATACTGCGCGGCTGGTCGAATGCGCAGCTCGCGGAGCACCTCGGCATCTCGGTGACGACCGTGAAGACGCACGTGTCCAACGTGCTCGCGAAGCTGGGAGCGCGCAGCCGTTCGCACGCGGCCGCGATCGTCCGACACCGCTGATCGTCGTGGAGCCTGCGCGCGGCGCCGCTCAGCCGGCGCTGACCTTCTCCTCCTCCCGGAGCGGGCGGGCCGCCCCCGAGAAAAGGCCGGAGAGCGCCGCCAGCACGACCAGGACGTAGAGCGTGTTGAGCAGGCCGATGTGGTCGCTGATGAAGCCCAGGACGGGCGGGCCGCCGAGGAAGGCGATGTAGCCGATCGTGGCGGCCGCGCTCACGCGGGCGGCGGCCTTGGCCGGGTCGTCGGCAGCCGCCGACATGCCCAGCGGGAAGCCGAGCGAGGCCCCGATCCCCCACAGCGCCGCGCCGGCGAACACCAGCGGAGTGCTCGGCGCGAGGATGAACAGCAGGATCCCGGCGGCGGCCGTGATCGCCAGCACGCGCAGCACGATGACGCGGCCGAAGCGGTCGACGAGCGGGCCGCCGAAGAGCCGGACGACGGTCATCGCGACGGAGAACGTCGCCAGGGCCGCGGCGCCCAGGGCGGGGCCGGCCTGATGGTCCTCGGAGACGCCGAGCGCGAGCCAGTCGTTCGCGCCGCCCTCGGCGAACGACATGCCCAGCATCACGATGCCGAGGAAGTACGTGCGCGGCTCGCGCCAGGCCTCGAGTGCGACGTGCATGCGCTCGCGCCAGTGCGGCTTCTCCGCGGGCTGCGGGTCGAGCGTCGCCTCGCGTTCGGGAACGTTGAGCCGGCAGGCGATCGCCAGCACCGCGATGATCGCGGCGATGAGCAGGGTGTGCGCGGCGACGTTCAGTCCGAGATGCACCACGAGGGCGCCGATCCCCGCGCCGATCACGGTGCCGAAGCTGAAGAAGGCGTGGAACACCGGAAGGATCGTCTTGCCCATCTGCTGCTCGATCGCGGTCGCCTCGACGTTCATCATCACGTCGAGCGATCCGTTGCCGAGGCCGAACAGCACGAGCCCCACGACCACCACGGGGATGGATCCGAGCACATTCGTGCCGAGGCCTACGAGGCCCACGCCGACGGCGAAGCTCAGCATCGTGACGAGCATGCCGAGGCGCGCCCCGGTGCGTGCCATGACCGCGGGGCTCGTCGAGATGCCGATGATCGAGGAGACCCCCATGCCCAGCAGCAGGAGACCCATCTGGCCGTTCTCGATGTGCAGCGCGGCCTTGATGTCCGGCACGCGCGAGGCCCAGGTGGCGATGGACAGACCGCTGGCGAGGAAGATCGCGAAGATCGCGGCACGCCAGCGCACGAACTGGGAGCGGGTGAGGGCGGTGTCCATCCGCCCAGTGTATCGAATCGATTCGACCCGCGTGTTCTCCGCGATGTTATTGTCGAGACATGAGCTCGGATCCCGATCCTTCGGCCGTGCGGCGCCGTGCCACGATCGCAGACGTGGCACGCGCGGCGGGGGTGAGCCCCTCCACGGCGTCGGTCGTGTTCAGCGGGAAGGCGCCGGTCGCCGGCGCCACCCGGGAGCGGGTACTCGCCGTCGCGGCCGAGCTCGGGTACACCGGTCCTGATCCCCGTGCCGCCTCGCTGCGGCGGGGGCGCAGCGGCATCGTCGCGGTCGCGCTCGAGGAGCACCTGCGGACGGCCTTCCTGGATCCGATCAAGACGGCGACCATGGACGGCCTCACCGACGGCCTCGCCGCGCTCGGCGCGGGGGTGCTCCTGCTGCGGGACGATCCAGAGGCGGGGTCGGACGCTCCCACGCTCGCCACGGCGCCCATCGACGCCGCGGTGCTGATCGGCTGCAGCGGACGCATGCGCGAGACGCTTCGGGCCGTGCGCAATCGGGGCCTGCCCGTCGTCGTGATCGAGGGGGACGCCGGCGACGACGTACCGCGGATGGAGCTGGACAACGGCGAGGCCGCGGCGCAGATCGCGCACCATGTGCGCGCGCTCGGACACCGCGACGTCGCCGTGGTCACCCTTCCCTTCGACGGCGCGAGGGTGCGCGGGGACGCGACGCCCGCGCGCATCGCGTCCATCACGACCCCCGTCACGAGCGCGCGCCTGGACGGGACGCTGTCCGTGTTCCCCGATGCGCGCGTGGTCTCCGCGGGCGGCAGCCTCATCGACGAGGGGCTCATCGCGGGGCGCCTGCTGTTCGCGGATCAGCGGACCCGCCCCACCGCCGTCATCGCGCAGAGCGACCTCCTCGCCGCCGGTGTGATCCGCGCGGCGGAGGAGGCGGGCCTGCGCGTGCCGGAGGACGTCAGCGTGGCGGGCTTCGACGGCATCGCGGTGGACGGCCTGGGCGATCACGTGCTCACGACCGCCGTGCAGCCCGCGGTCGAGAAGGGGCGCGCCGCCGGGGATGCCGTCGCGCGGATGCTGGCGGGGGAGGAGGCCGCTTCGATCCGCTTCACGTGCACGTTCCGCGAGGGCACGACGACGGGCCCGGCCCCCGTCGTCGGACCCCGTTCGTGAGGTTCGCGGCGGTGGATGCCTGTTTCGGCACGTAAACTGGATCCGAACCCGCCCGCCTGTGTCGACCTGCACGCTCACGCGCTGAGTCCGCAGAGACCGACGAGCCAGAGGAGACCGCCGTGCTGACACTCCTCGCCGTGTTCGCCCTCGCGTCCCTGCTGCTGCCGCTGCTGGTCTCCTGGATCGGAGCACGCGCGTTCGCGGTCGCGGCGCTCGTCCCCGCCGCCGCGTTCGTGCACCTGGTGGCGCTCACGCCGCAGGTGCTCGCGGGATCCGAGGATCCCGCCCTCGTGCCGCGGGAATCGATCGACTGGATCCCGCAGCTCGGACTCTCGCTCTCCTTCCGGCTCGACGAGCTGAGCTGGCTGCTCGCCCTCATCGTCACCGGCGTCGGCGCGCTCGTCCTGCTCTACTGCCGGTGGTACTTCCGCGGATCGAAAGAGGGCATCGGGCAGTTCGCCGCGGTGCTGCTGGCCTTCGCCGGCGCGATGTACGGGCTGGTGACCACCGACGACCTGGTGCTGCTGGTCATGTTCTGGGAGCTGACCAGCATCCTCTCCTACCTGTTGATCGGTCACTATCACCGCCGTGGTGCGAGCCGACGCGCCGCACTGCAGGCGCTGCTGGTGACGACGCTCGGCGGCCTCGCGATGTTCATCGGCGTGGTGTTCCTGGCCGTCGATGCCGGCACCTCGAGCATGTCGCGGATCCTGGAGCTCGCACCGACCGGTCCGCTCGTCGACGCCGCGATCGTGCTGCTGCTGGTCGGCGCGCTGAGCAAGTCCGCGATCTTCCCGTTCCACTTCTGGCTGCCGGGCGCCATGGCGGCGCCCACCCCGGTGAGCGCCTATCTGCACGCCGCGGCCATGGTGAAGGCGGGCATCTACCTCATCGCGCGGTTCGCCCCGGTGTTCGCCCTGTCCGGACCGTGGCGTCCGATCACGATCACGCTCGGCGTCTTCACGATGCTGCTCGGCGGCGTGCAGGCGCTGCGCGAGACCGACCTCAAGCGCATCCTCGCCTTCGGCACCGTGAGCCAGCTCGGCTTCTTCACCGTCGTGCTGGGCTACGGCACGCCGGACGCGATGCTGGCCGGGCTCGCGCTCGTGATCAGCCACGCCCTGTTCAAGTCCTCGCTGTTCCTCATCGTGGGCGTCATCGACCGCCAGCTCTCCACGCGCGACGTCACCGAGATCAGCGGGGTCGGACGCCAGGCTCCGCTGCTCGCGATCTCGGGCTTCCTCGCGGTCGGATCCATGATGGGGATCCCTCCGACCATCGGGTTCGCGGCGAAGGAGTCCACGCTCGCGGCGCTCTTCGAGGAGTCCCAGCGCGGATCCCCCTGGGGGATCGTCGCGCTCGTGGGCGTGATCCTGGGATCCATTCTCACCGCGGCATACGGCGCGAGGTTCCTCTGGGGAGCGTTCTGGCGGAAGAAGGATGCCGCGGGCGCATATATGCCCGATACGGAATGGCCGTCGCCGCCCTTCGGCTTCCTGGTCTCGCCGGTGATCCTCGCCTTCGCCACCCTCGTGCTCGGCCCGCTCGCCTCGGCCGTCACCGTGGTCCTCTACGGCTACGCGGACGACGCGAAGGCGCCCGGCTACGACGGCTCGCCGTTGGATCCCGGCTACCTCGCGCTCTGGCACGGCCTGGCCCCCGCACTGTTCCTGTCGCTGGGAGCGGTGCTTCTCGGCCTCGCCCTGTTCCCGCTCACGCGCCGCCTCGGCTGGGACCGCCGTCCCCGTCTGCTGCGGTTCACGGCCCAGGACGTGTACTACCTGGCCATGCGCAGCGTCGACCGGCTCTCCGTGGTGACGACGTCGCTCACGCAGCGCGGCTCGCTGCCCGTCTACGTCGGCACGATCTTCGTCGTCGTGATCGCCGCCGAGACCACGGCGCTCATCGCGGGCGGCCCCGCGAACGCGCAGCTGAGCGCCTGGCACACGCCGGTGCAGCTCGTGGTCGCGCCGATCATGATCTTCGCGGGCCTGCTCGCGATCCGGGCGCAGAAGCGCTACACCGGCGTCGTCCTGGTCTCCGTGACCGGGCTCGGCATGGTCGTGCTGTTCGGCACCAGCGGCGCCCCCGACCTCGCGCTCACCCAGATCCTCGTCGAGACCGTGACGCTCGTCACCTTCGCGCTCGTGCTGCGCCGGCTGCCGGCCCGGATGGGGGAGCACAACGCCTCCGTGGGCCGGGTGCCACGCGCGATCCTCGGCATCGCGGCGGGCGTGATGATGGCGTGCGTCGCGATCGTGGCGACCGGATCCCGCGTCGCCGCGCCCATCTCCGAGGCCTTCCCGAAGCTCGCCTACGAGCTGGGCCACGGCAAGAACGTCGTGAACGTCGCGCTGGTCGACCTGCGCGGCTGGGACACGATGGGGGAGCTGTCGGTGCTGGTGCTCGCCGCCACGGGTGTCGCGTCGCTCGTGTTCGTCACGCATCGCGCCGATCGCCTGTCCGCCACGAAGGCGCTGCCCGAGGGGCCGCGGCAGGCGCGCCGCCGGCCGCTCGTCGAGACCACGGAGGGCGTGCGCGTGCAGACGGCCGGTGACACGGCGCCGCGCGCGTGGCTCGTCGGCGGCGGCAACGTCAAGCCGGAGAATCGCTCGATCCTGCTCGAAGTGATCGTGCGGATCCTGTTCCACACGATCATCGTGGTGTCGATCTACCTGCTCTTCGCGGGTCACAACGCCCCCGGCGGCGGTTTCGCGGGCGGTCTCGTCGCGGGCATGGCCCTCGTCATGCGCTACATCGCGGGCGGGCGCTGGGAGCTCGGCGCCGCGGCGCCCACCGACGCCGGGCGCCTGCTCGGCGCGGGGCTCATCCTCGCCGTCGGCGCTGCGGTGGTGCCCCTGTTCTTCGGGCTCGCACCGCTGTCCAGCGCCGTGTGGGAGGCCGAGATCCCCGTGATCGGACACATCGAGTTCGTCAGCTCGACGTTCTTCGACATCGGCGTCTACCTCGTCGTGATCGGGCTCGTGCTCGACGTGCTGCGCAGCCTCGGCGCCGAGGTCGACCGGCAGACGCTCGAGATGCGCGCGCGGGGGGTGGACATCTGATGGACGTCTCCCTCGTGCTCATCATCGTCATGGCGGTGCTCTTCGGCTGCGGCGTGTACGCGATGCTCGAGCGCAGCCTGACCCGCGTGCTGATCGGCTTCCTGCTGCTCGGCAACGCCGTGAACCTGCTGCTGCTGATCGTGATGGGCAGGCCGGGACGGGCGCCCTTCTACGGCATCGACGGCGACATGAGCGACCCGCTGCCTCAGGCGCTCACGCTCACGGCGATCGTCATCACCTTCGCCGTCTCCGCCTTCCTGCTCGCGCTCATCTACCGCTCCTGGCAGCTCGGCAAGGCCGACACGGTCGAGGACGACGAGACCGACATCTCGCTGCGCGAGCGGACGGAGATCGAGGAGGACCTCATGGACGACGAGGTCGACCTCGAGGACGAGGACGCCACGACCGACTTCGTGGGCGTCGCGACCTCCCCGATCCGCGTGCTGCACGCGAAGGATCTGGACGGCCTCGTCGACGACGCGCCGGTGGACCGTCCGGATCCGCGGCCGTTCCGCGCACCTGACCACCCGGCCCCCGACGCCGCGACCGAGACAGACGACGACCGCAACCCGGGGGAGGAGCCGCGATGAACGCCCTCGTCCCGCTGCTCGTCGCCCTCCCGCTGCTGGGCGCCGCGATCACGCTCGTGTTCGGCCGCAACACGCGCGTGCAGGTCATCGTCACGGTCGCCACCCTCGCCGCCGTCTCGGTGATCGCCGCGACCCTCCTCGTCGTGGTCGACCAGACCAAGCCGATCGCCGTCATGGTGGGCGGGTGGCCCGCCCCGTTCGGCATCGTGCTCTACGTCGACCGGCTCGCCGCGCTGCTCGTGCTCGTGTCGAGCATCGTGCTGGTCGCGGTCCTGCTCTTCTCGGTGGGCCAGGGGGCCGCGGACGGGGCCGAGGAGACACCGATCTCGATCTTCAACCCCTCGTACCTGATCCTGGCCGCGGGCATCTTCAACGCCTTCATCGCGGGCGACCTGTTCAACCTGTACGTCGGCTTCGAGATCCTGCTCGTCGCGTCCTATGTGCTCATCACGCTCGGGAGCACCGAATCGCGCATCCGCACCGGCGCGGTCTACATCGTCGTCTCGCTCGTGTCCTCCGTGCTGTTCCTGGTCGCGATCGCGCTCATCTACGCGGCGCTGGGCACCGTGAACATGGCGCAGATCGCGGAGCGGATCGGGGAGATCCCGCCCAGCACGCAGCTCGTGCTGCACCTCATGCTCGTGGTCGCGTTCGGCATCAAGGCGGCCGTGTTCCCGATGTCATTCTGGCTGCCGGACTCCTATCCGACGGCGCCCGCGCCGGTCACGGCCGTGTTCGCGGGCCTGCTGACGAAGGTCGGCGTGTACGCGCTGATCCGCACGGAGACGCAGCTGTTCAACGTGTCGAGCATCAACACGCTGCTCATGATCGTGGCGCTCGCGACCATGGTGATCGGAATACTCGGCGCCGTCGCGCAGGCCGAGCTGAAGCGGATCCTGTCGTTCACGCTGGTCAGCCACGTCGGCTACATGGTGTTCGGCCTGGCGATCGCCACGCCCGCCGCGATCGGCGCCACCGTGTACTACATCGTGCACCACATCATCGTGCAGACGACCCTGTTCCTCGCGGTGGGACTCGTCGAACGCCGGGCGGGCAGCACGTCGATCCTCAAGGTGCGCGGGCTCATGAAGGCGGCGCCGCTCATCGCCGTGCTGTACTTCGTGCCCGCGATCAACCTCGGCGGCCTGCCGCCGTTCTCCGGCTTCATCGGTAAATTCGCGCTGTTCCAGGCGGCGGCGCAGGTCGCGACCCCGCTGATCTGGGTGCTCATCGCTGGCGGCGTGCTCACCTCTCTGCTCACGCTCTACGCGCTCATGCGCGCATGGAACCTCGCGTTCTGGCGCGACAAGGACGAGACCCCCGAGGAGCAGGAGAACGAGCGCATCGCCCATCTCGGCAGCGCGCCGGCCGCGGACGAGCAGCAGGAGCGGCGCCGGATCCCGACGATCATGACCTTCGCGACCGGCGGCATGGTCGCCGTCACCCTCGCGCTGACCGTGTTCGCCGGTCCCATCTACGGTCTCTGCGAGCGGATCGGCGCGAACCTGCTGCAGCCCGTGCACCTCGACATGCTCGACGGGGACGAGGCCTCGTCATGAGCGCCGCCGCGAAGCGCGGACTCTGGCGCGAGATCGGCCTGCAGCTGCCGTTCCTGCTCTGGCTCGTCGTGCTGTGGATGCTGCTCTGGGGACAGTTCACGGTGCTCTCCGCCGTGACCGGCATCGCGGTCGCGCTGTTCGTGACGCGCGTGTTCCGGCTGCCCACGATCGAGCTCTCCGGGCGGATCAACCTGTGGTGGGCGGCGATCCTCGTCGTCCAGTTCCTGGCGGCCGTCGTGCACGGCTCGCTCAGTGTCGCGGTGCAGGTGCTGAACCCGCGGCGCGCACCGGGGGCCGCGATCATCGCCGTGCCGCTGCGCCACGCCGACGATCTCGTCATGACGCACGTCGCCGTCACGTCGTCGCTCATCCCGGGATCCCTCGTGGTCGAGGCCGACCGGGACACCAGGACGCTGTACCTGCACGTGATCGGCGTGCGCTCGCTCGAGGACGTGGAGCGCCAGCGCGCGGGCGTGCTGCGCTGGGAGCGCCGCATCGTGCGCGCGCTCGGATCCCCGGCGCAGGCGGCGCAGCTGCGCGCCGATGAACGCGCCGAGGCGGAGCGTCTCGGGGGTACGGTGGCCGGGAGCTCGCCGACGCCGCACCGGCCGAAGGGATCCGGTCCGTCGACCGGATCGGGCCCTGCGCAGGGATCAGAGGAGGGTCGCCGATGAATCCGCTGCTGCTCGTCATCATGATCGTGTTCGCGGTCGCCGCCGTGCTCGCGGTGATCCGCATCGTCATCGGGCCGTCGATCCTCGACCGGGCGGTGGCCGCCGACGTGCTCCTCACCGAGGTCATGTGCGTGCTCGGCGCGGACATGGCGATCAACCACCACACCCGCACGCTGCCGGTGCTGATCGTCGTCGCCGCGGTCGGCGTGTTCGGCTCCATCTCGGTCGCCCGCTATGTCGCGCGGAGGGACAACACGCCGTCATGAACGCCGCCGTCAGCAACGCCGCCACCAGCAACGCCGCCACCAGGAACCGGGCCTTCGCCCGCCGCACCCGCAGGGACGGGGGAGAGCGATGAACGTCTTCGAGCTGCGGATCCCCGATGTCGTGGTGGACACCGCCGTATGGGTGCTCGTGCTGATCGGCGCGCTGCTGTGCCTCATCGCCGCGATCGGACTGCTGCGCCTGCGCGATGTGCCGAACCGGCTGCACGCCGCCACCAAGCCGCAGGTCCTCGGACTGCTGCTGATCTGCCTGGCGATCGCGCTCTCGCAGCGCTCCGTGATCGGCGTCGCGCTGGGACTGCTGCTCGTGGCGCCGGTCGTGCTCATGCAGTTCGCGACCGCCCCGCTGTCCGCGCACATGGTCGGCCGCCAGGCCTACCGCAACGGCACGATCGACGAGCGCTCGCTCGTGGTCGACGAGCTCGCCGACTCCAAGCGCACCCCGCCCGGCGCAGGCTGATCCGCGCCTCTTCGGCCTGGCCGGATCGGGGGATCAGGGGTCGACGATCTCGAACACACCGCCGCCGCCGCGCGGCCAGTTCGGCCCGCGGCTCGCGTCGAGGACGTCGACGGTGGCCCCGAAGCCCGGTCCGGAGTACCAGTCCGCGTCGATCACCGCGAAGCCGAACGGGTACCATCCGTCGGCGAGCATCCTGATGCGACGGATCGCGTGGCCGGTGCTGTCCAGAGTCACGGTCGCGTCGGTGTTCGTGGTGGACACCCACACGGTGCCGTTCGCCGGCCCCGTGATCGAGACCACGAGTCCGGTCGTGCGTGCTTCTTCGAGCGGGATCGGTCCGCCGATCTGCTCGAATCCCTGCACGGTCGGGGCCTGCAGCGTGAGGGTCCCGGTGGTCGCGAGAGATTGCTCCGTGGGGGTGAAGGCCCAGACGGAGTAGTCGTAGGTCCCGGTGTCGAAGGCCAGCGGACGGGTGTCGAAGGTCCAGGATCCGTCGGGGGCGACATCGACCGGATACCGCTGGGAGGCGAAGTCGATCGCGACGGAGTTGCCGGGGGCGGTCTGCCCGGTGATCATCGGCGCGACGTAGGCCGTGACATCGGCCGGAGTGGTGACGCCGGGGTCGAGGCCCGGCGTTCCGCCGGTGCCGGATCCGGGTCCGGGTGTGTCGGGGCCGGCGGGCAGCGGCCTCGGCGGAAGGTACTGCGAGACCGGGGCGGTGCTGAGGTCGATCACCGGGATCGACGGATCGGTGACCAGCCTGCCGAGCTCGACCGTCCCGATCGGGATGGGCGTCGTGTCCACCACCTCGTCGACCGCCGACGTCAGCGGCGGGATCGCAAGGAGGGGGAGCTCGGGCAGAGGCGCCGTGATCGCCGCGGGGGCGGAGGTCGGAGCAGGATCGGGGAGGGCGGGCGCCACGATCACCAGTGGCGCGAGGGCGAGGGATCCGGCGACGATCAGGCCGCCTCCCACCAAGAACCATCCGGAGGCGCCGATCCCCGCGGCGGAGACCGCTGCGGCAGCGGCCGCCGTCCCCGTGGTCATCGATGCGGCCGCGGGGACCGTGAGCCCCGCAGACCCCAGCAGCACGGCGAGCGTGGTGCCCTGCAGGCGTGCGGCGCCGCCGCGGAGGCTGCCCAGCAGTTCGCGGCAGTCCGCACAGTCCGAGGTGTGCGCACCGACCTCCGCGGCGAGCATCGCATTGCGGGGCTCTGTGAGGTACTGGGGGAGCAGCCGGGCGACATGGGCCGTCTCCTCGCGCAACGCGACGGGGATCTGCCTGCTCAGCCACTGGAACTTCAGTCCGGAGCGCGCGCGGCGCTGCAGCGCCGAGACCGCGTTGGGCCTGATCTGCAGTTCGCGCGCGATGTCGGATCGGCTCGCATCGGCGACCTCGGCCAGCCAGAGCACGCGCTGCCACCGGTCTGGGAGCTCCTGGAAGGCGGCGAGCACGTCGGCGGACTCCGACTCCTGCTCCGCATAGCTCAGGGCGTCGCGGTGCTCCACGTCGTCGACGTCGTCCGAATCGATCAGACGCTCCGCATCCTTGTGCCAGCGGATCGACGTGTTGCGGATCACGGCCTTGAGGTAGGAGCGGAATGCGAACGTGGGTCCGTTCGGGGTCGTGGTCACCTGCTGGTAGATGGCGAGGAAGGACTCGGACACGAGATCCTCGGCCCGCGTCGGCGCCAGCCGTCCGGCGTAGCGGATCCCGGCTCCGTAGTGCCTGCGCCACAGCGCGTCATAGGCGCCGCGATCGCCGGCGCGCACGTCGCGGAGCAGCTCCGCATCGCTTCGCACCTCGGTCATGACACCTCCACGGACGGCCTCCTGCCGAGGCGCACCACGCCGCGGCTCCGGGCCGGAGGCGGCACGAGCGCATCGGTCATGGGTCGGGTCCCGTTCCGGGAACAGCGCTTCGTCACAAGCATCTTGGCACCAGGGACGCGTCATCCTCGAATCTTTTTTCCCGGATCCCGCCGCGGCGCGGGACGCAGGTCCGTGTCCGATGACGCGGTGCGTCGTTCCGGAGTGATGCTTCACCTGCTGTTTCCCCGCCCGCGGTACCCTGAGCGCGCACGCGCCCCGGCGTGACAGCAGCTCGAACGGAACCCGATGCAAGACATCCTCGACCGCGCCGCGCTCGCCGCGACACCGCGCACGTTGATCGACATCCTCGTCGACACGGCGCGCCGGCACCCGGACGCCTCCGCGATCGAGGATGCGGCGGGAGCGCTCAGCTACGGCGAGCTGCTCGCCCAGGTCTGGCGCACGGCCGCGCGGCTGCGCGCGCACGGGGTCATGCGCGGTGACAGGGTCGGCATCAGGATGCCCTCGGGCGGGCGCGAGCTCTACCTCGCGATCCTGGGCACCCTCGCGGCGGGTGCGGCATACGTCCCGGTCGACGCCGACGACCCGCAGGAGCGCGCCGACCTCGTCTTCGGCGAGGCCAAGGTGCGCGGCGTGATCGGCGCCGGAGGGGTGTTCCGGGGCGCAGATTCCCCGTTCGGGGCGCACCACGCCGTCGAATCCGGGCAGGGCGCGCCCCAAACGGACCCCGCGCGCCCCGAAACGGACCCCGTAGTCGGGACGGCCGGGACGGCCGGGGCGGCCGGGGTGACGGCGGGGGAGCGAGCCGGATCGGGACTCTTCGACGGGGAGGATCCGCACCCGAGCTCGGTCTCGATCACGACCGTGCCGCATCCGATGCCGCTGGACGACGCCTGGATCATCTTCACCTCCGGCTCGACCGGGGTGCCCAAGGGCGTCGCCGTGACGCATCGGTCGGCGGCCGCGTTCGTCGACGCCGAGGCGAACCTCTTCCTGCAGGATGCGCCGCTCGGTCCGGGCGACCGGGTGCTGGCAGGGCTCTCGGTCGCGTTCGACGCCTCGTGCGAGGAGATGTGGTTGGCCTGGCGCTACGGCGCCTGTCTCGTGCCGGCGCCGCGCGCACTCGTGCGCTCGGGCGAGGATCTCGGACCCTGGCTGCTCGGGCACGGCATCACCGCGGTGTCGACCGTGCCGACGCTCGCCGCCCTCTGGCCGCAGGACGCGATCGAGAACCTGCGGCTGCTCATCTTCGGCGGCGAGGCGCTGCCGCCCGAGCTCGCCGCGCGGCTGGTCGGCGAGGACCGCGAGGTCTGGAACACCTACGGCCCCACCGAGGCCACGGTGGTCGCGTGCGCGGCCGAGATGGACGGCGAGGCGCTGCGGGCAGGGGAGCCGGTGCGGATCGGCCTGCCGCTGGACGGCTGGGAGCTCGCCGTCGTCGACGCCGAGGGCAACAAGGTCGCCGAGGGCGAGGTCGGGGAGCTCGTGATCGGCGGCGTCGGCCTCGCGCGGTACCTGGACCCCGCGAAGGACGCGGAGAAGTACGCGCCGATGGCGTCCCTGGGCTGGGACCGCGCCTACCGCTCCGGCGATCTCGTGCGCTACGAGGAGGCGGGCCTCGTGTTCCAGGGCCGCGCGGACGACCAGGTGAAGATCGGCGGCCGGCGCATCGAGCTCGGCGAGGTCGAGGCCGCGCTGCAGAACCTCACCGCGGTCACGGCGGCGACCGTCGTCGTGCAGCGCAGCGAGGGCGGTATTCCGCTGCTCGTCGGCTACGTGGTGCCGACCGAGGGCTTCGACCGGCAGACCGCGCGCGCCGAGCTCGCGGAGACGCTCCCGGCCCCGCTCATCCCGCTGCTCGCGGTCATGGACGACCTGCCCGTGCGCACCTCGGGCAAGGTCGACAAGGCGGCGCTGCCGTGGCCGCTGACGGATCCGGACGCCGACGACTCCACGCTGACCGGCACCGCGGCCTGGCTCGCCGAGCAGTGGTTCGCCGTGCTCGGCACCCGGCCGCTCGACGAGGACGCCGACTTCTTCCAGCTCGGCGGCGGATCCCTCGCGGCCGCGCAGCTGGTGAGCCGGATCCGTGCCCGCGCGCCCGAGTTCACGATGGCCGACGTGTACGACCTGCCTCGTCTGCGGCGCATGGCCGACGCGGTCGAGGCCGAGGCGGGCGACGACGAGCCCGAACCCGGCGATTTCCACGAGTCCCGGCCCACCCCCCGGCGCATGCAGTGGATCCAGACGATCCTGGGGGCGCCGCTGTTCGTGCTCGGCGGCATCCGGTGGGTGCTGTGGCTGCTGACCGGGAGCGCGATCCTGCACCTCGTGCCGGGGTTCGACTGGTTGCCGACCGCGCCGCTATGGCTGCTGATCGCGGGGCTCGTGGTCTTCGCGACGCCGTTCGGGCGCATGGCGATCGCCGCGATCGCCGCCCGCATCCTGCTGGCCGGCGTGCGGGCGGGCGACTACCCCCGCGGGGGAGGCGTGCACCTGCGGCTGTGGCTCGCGGAGCAGGTGAGCCACCAGATCGACCCCGTCGGGTTCGCCGGCGCACCCTGGGTGAGCTACTACGCCAGGGCGCTCGGGGCGAAGATCGGCCCCGACGTCGACCTGCACACGCTGCCGCCCGTGACAGGCATGCTCGACATCGGCGCCGGAGCCGCGATCGAGCCCGAGGTCGACCTCTCCGGATACTGGATCGACGGCGACACGGTGCGCGTCGGCGGGATCCGCATCGGCGCGGGTGCGGTCGTCGGCGCGCGCAGCACGCTCGCCCCCGGAACGCGGATCGGCCGCGCGGCGGAGGTGGCTCCCGGATCCGCGGTGTTCGGCCGTGTGCGCGCCGGGCAGCGCTGGGCGGGATCGCCCGCCGTTCGCGTCGGCGGGAAGTCCGCTCCGCTCGCGCCGGAGCGCCCGCCCGCACCGCGCCGCTGGCTGTGGGCGTATGCCGCATCGAGCATGGCTCTCGGACTCCTTCCGGTGCTGGCCTTCGCGCTGGGGGCGCTCGTGCTCGTGCAGGGCGCGCGCGGAGCCTCCTCGCTCGCCGCCGCGCTCCCCGGACTGGCGATCTGGCTCGTGCCGTCCGTGCTCGTGACCGGGCTCGTGTTCGCCGCGCTCGTCGTGGCGGGGACCCGGCTGCTGTCGATCGGACTGCGCGAGGGGATCCACCCCGTCCGCGGCAGGATCGCGTGGCAGGCGTGGACCACGGAGCGCCTGCTCGACTCCGCCCGCACGCTGCTCTTCCCGCTCTACGCGAGCCTGTTCACCCCCACCTGGCTGCGTCTTCTCGGGGCGAAGGTCGGCAAGGAGGTGGAGATCTCCACGGTGCTGCTGATCCCCTCGATGACGACGATCGACGACGGCGCCTTCCTCGCGGACGACACGATGGTCGCGTCCTACGAGCTCGGCGGAGGATGGATGCGCCTGGCCGCGGCGAGGATCGGCAAGCGCGCGTTCCTCGGCAACTCGGGCATGGCCGGCGCCGGGCACAAGGTGCCCAAGGACGGCCTCGTCGCGGTGCTCTCGGTGGCGCCGGACAAGGCGAAGGCCGGATCCTCCTGGCTCGGATCCCCGCCGGTGCGTCTGCGCCGGGTGGTGAACGAGTCGGATCTCGAGCGCACCTACCGCCCTCGCACGGCCCTGCGGGTCGCCCGCGGCCTCTGGGAGCTGTGCCGCATCGTCCCCGTCATCCTCTCCTGCGCGCTCGGACTCGCCGTTCTGCTCGCGCTCGCGGCGCTGGCCACGAGCATCGGGCTGGTGTGGACCGTGGTGCTCTCCGGACTCGTGCTGCTGATCGCTGGCGCGGTCGCGGCGGCGTTCGCGACCGCGGCGAAGTGGGCGTTCGTCGGGCCGATCCGCCCCGGGGAGCACCCGCTGTGGTCGAGCTTCGTGTGGCGCACCGAGGTCGCCGACACGTTCACCGAGATGATGGCGGCGCCGTGGTTCGCGAACGCGGCGGCGGGCACGCCGGCGCTCGCCGTGTGGCTGCGCTCGCTGGGCGCGACGATCGGCAAGGGCGTCTGGACCGACAGCTACTGGCTGCCGGAGCCGGATCTGGTCACGCTCGGCGACGGTGCGACGGTCAACCGCGGCTGCGTGGTGCAGACGCACCTCTTCCACGACCGCGTGATGAGCATCGACACGGTCACGCTCGAGGCGGGTGCGACCCTCGGCCCGCACAGCGTGATCCTGCCTGCCGCGACGATCGGATCCGATGCGACGGTCGGTCCTGCCTCGCTCGTCATGCGGGGTGAGAGCGTGCCGGTCGGCAGCCGCTGGAGCGGCAACCCGATCGGGCCCTGGCGCGTCGTGAAGGTGCGCAGCTACCAGGCGGCGGAGTGAGCGCCGGGACTGCGGTGAGTGTCGTGCATCCGTCGTGCCGGGATCTGTGAGCATGGAACCGTGAGCCCCGACGACTACACCCCGCATTCCGGAGACCGCCGCTACCGCGTCGAGCACTACGACCTGACGATCGACTACCGGCTCGGCACCAACCGGCTGGACGGCGTCGCGATCGTGCGCGGGCGCGCCGTCGAGGCGACCTCGGCGATCTCGCTGGATCTCGCGGGGCTGCGTGCGACCAAGGTGCGCAGCGACCTCGGCGGCCGGATCGGCTTCACGCAGACCGATCGCAAGGTCAAGGTCGCGCTCGGCCGGCAGCTCACGGCGGGGGATCCGTTCGAGCTCACGATCTCCTACGGCGGTGCGCCTCGTCCGCGGCGCACCCGCTGGGGCACGCTCGGCTGGGAGGAGCTGGAGGACGGTGCGATCGTCGCCTCCCAGCCCGTCGGCGCGCCATCGTGGTTCCCGTGCAACGACCACCCCTCCGACAAGGCGACCTACCGGCTCGCGATCACGACGGATCTCGGCTACGCGGTCGCGGCGGCCGAGCCGGTGTCCACCACGACCAAGGGCGGGCGCACGACGTGGGTCTTCGAACGCGCAGCGCCCACGCCCACGTACCTCGCGACCGTGCAGATCGGGAAATATGTCTCACGCGGCATGGATCTCTCCGGGGTCGAGGGGCAGGTGCTGCACCCGGCGGGGCTGACCGCGCGCGTGGACGCGGACCTGTCGCCGCTGCCGCAGATGATGGCCGTGTTCGCCGAGGCGTTCGGGCCGTATCCGCTGCCCTCCTACCGGCTCGTGGTGACGGCGGACGACCTGGAGATCCCGCTCGAGGCGCAGGGCATGGGCGTGTTCGGCGCGAATCACATCGACGGCAAGGGCAGCCTCGAGCGCCTCATCGCGCATGAGCTCGCGCACCAGTGGTTCGGCAACAGCGTGGGGCTGGCGCGGTGGCGCGACATCTGGCTGAACGAGGGCTTCGCCTGCTACGCGGAGTGGATCTGGTCGGAGCGCAGCGGCGGACGCAGCGCGCATGCGAAGGCTCTCGGCCACTGGGCCGCGCTCGCGGCAGAGCCGCAGGACCTCGTGCTCTCGGATCCCGGTCCCGAGCTCATGTTCGACGATCGGGTCTACAAGCGCGGCGCACTCGCCCTGCATGCGCTGCGGCTCACGGTGGGCGAGGACGCGTTCTTCCGCATCATCCGCGCATGGACGTCTCAGCACGCGGCGGCGACCGCCACGACCGAGGAGTTCCGCACGCTCGCGGCCTCCGTCGCCGGCCGCCGGCTGGAGGCGTTCTTCGACGCCTGGCTCGACGCGGAAGCCCTTCCGCCGCTGCCTGAGGCCCCCGCCGCCCTCGCGGACGTGGAGCCGGCGCCGGTCACCGCCGCCCTGAATGTGAACCCGAGGGCCGCGACCGAGGGCTAGGGCTGTCCTCCGCGACGGCGAACCGCCACACTGGACGCCATGGCCACCGTGGCGGAGTGCGAACGCGTGCAGACCGCGTGGTTCCGCGCGCGGGCGGAGACGCTGGGGGGCGAGTGCCTGATCGAGGACGGCCTGGTCTGGACCGACGGACCGGACGGGATGAACCTGATGTTCCCGGAGGATCCGACGGTCGATGCGCTGCGGCGGGGCGTCGCGCGGGCGCAGGACAGGGGGCGCGGGCTCGTCGGGGTCTGGCTCGGAGCGGAGGTCGACGAGACGCCGCTGGCGGAAGCCGGATTCGAGCGC